>JBIOZK010000177.1:0-4374 GCA_044870975.1 Pyrinomonadaceae bacterium
TCTTGCAGGAAATCACAGGCTGAAGTCTGTGCCACTGGAATTATGGAACACCTGACCAGCGAAACCTTTGATTCTAACGCCCGTGCTGCGCTCGATGACGCGCAGTTGCGCGGCGCCTTGCGCAATGCGACTTCGCTGTTTGGCAAGCGGCGGCTGGCGGCCGCGCAAAGTGTTTCGAATTGGGAAGGGTTGCGCTCGAAGGCGCGAAGCATCAAAGACGAGACGCTGCTGCAACTCGACAAGTACCTCGAAGAGTTTACGGCGAATGCCGAACGCGCGGGCGCGCAAATTCATTGGGCTCGCGACGGCGCTGAAGCTAACGAGATCGTCAAGCGCATCGTGCGCGAGCGAAATGGACGCCTGGTCGTCAAAGCCAAAAGCATGACGACGGAAGAGATTCATCTGAATGCTGCGCTTGAGGCCGTCGGCGTCGAAGCGCTGGAGACCGACCTCGGCGAATACATCGTTCAGCTCGCCGGTGAGACTCCTTCGCACATCATCGCGCCGGCGATTCACAAAACCAGATATCAGATTGCCGACCTGTTCGTGGACAAGTTAGGCATTGCACCCACTGACGACATAGCCACATTGACGGCGACGGCGCGAGCAGTGTTGCGCGGAAAGTTTGCGGCCGCTGACATCGGCGTGAGCGGAGTCAATTTCGGCGTCGCTGAGACGGGGACGATCCTGATTCTCGAGAACGAAGGAAACATTCGTCTGACCACGAGTGTGCCGAAGACACACATCGCGGTGATGGGAATTGAAAAAGTAATTCCGCGTTTCGCGGATCTCGAAGTATTTCTCAAGCTCTTGCCGCGCTCGGGAACGGGTCAGCACCTTACCTCATATCAATCGCTGATTACCGGAACGAAACGCGATAGCGATGGCGAAGGGCCCGACGAATTGCACATTCTGCTTTTGGATAACGGGCGGTCGAGGATGTTGGCGCATCCGACGACGCGACAATCGCTGGCTTGCATTCGCTGCGGCGCCTGTTTGAATGCGTGCCCGGTTTATCAACAGATTGGCGGACACGCGTACGGTTCGGTTTATCCCGGCCCAATCGGAGCGGTAATCACGCCGCAGTTGATCGGGCTGAAGAAAGCCGCGCAGCTGCCCTATGCTTCGAGCCTCTGCGGCGCCTGTCGCGAAGTTTGTCCGGTGAAGATTGATATTCCCGAACTGCTTTTGCACCTGCGGGCCGAAATTACTGAGAAGTCACAGGCCGGCGACCGGACGTCAGCGGCGAGCAAGCCGAAAACGAGCGAGCGCCTGTCGTTCAAAGCCTGGGCGGCAGTGATGACGCGGCCGCGCCTCTACGAATTTAGCGCCAGGATGGCGCGCTTCTTCCAGCGACTAATCGTTAAAGGAAATCGGATTGGAAAAGTCGAAGGTCTGATGGCTGCCCTCGCGCCGCCACTGGCCGCGTGGACCAGCGTGCGCGACCTGCGACCGATTGAAGCGAAATCGTTTCGCGAGCAATGGCGAGAACAGAGTCTGCCCTAAACGGAACTCAAATAATGACACCCCTGGCTCCTAATCAGTCGAACAACGAAGCGCGCGCGGCGATCATGCAATCGATTCGTGCGCATCTGGCTTCCAGTCCAACGATAGAACTGATTCACGCTCCGGTAATCGCAAATGAGCAGGTAGCCGCTGTGGCGCACGAGTCCTCGCCGGTCGAGACATTTGTCGAGCGGCTTGAATCTGTCGGTGGTCACTGCCTGGTGGTGAGAGATGAAGCTGACGCCGCCGCCGCTCTGGCGGACATTGTTTCGGCTCTGCAAGGAAGTACATCGGCGAGCCGAGTCGCTTTGTCCGATGCGTCTTTGATTGCACGCCTGACACAGGGCCTCGAGGTAGAGATGGCCGTATCGCCGGCTGCCGCCGACCTCTTTAATTATGATATCGGGATTTCTACGGCCCAGGCCGGCATCACAGAAACGGGAACGCTGATTCTCGAAGCAGAAAAAGAGCGTAATCGCCTCGTGTCATTGTTGCCCCCGGTTCATATCGCAGTCGTTAACTCACGCGATCTCCATTTGACGATTGGTGACGCGTTGGCTGCGCTGCGCCATGAGAATTCATTGAGCCGCGCCATAACTTTCATTACCGGGCCGTCGCGAACTGCGGACATAGAATTGACGCTGACCGTAGGCGTGCACGGACCGAAGGAATTGCACGTGATCATTATCGACGACGGCAGTATTGCGCCGTCAAAATCTGATTAAGAAGTAATTCGCCAAAGCGAGAAACATTATGCGGAAGATCATTTTTGTGTTGATGCTTTTGCTGTTATCACTGGCGTTCGGCTGCAATCGATCAAAACCCGGCGACAGGAAACTAACCATCGCAGTTATTCCCAAAGGCACCTCGCATGAATTCTGGAAGAGTATCCATGCCGGCGCCATCAAGGCCGCGCGTGAGCTTTCGACGCCCGGCGCCGAAGTCGAAGTAATTTGGAAAGGCCCTCTGCGCGAAGACGATCGCGAACAACAGATTCAAGTTGTCGAAGGCTTTGCGTCGCAAGGCGTCAAAGGGATTGTCCTGGCGCCGCTGGACAATCGCGCGCTGGCGCGACCGGTGGAAGAGGCCAAGACGGCCGGCGTCCCCACGGTTATCATTGACTCCGGGCTGGAAACGCAGTCCATCGTCAGTTTCGTCGCGACCGACAATCGCAAGGGCGGGATGTTGGGCGCCGACCGGTTGGGTGAGTTGATGGGGGGCAAAGGCAAAGCGATCCTGCTACGTTACGCGGAAGGCTCGGCCAGCACTGAAGAGCGTGAAGCCGGGTTTCTTCAGGAGATGAAGGCGAAGTTTCCCAATATCGAATTGATCTCAACTGATCAGTACGGGGGAGCGACGCGCGATACCGCGAAGCGGGCTTCGGAAAATCTGCTCAACAGATTTGGCGATGACGTGCAGGGAATCTTTTGTCCCAACGAATCGACGACTGCAGGCATGCTCTCCGCGCTTCAGGACATCGGCAAGGCCGGTAAGGTGATGTTCGTGGGCTTTGATACCAGCCAGATGTTCGTCGATGCGATGGGCGCGAAGCAACTGCACGGCATCGTGGTGCAGAACCCTTTCAACATGGGGTATCTCGGAGTCAAGACAATGGTCGAGAGCCTGCAGGGAAAAACTGTCGAGAAGCGCATCGACACGGGTGTGACCATGATCACGCCTGACAACATGAATTCGCCAGAGACCCAGGCGCTGCTGCATCCCCCACTCGATCAATATCTGAAGTGATCGGTATGGTCGCTGAAACAAATACGGAATGGACAGTCTCCGGCGGCGGCGTTTTGCGCAGTTGGCTGAATCGCCTCGCGCCGTTTCTCGGTCTGGTGCTGGTCATCGTCGTATTTGCGATTCTAATCGGCGAACCTGAAAAGTACCTGTCACTAAAGAATCTGCGGACAGTCCTGGCGCAGACGGTCATCGTCGCGATTGGCGCAATCGGGATGACGATGATCATCATTAGCGGCGGGATCGATTTGTCTGTGGGGTCGGCAATCGCTTTGACCGGCGTGATTACCGCGCTGGGCATCAACGCGGGATGGTCGACGGCTTTGGCAATCACGTTGGGCATTTTGGTTGGCGGGGGCGTCGGGCTGGTAAATGGGTTGGCGATCACGCGGCTGAGAGTTGTGCCCTTCATTGCCACGCTGGGAATGCTGGGTGTTGCGCGCGGAGTCGCGAAAGGTATTGCCGGATCGCAAACGGTGAACATGCGCGAAACGTGGGCCAACGACCTGTTACTGACCGTACCCAAGCAGTCATGGATGATCGTAGCCCCGGGAGTTTGGATAGCGCTGGCGCTCGCGGTCATGGCCGCAGTCGTTCTGCGACGCACCGTTTTTGGCAGACGAGTCTTTGCGTTAGGGTCGAATGAAGCAGCGGCCCGCGCGTGTGGCATTGCCACCGATCGTTTGAAGCTTTACATCTACGCGCTCGCCGGCTTGTTGTTTGGTTTAGCGGGCGTGATGCAGATGTCGCGTTTGCGGCAGGGCGATCCGACCGTGGCCGCAGGTTTGGAGTTGGACATCATTGCCGCGGTCGTCATCGGCGGCGGCAGCTTGAGCGGCGGCGAAGGCAGCATCCTCGGTTCAATGATCGGGGCGCTCATCATGGCTTTTCTCCGTAACGGCTGTCAGCAGGTTGGATGGCCGAACTATATCCAGGAAATCATCATCGGTGCGCTGATTGTCTTTGCCGTAGCGATTGATCGTTGGCGGCATTCACGAATGGTTGCCGCTTGAGAGTGTCAGAACCGGGAGCGGTAGCGACCGGATCAAGATGTACCGTTTGGCCAACGATCAATCGCTACGGCAAAGACAATCAGCGCACCGATGATGATTTCCTGGATATAGT
>JBIOZK010000178.1:0-34908 GCA_044870975.1 Pyrinomonadaceae bacterium
TGATAAGATCCGGCCCGTTTCTCAAAACGGCCGGTCGCAAACCCAAATCAGAATCGCGGCGGCCACTCTTCAAGCGGGTTGCGTATCAACTCACTCACCGATCTCCCCGTGATCGTGAAGTGAAAACCTTTAACCGATTTTCCCTCAGCAGGAGGTTTTCGAAATGAACGATAAAGAAAGCAGAAACTATCAGAGGTTCGTGCGGGTGCAGGGTTTTGGCCAGGCGCACGCGTCGGACTTTGGACCCACCAGCTTGGGCACTCAGACATTCGCGAGCGTCGGCGCCATCATCATCGAAATAGATGGGCTGGCCGCCGGCGAAGTGTCCGCGCACGGCGGTGCGCGCCAGGGAACCGAGGCTCGCGCACAGGCGCGCATCGAACTCCGTGAGGATCTCGAAGCCATCAATCGCACCGCTCGCGCCATGGCCAATGACGTGCCGGGCATCAACGAGATGTTTCGGATGCCGCGTGGCAACAACGATCGCGACTTGATCAATGCCGCGCGCGCATTTCTCGCCGACGCCACACCCTTGAAAGCGCAATTCATCGCGCACGAGTTACCCGCAGATTTTCTCGAAGACCTGCAAGCCGACATCGAAGCGATGGAGGCCGCCTTCCGCGATCAAGCAAGCGGTGTCGGCAACCACGTGGCCGCCAGCGCCGCCCTCGACGATGCCTTCGGTCGCGGAAATGAAGCCGTGCGCAGACTCGACGCCATTGTGCGGAACAAGTACGCGAACAACCCGGCCGTGCTCGCCGAATGGACCAGTGCGAGTCATGTGGAACGAGCACCGCGGAGGGCGAAAGCCACGGAGCCACCGCCGGCGAGTGGGCAGTGATCAGTTTTTGGAGTGCGGCGACTAGTCGCCGCTTTTCGCTACCCATGAGACCTACTTGCGTGGAGCGCGCGCGAAAGCGCCGACAAGTCGGCGCACTCCAAATTGGCCGGAGGGAATTCATGAGTGTGTGAGTCACTCATGAACGGCGGGCGCGTTTCAACAAAAAAAGGCAATCGCTTCTACGTATCAGTCATGGCGATTGCCATCTCCTTGGGGGGCGCGCCCGCTGACTTAAAGCCGATCGATGACGAATACCGGCTGCTTGTTGCGCTGCTGTTCTCCCTCTCCCGCTGGGAGAGGGTGGGGTGAGGGCTTACGCGCTGACCAACCTTTCGACAGTCGCTCGCCGGCTTCAGCCGGCGAAAGACAGATGCGCTTTTCTGCATCATAAAAGCCAGCCAAAAGGCCGATTGTTAACTGTTCCGGTTAGATAGTCCGGTGAACCGACGCCTAAGGGTGGGATCCGCGAAGGAATTCGACCCGCAAGCGCCAAAGGCGCGTGATGTGAAAGCCCAGGGCAACGCCCTGGGGAACCGGCATTATTGCCACCCGTCAAGCGCTGAAGGCGCGAGATGATTCCCAACCGACGGAGACCGGATGCCGCAATTGCTCTCTTCAATTCTGGTTCATCTCATTTTCAGCACGAAGAATCGCGAGCCGTTTATTTCTTTAGCAATCGAATGCGAATTACATCCTTACATGGCGACGATCTTTCGTGAGCATAATTCGCCGTCGATAATTGATGGAACATCCCGCGCGGTTGAGGAAGGCTATATGTCGCGCCTTCAGCGCTCTGACGATTGTTATGGCCACAAACCTGGGCCGTTGGCCCAGGCTATTACATTTCGCGCCGTTGGCGCTTGAAATGCGTTTAATTCTCCAGGTACCCAGACCGTTGGTCTGGGCTATCACATGATCGCGCCGTTGGCGCTTTGGATTTCGTTTCTGTCGGATACTGATCTATAAACGTTCGCGCATCGGCGCCCAATCTGATCGAGAAGGTTCCTTCAATGTTCATCTTGTCCACCACCAAACATATTCGAGCAATCGCGCCTTTTCTAACGATCGCATTCACGCTGTCATTGTTTGTCCTCACATCTACTGCCCAAACACTCCCCTCCGAAACCCCAAAAGAACTCAAACCCACGAACTACGGCCTCGAATACGAACGCCGCGACGTGATGATTCCGATGCGCGATGGCGTGAAGCTGCACACGGTCATCATCGTGCCGAAGAGTGTTATTGAATCGAAGAAGAAGGCGCCGATGCTTCTTACGCGGACGCCGTATAACGCGACGGAATTAACTTCTCATGCGAACAGTTCGCATCTGGGACCGATCCTCAACGGTTATGACAATGCGCTCGAGGTGATTGTTGAGGGTGGGTACATTCGGGTGGTGCAGGATGTGCGCGGGAAGTATGGGTCGGAGGGGGATTATGTGATGAATCGGCCGCTGCGGGGGCCGCTTAATCCGACAAAGGTTGACCATGCGACTGATACTTACGACACGATTGATTGGCTGGTGAAGAATGTTAAGGAGAGTAACGGGAAGGTTGGGATTCTCGGGATTTCTTATGACGGGTTTCTGCCGTTGATGGCTCTGGTGAATCCGCATCCGGCGCTGAAGGTTTCAGTGCCGATGAATCCGATGGTCGATGGGTGGATGGGTGACGACTGGTTTCATAACGGCGCGTTTCGCCAGCAGAACCTGCCTTACATCTACGAACAGGACGGGTCGCGCTCGAATGATTACAAGTGGTGGACGACGCACTTTGACGATTACGACATGTACATGCAGGCGGGCTCGGCGGGTGAGTTAGGCAAGCAGCGCGGCCTCGAGCAGGTCGGGTTCTGGCGGAAGTTGATTGAGCATCCGGCGTACGATTCGTGGTGGCAACAGCAGGCGGTGGATAAGCTGCTCGCGAAAGAGCCTTTGAAGGTGCCGGTGATGCTGGTGCATAGCCTTTGGGACCAGGAGGACATCTATGGCGCGCCGGCGGTGTACAAAGCGATCGAGCCGAAGGATGCGAACAACGACAAGGTTTTTTTAGTGATGGGGCCGTGGCATCACGGGCAGGAGATTGCCGACGGCTCATCGCTAGGTGCGATCAAGTTTGGCAGTGATACTGCGCTCTATTTTCGGCAGAAAATTCTGCGGCCGTTTCTCGATCATTATTTGAAAGACGAACAGCCGAAGATGGATGTCGCGCCGGTGATGGCGTTTGAGACGGGGACGAATGAATGGCGGACTTATAAGTCGTGGCCCAGTGCGGGCGCGGGAAAGCCGCTTTACTTGCGAGAAAACCAGAAATTAAGTTGGGGGATGTTGGCAGGCGTAGCGGGAACTCTGCCTGCGCCTTACGACGAATATATTTCCGATCCGGCGAAGCCGGTGACGAATCGAGTTCGGCCGGTGCCGGCGACGGGCTACGACTCGTGCGCGCAATGGCCTTGCTGGCTGGTTGACGATCAGAGAGATTTTTCCGGCAGGCAGGATGTGGTCGCGTATAAATCGGATGTCTTGACTGCGCCGGTGCAAATCAGCGGGCAGCCGATCGTGAACTTAATCGCTTCGACGAGCGGGACTGATTCTGATTGGGTCGTGAAAGTGATCGACGTCTATCCCGATGAAACTGCGCCGGATGCGAAGCTGGGTGGATATCAACTTGCGGTGTCGATGGATATCTTTCGCGGACGATATCGGGAAGGCTTTGAGACGCCGAAAGCGATCACGCCGAATGAGCCTTTGCTCTACAAGTGGGCGCTGCCGACGGTGAATCATGTGTTTCTGCCCGGGCATCGGATCATGATTCAGATTCAATCAAGCTGGTTTCCGCTTTACGATCGCAATCCGCAGAAATTCGTGCCGAATATTTTCTGGGCCCAGCCGCAGGATTTTCAGAAAGCGACGCAGCGCGTGTATCACACCAGCGATAAAGCGAGTTTCGTTGAGTTGCCGGTGGTGGTGGGGCGGTGAGCAGAGCAGTGAGCAGTGAGCAGTGAGCGGTGAGCAGTTAGTTGCGACTAGCTTTAGTTAGTGGAAAAGAGTTCAAATACAAAACGGCTTTAGCCGAAGTTGCTTTAGCTAAAGCTTCAAGGATATTAAAAACTCTCTCTGGCTTCGGCTAAAGCCGAGTCCTTACCTGTTCGATTTCCACTAGCTAAAGCTAGTGGCAAATTACAAAGCTGGCAGCGCTGCACGGCGCTGAACGGCTGTAGGAAGGCAGGCGTCATGAAACTTCTATTTTCAATGCTCATCGTGACGATGATTGCGACGTCGAGCATCCTCGCCAAGGACGACATCACCAAAGAACTGATCACTTCGAACGGCAAGACGCGCGCGTACTATTTGTATGTGCCGTCGACGGTGAAGGCCGATGCTCCGGTGGCTTTGTTGGTGATGCTGCACGGGTCGGGACGCGTGGGGATGTCGCTGGCGGAAAAGTGGAAGGACCTGGCGAAGAAAGAGGGCTTTATTATCGCGGCGCCTGATTCGAGCAACACGCAGGTTTGGGCGCTGCCGCAGGATGGGCCCGATTATTTGCGCGACCTGGTTGAGGAACTCAAGAAGAAGTATCCGATCAATCCGCGGCGGGTTTATCTGTTTGGACATTCGGCCGGCGCGAGCTTTTCGATGGAGATGGGGGTGATGGAGCCGGAGTACTTTGCCGCCGTGGCAATTCATGCGGGTGCTTTGCCGGGAGGTAATCGCGAACTCGTGACGATGGCCAAGCGGAAGATTCCGATGTACATCCAGGTCGGCGATCGCGATTCATTTGCGCCGGTGAAAGTGGTGCAGGCGACGCAGGGCTTCCTGAAAGATAATGATTTCCCGATCGAGGTAACAATAATCCCGAATCACGATCATTGGTATTACGACATGGCGCCGAAGATTAATCTCGCGGCCTGGGAATTCTTGAAGAAGTATCAGTTGGATCAGGATCCGGTCTATCGCAAGTTTAATTTCAATTGAGCTTAGTGGCACAGACCTCAGTCTGTGATGCATTCATAGCGCCAACACAGACTGAAGTCTGTGCCACTTTACGAGAAACATATGGCGGAAGCGAAAACCAAACCAACCGAACAAAGCGTGAAGGACTTTATTAGCAAGCTGCCGGACAAACAGCGCCGCGAAGATTGTTCGGTCATCGCGAAACTGATGGAGGAAGCAACCAAGTCTAAGGGCGTCATGTGGGGGACGAGCATCGCGGGTTATGGAACCACCACCATCAAATACGCCGGGGGCAGGGAAGCCGATTGGCCGGCGGTTGCATTTTCGCCGCGTAAGACGAGCCTGACTCTCTACATCAGCGCGGGTGATCCGGAGAAGGCCGAGCTCCTGGCGAAGCTGGGCAAGCACAAGCTTTCGGGGAGTTGTTTGCACATTAAGCGCCTGTCCGACGTGGATGTGCCGACCTTGAAGAAACTGATTCGGTTTGAGGCGAAGAAGAAGTAGGTAGTAGGTAGTAGGTAGTAGATGGTAGGTAGTAGATGGTAGGTAGTAGACGCACGGTCTAAGTCTTCTACTGCCTACTACCTACCCTCTACTGCCCTTTGCGATTTGAGTTTGGCGCTGGGGTCTGGGAAACTATCCCCACGAAGTAGTCATGCAAGTATCCCTCTTCAATATTGTTATAGCGTTTGCCGGCGGCCTGCTTTCCTTTCTTTCACCATGCGTCTTACCGCTCGTGCCCGGTTACATCTCATTGATGTCGGGTGTGAGCGTCGATCATTTGAAAGGCGCAGGCGCCAGTTCATCGCGGAAAGCGGTCATCGCGAACTCGTTGGCGTTCAATGCCGGACTGTCGGTGATCTTTCTGGCTTTGGGCGGCACGGCCGGACTGGTTGGTTCAGCGATCTTCACCAACGTTTGGGTGCGGGTGATTGCCGGCGTAGTAATCATCATTTTTGGGTTGCACCTCATCGGCCTGCTGAAGATCAAGTACCTCTACCAGGACACCCGGCAGTTCTCGAATGAAAAGCCACATGGCATGTTGGGTTCATTGACCCTCGGGATTGCCTTCGCGGCTGGATGGACGCCCTGCATTGGACCAATCCTGGGCGGCATCATCGGACTGGCGGCCACGAGCGGAGGCTGGAAGGGCGGGCTGATCCTGGCCGCGTTTTATTCGGCCGGGCTGGCGGTACCTTTCCTGATAACCGGGCTGGCCATCAACCAGTTTCTCGGCTTTTATACTAAGTTTCGCCGGCATCTTCACAAAGTCGAGGTCGTATCAGGAATCGTTTTGATTTTGATCGGCGTGCTAATTATGAGCAACCGGCTGACCGTATTGGCCAGCTCGAAATTTGCGAGTATCTTACCGAACCTTGAATCGTTTCTGCATCTGCGCGGCGGGAACACTCCGACCAACTCAAACCCGAACGCAAATTATCCGGCCGCGCCGGATGTGCAATTTACAAAGCTCGATGGCAGTCCCATGCGCTTGACGGATCTGAAGGGGCGCGTCGTCTTGTTGAATTTCTGGGCGACGTGGTGCGTTCCCTGTCGCAACGAGATTCCTTCGCTCAGTGCGATGAACAAAGACCTGGAAGCGCGAGGGCTCAGCGTGGTTGGCGTTTCGTATGACGATACTGCCGACCTGGTGCAGGAGTTTCAGAAGGACATTCCGCAGAGTTATCAAATTGTTCTGGGTGGGCGGGAAGTTGGATCGACCTTGCCCGCAGCGCCGTTACCGACGACCTATATCATCGATCGACAGGGACGCATTCGCGATAAGCTGATTGGTGAACGCACGCGTGAAGCGTTTGAAGCCGTAATCAAGCCGCTGTTGGATGAATCGCAAGCCACGGCTCAGAAGTAATTTTCAGGGGACTAAAGCATGAAGAGACTTACTTTGATTCTTTCGATTCTGTTCGCCAGCGCGGCGATTTCATTCGCGCAAGACGGACACGAGTATTCACCGCTGGTTGAGAAAACGGTGAACTACAAGAATTGGACTTTGAGTGATCTCGCGACGAACAAGCCCACCAGCCTGCGTTCGCTGATGGCGGGAAAGAAGCTGGTGATGGTCCTCTATTTCGCGCCCTGGTGTCCTAACTGGAAGAATGAAGCGCCGGTCGCCGCGGGCCTCTACGAGAAATATAAGTCGCAGGGATTTGAAATCATCGGCATCAGCGAATATGGAACGCGTGACGATGTGAAGAACTATTTTGGCAAGAATGGCCCACCGTACCCGGTGGTTACTGAATCGGAATCGCGCGAAGACCGCGAGAAGACTGCGCACTTTGGTTACCGGCAATTGACGGGCGACACGCGCAAGTGGGGCTCGCCATGGAATATCTTTCTGGAGCCGACGAAGTGCAGTTCGACTGGCGACGTCCTTACTGAAAAAGCCTGGGTGGTAAATGGCGAATTGATCGAAGCCGACGTGGACAAATTTATCCATGATCGCCTGGCGGCGAACGCTGTCATCACTCCCTGCAAGCAATAGCTCGGGAGCGCCGCCGTTCGGGGACGGCCATGGCAAAGGCATCTTTAAGGTTTAGAGGCGGGCTAATGCCCGCCATCTTTTTTGAGGAACCAAAGTGACGGGCCGTGGCCCGCGCTAAACGGATGGCGCCAGCGTGACTACTGAAGTCGATCAGAATTCTCACCTCACAGTTTCTGTAACAGCCGAAGAGGCCGGCCAGCGGCTCGACGGTTTCCTCGCAGCGCGGATTGATGGGTGGAGCCGCGCCCGTTTGCAGCGTCTGATCGAAGACGCTGATGTAATAGTTAACGGCAAACCCGCTAAAGCTTCCTATAAGGTTCACGCGAATGACGAAATCGATGTTGAGCTGACTCCACAGGCTACCGATAACTTTGCTCCTGAAGACATTCCGATCGAAGTGGTTTACGAAGATGACGCGCTGGTTGTGGTGAATAAACCCGCCGGCATGGTCGTTCATCCGGCTGCCGGAGTCTCAGGAGGGACGCTGGCAAATGCGCTGGCATTTCATTTTGAACAATTGTCGACCACAGCCGGTACCGTGCGACCAGGGATCGTGCATCGTCTCGACAAAGGGACTTCCGGTTTGCTCGTGGTCGCGAAGACGGAATCAGCGCACGAGCATCTGGCAAATCAGTTTCGGGCGCGTGAAGTGTTCAAGTCATATATCGCAATGGTCCATGGACAAGTGGAGTATCGACGCGGCGAGATTGATCAACCCATCGCGCGTGATCCGCGTAATCGAGTGCGCATGGCCATCGTTCGGGCCGGCCGGCCGGCACTCTCTCTCTACCGCGTGCGTGAGTCATTCCCGCGATTCACCTTGCTGGACGTTGAATTAAAAACCGGCCGGACGCATCAGATTCGGGTGCATCTTGCGTCGCTAAAGCATCCCGTCGTCGGTGACGAAGTGTATGGTGGTGGGCGCGACAAGACCATCGTTGACGCTGAAGTAAAGCGAGCCGTGGCCAAACTGAACCGGCAATTTCTACATGCGGCCGAGCTTGGCTTCCGGCATCCCGCCACCGGGGCGCAGTTGCGTTTCGTGGCGGAGATACCGCCGGAACTTCAGAACCTGCATGATTTGATTCGCAGCAAAGCCGTTGTAGTTTAGCGTCGCTATCACTCCACACAGTATTAGCGTTTGACAGTTCACTACTCGTGCCGCAAGATAACTTCACCCCTCGAATCCCCTTTTAAAACTGGTCCCCTGAACAATTCTGCGTTTATTCGGACGGAGAGGAGTCGGGATGTCTAAGACTTTCATAACAGGCCTTTTCAAAACGCGCGCGGCTGCCGAAGCTGCCGTCGATGCGGTTATCAAGCGCGGCTACACGCGCGACGACATCAGCGTGTTGATGTCAGACGCCACCAAGAATAAGGAATTCGCAGTTCAGACGAAGTCACACGCCGCCGATGGATTGGGTGTGGGTGGTGCCATCGGAGGCACCGTAGGAGCTGTGCTGGCGGCTATCGCGGCAATCGGGACATCAATCGCTATTCCCGGATTGGGGCTGGTCGTAGCTGGTCCAATCGCGGCGGCGCTCGCCGGCGCTGGCGCGGGCGGCGCTACCGGCGGATTAATCGGAATGCTAATTGGCACAGGTATTCCGGAACACCGCGCCAAGGTCTATGACACAGGCGTGCGCGGCGGCGGAATTTTGCTGGGCATTGAAGCCAAGACCGCCGAAGAAGTCGATAAGCTGGAAACGTTGCTGGAAGATATCGGCGCTGAATACGTGCGCGCCGAGTGATTGGCTAAACACGCAAGGAACCCGGTCGGGCTGGTCGCTAAGGTCGCAGCCCGACACGTTCCGCGGCGCTACATCGCCTTTTGCTTGTCCGTTAGGACAATCGCCATTTTTTCCAGCGTTACCTTATTCAGCGTGCCGGTAACCTTCAGACCTTCCGCCTCCTGATATTTTTTCAGGCCCGCGCGGGTGGCGTCGTCCAGTTTTCCAGTCTGCTCGCCACTGTAAAAGTTCCGCTGTTTCAGGATTGCCTGCGCCTGCTTGATTTGGTCGGCATTGGCCCGAAACGGGGGCTTGCGATTGGCGTTCGTGGTCGACTTATTTGAGTTCTTGTTAGCGTTGGTCGCCGTGTTCGAGTTCTGTGCCGACACGATGGTGACGAACAGCAACACGAATGAAATTGACACCCACAGGAGTTTCTTCATATTCACTTCTCCTAATTTAATGAGCGTTTGGGGCGCTCAGTCTCATAAAGCCGTTTCGAAGAATGACAAATGGGCTACCTGCTGCCCGTTCCAAGTTTGGGCCGCGGATACTATACGAAATGGACAGACTTAGCCAGCATCTGGCCAATCGCGGGATGCAAGAGGTCGTTTGGTGTGATTTAAGACCTTTCGCGGTTGTTTTGGCATGAGTGCAAACCTGTGCTGAGGCTTCAACCGAAGCAGACCGTGCCCTGCCGGGGCAAAATGTTTGGCAATGCTTAAACATATCTGGTAGTATGTGTGGGCGGACTTCCGCACTTGCCTTCCTCGACCCGCCCAGATTGAGCGAATCACACATGAAAAAGACCCCCTTTTTTATCGCCGCGTTATTCTTGTCTGCGAGTTCTGCCGTTGCTCAGAAGACTGATTATTCAATCGATAACTTCGATTTTCGCAATGGCGTGAAAGCCGTTGAGCCGGTTGTTGTTCAACCTGCGGCCGTGACGGGATCGAAGCGCCGGTCACGCTCCAGAATTTCAATCAGTAACAATGAGGCCATCTCGACTGCTGCGTCGGCTTTGGTCACTCCCACGGTGATGACCTCCGGACTCAGCGTGGGCGTGCCCGCTCCCAACAGCGGCGTATTGCGCGGCTACACGACCGGAAGCGCAGAGATTGATGGTTATTTGATCAGGTCGGGAACGAACAACGGCGTCGATCCCTTATTGCTGTATTCGGTAATGCACCAGGAGTCGAGTTTTAAGTCTCGCGCAATATCGCCAAAAGGCGCCCGCGGATTAATGCAGTTGATGCCGGGGACGGCTTTGCGCTTCGGCGTCACGAGCGTTTTCGATCCGCGCCAGAATATCGAGGGTGGCGCGCGATACCTGCGGTTCTTATTGGATCGTTTCGACGGTAACGTCAACCTGGCGCTGGCTGGATACAATGCCGGCGAGGGCGCGGTTGAGAAGTATGGCTGGCGGATTCCCCCTTACGCGGAGACGCAGGAATATGTCAGACGTATTTCGCGACGGTACTCATTAATTCAGGACCCATCGTCGGCTTTATACGCGCGCCCGGTAAACCGGACTCAACTAACGCGCTTGCAGGGCAACGAACCACCACCACTAACAATTTATGAGCGAACAGTCTCGACGGTGAGATTGCCCGACGGGAAATTGCAATTGATGAGTCAGTAACCTTCCGGCCACACTCTTGACGTTTTCGGCGGTCGTCATCATTTGACGGCCGCCTTTCATTTGGCGCCGCAATTTCTTCTAGTATGATGTCGCAGTTCGAGAACATCAGCCGGTGCGTTATCGTATGACGCCCCAGAGGTGAGAACGATGCGATGTCCTGATTGCGGGGCGCAGTTAGATCCTAAAAGCAGATTCTGTAATCACTGCGGGGCTGCGACTCACGATCCCGACGAGACCCGGATTGCGCGACAATCGGTTGGAGCGCCCGCCCATTACGGTGATGACGACCTTGAGAGCGTCATCTTCTCCACGCGGCCGACGATGCTCTTCATCAAGATCGGCTATGGCGCGGCAATTCTGGGAGCGATCACCATAACGGTTTTGTTGGCCATGGTCAGTTTCATCGATATCCCCTGGTACATCTCGCTGCCGGTTGCGTTAAGCCTGCTGCTGATTCCTGCCTATTATCATCTGAAGCGCAATATGGTTCGCTACACGCTCACTGACTCAAAGATAGAAATTGACTACGGACTGATTGCCCGGACCACCAGGAACATCCTCCTGCCCAAGATTCAGGATGTGACCGTATCGGCCTCAATTTTTCAGAGAATCCTGGGCTTTGGTGATGTGGTAATCGACAACGCCAGTGAGATTGGCGGCACCACTATTCTTCGCAACATCAACAATCCGCGTCATTATGCCGACCTGATTTTGCGGCAACTCCGGCAGTGGCATTAAACTGTTCTTCTGTGGGCCGAAACTTTTTCGCTCTCAGTGGACTCTAAACGATATATGTGTGCCTCAATCCTCGGCGATAGGTTTAGAAGCAAAACTAGTGTTCCGGCAATTACGCTGGCACTCGTGCTTTGTGTTTCTGTGTTCGCGCCGCGTTCCATCGCCAACGCTCCTCCGCCGCTGGTAAAGCGGACTGAGGCGCTTCCGGAGAAGCTTGGTAACTTCGCCAGGTTTGGATTTGCACGAGAGATCGAACCGCGAGATCGCGACGGGGCGCCCAGAGAAGGTTTGCTGTCGATGATAGATACGGACTATGGGTTTGTCGGCAGCCCGGTTAATCCAACTTTCCACGTTTCGTTGAACAAATGGGAAGGTGACTCGGCTGCGTATGCGGATTTCACAAATCTGCGCGCCAGGGAAGGAAAGGGCTCAACCACCCCTTCGGTCGCCATTGGTACGGTGAGCGTTGCGATTACACGAGGTATTGCCTTTGTTAAGGGCAATGCCACAGTTCAGGTTACTAATCCAAATGAAAAGGAAGTTGATTCGACAGTCGAGCTTGCCCGACTGATCGCAGACAGTTTGCCCGCCGGTGAAGACGAAATACCAGTCCTGGTAAAGCATCTGCCGCAATGGGAGCGGGCAGAAGCGAACGCTATCTACTTCGTTGAGCCGGCTGCTTTGCGTCAAGCGGTTACGAACGAACCGGTACTCGACGTCGTCGGCTTTGAAGGAGGCACCGAAGCTGTCGTCGCCAATTACGACAGATCGCAACTGGTAATCGTAGAGTTCACCACCCCGCAGATATCGATCGATAACGACTCTCGCATTTGGACAAAGATTGCCGAATTGAAATCTCAGGGACAACCGACGCCGAGTGCGTATCGCCGTGTGGGGAACTATTCCGTTTTTGTCTTTAATGCCCCTGACGAAAAAACCGCGAATGCGCTAATCGAGCAGGTGAAGTACGAGCAGGTGGTGCAATGGTTAGGTGATGACCCACACCTATACCAGAAGCTGCAAAGGTATTTCACGCAGACTTCCGCCGGCGTTTTGGTCGCAGTGTTGAAGAGCTCAGGATTGTCTCTGATTCTATGCCTGGCGATTGGCGGCGCGATCGGTGCGCTCTTATTTTGGCACCGCCGCGCGCAACGGGCCGCTACTTTTTCCGACGCCGGCGGATCAATCCGTCTCAATCTTGACGAGCTAACGGGATCGGCGGACACGCGGCGATTATTGTCTGCCGGAGAGAAATCCCGCAAAGATCCAGCCTAATTACCGTGTGGTCGGTAAAGTCAGCCTTCGAAACCTATCTCGACGGCGTCGTCACATTAACGTCCACTTTTGTGTTCTTGCCACCAAACAGTCCGCCCCGCCACGCAAAAAAAGCTGCGACGACTACAATAATGAAAATCACCAGTACAGCTACGACACCCGCGCTGCTTCCACCACCACCATTGTCACCCATCTTCAATACCCTCCCTTGAATTAAGTAAGAACCTCAAAACAGAAACTATTCACGTTACGGCGAACTGCGCGGTGCGGCTGGCTGGCTCGGTTGCGACGACGGCGTCGTAACGTTCACGTTGATCTTTGTGCTGCGACCGCCAAATAGTCCGCCGCGCCACGCAAAGAATGCCAGGACCACAACGATCACAAAAATCACAAGCACCGCGACTACACCAGTACTACTGCCACCTTCGTCAGCCATATCAATCCCTCCATGGGAATTACGGTTATTAAGTTGTTCAGGGGTTCAAACCCGGGGAAGGTAATTCAGGGGTTGCACAGAATTCTTAACACAGCGTGAAAGCTCAGGTCAAACACGCAAAAAAAGCAGGCGACGATGGGAGGCATCGTCGCCTGCTGTCAATCGCCCCACGTCCCAGGGGCGGAATTGGTTTTGTCATTACCGGCGCGGCCGGCGCGGACGCGTCCGGTCCGATGCCGGTTGCACGTCGCCCGGCTGCACGGTCGGTGATGGTTGCGGCGGGTGCGCTCCCGGCGGACACAACCAGATTTCGATGAAATCTGTGTCGCGGTATCCACCATTGATGAACACCAACCGGTTGGCGCCGACGCCACGAGTCACGGTCAGGTAATCCATCGAGCGCTTGCCTAATAGATCCGCCTGGCCTCTCCGGCTGTTCTTACCGGCGTAGATGATGACGTAGGCAGTTGTATCTGGCGAGTTCTGTAATTCAATCGCGAGATTATCAAAGCGCGCCTTGTCATCGTCAAAAGCAACCGACGGGAATTCGTCGAACTTCCGGCATTCAACCGGCGGCGGCGTCTTGGCGACGACATTCGTCGAAGCCTGGGCGGTCTGACGACACATCGGGTCGCCCGAACCGTCGTCCGCTACCAGCGTCGCGGTCACGCGTTGTCCACCGAGGCCCGTGGAATCAACTGTGATGGTTGATGTGCCTGCGCCGCTCACTATCTTTGCAGCGCCAGGCGAAACTGACCACGCGTAATTGACAGCCGCTGAGCCGCTATATGCGACGTCCGAGGTGAAGGTGATCAGATCGCCGTCGTTAACTGTCTGCGGCGCTGAAACATTCACGGGGAACGGGCATGGAGACTTCGCGACCGTAAATTGCTTCGGCCGATAGTTGAGATTGACGCAAACCTTGCGTCCTTCAGCGATGTCGAAATCGCGGACCCAGCGCTGTCCATTTGGAAAATCGATTTGGACTACGTGATGTCCGGGCTGCAGTTCAATCACGCGCACGGTCTGTGACGAGTCGCCCTGAGGCTGCCCATCAATTCTCATCGGAAACCCACCTGGGTTGGTCGAGATTTCCAGTTGACCGTAATTGACTTTCTTTTTCTTCTTGCCCGCGGCGAGAGCATCGCTCGACGCACAGGCAATCACAAAAGAGATGGCGATTAGTACGCCGAGGGTGAACTTCAGACTTTTAAGGTTCACGATCATGGAAAGTTTGATGTTCTTCGGATTCATTATTCGCCCTCCGGTTTTGAAGCGTCATCTTTGGCAACGCGACTCTTCATGTAACGACGACGGGCGGCGGCGGTCACCGTGACGATACCACTGCCAAGGAGCAGCAACGAAGTGGGCTCCGGAACCGGCGGCGGAGTCGGCGAACAGTTCACGCAGAACACGCTAGGCTGGCAATCAGGACAAACCGTCGGAGTTGGCGTCGGCGTTGTCGGCGAACAATTAATGCAGAAAAGCGCTGGTGACGGCGGCGGCGTTATCGGCGGCGGTGGTGGCGGATTATGATGCGTGCACACGCCAGTCAGACACACCAGTGGAATCAGCGCGAAAAACGGCCAGATTGGAATTCCACCGCCCGGGGGCGGGGGAATCTCGCCGCAATCGCAGATGGTCCCGTCTACGGTGTCCTGCGAGAACACCTGGGTGTCACCCTGCGGTTGTTGCGCCGTGACCTCAATGCCGCTCAGCACCGAGGGCACTCCCGGTGTGGCTATTGAACCGGTGATTGGATCGGTCCCAATCGCTGGGGTCACGTTGGTGGCGACTGTAGTGGATGGATTCTGGATCTTGGTTGTTGGATCTTGCAGCGCAGCTCGCAGTTTGAGTTGCTGCAATTGACCGCCCGACTGCAGGTCGCCCATGACGTTGATGACATCAACGAACTTGATTGGGCTGGCCTGCGTTGGTACGGCGACCACCAACAGAAGACCGATCATCATTGAGAATATTTTTGAAAACCGAGACCTCATTTGCTTAGGCACTCCCTCCTCGAGTCAAACAAAAGCAGTAATGCGACCTTTCTTCCTGCATTCGGGGACACTCGAGCCAAATTTGTCCGCAAAACGGCGCACTTTGCCTGCCGTCGGGTACAAGCCTTACTTATTTCGCTGTTTTGCCTTCTAGGGAAAGAGGACTAATGAGGGGGGTATTCCAGTTTTTGCAAGGGTTTAGCCGGCCTGTGGGTGAATGCGGTGGGCGACCCAAAGCCGCCCACCGACATGAGAAACTGGAAGGTAACTACTCTGGCTGAGCCGCGGTCTCAGCATTACGGTCTTCATCCCGCAATACAGCCTTGCGCGACAACTTAATCTTGTTACCTTCCTTGCCGATGCACTTGACCAGTATTTGCTGACCCTCCTTGAGTTCATCGCGAACGTCGCGGATGCGTCGATCAGCGATTTCGGAGATGTGCAGCAGGCCGTCAGTTCCCGGGAAAATCTCGACGAAAGCCCCGAAATCGACGATCCGGTTGACCGTGCCGACGTAGGTTTGGCCGATTTCGGCTTCTGCCGTCAGACCGCGAATCCGATTGACAGCGGCTTCAGCAGCCGCGCCGTCGGCCGTCGCAATTGAAACGGTGCCGTCGTCTTCGACGTCGATCTTCGCTCCGGTTTCCTCAACCAAAGCGCGAATAACCTTGCCGCCTGGTCCGATAACGTCGCGAATCTTGTCCGGGTTGATCTTGATCTTGATAATCCGCGGCGCGTGCTCCGAAATTGACTCACGGGCTTCGGGCATCGTTTTGGACATCGTCTCGAGGATAAACAGCCGGCCTTTTCTGGCCTGCTCAAGGGCTTCGGCCATGATTTGCGCGTTGACCCCGGCAATCTTGATATCCATCTGCAACGCGGTGATACCTTCGCGGGTGCCGGCCACTTTGAAATCCATGTCGCCGTAATGGTCCTCAGCGCCGGCGATGTCGGTGAGGATGGCGTACTTGTTTCCTTCCATCACCAAACCCATCGCGACGCCCGCAACCGGAGCTTTCATCGGTACGCCCGCGTCCATCATCGCCAGCGTCCCGCCGCAGATGGTGGCCATCGAAGACGATCCGTTTGATTCAGTAATATCGGAAACTATACGAATCGTGTAAGGAAAGGTCGTGTCGTCAGGCAGCGCGGCCTCGAGCGCCCGGCGCGCGAGTGCGCCGTGCCCGATCTCGCGACGCGAAGAGGAACCGAAGCGGCCTACTTCGCCGACCGAATACTGCGGAAAGTTGTAGTGCAACAGGAATTTGCGTTTGACCTCGCCCTTTTCGAGATCGTCCATGAATTGTTCGTCTTCCTTAGTGCCCAGGGTGGCGGTCACCAGCGCCTGCGTCTCGCCGCGAGTGAACAGCGCCGAACCGTGCGTACGCGGCAGCCAGCCGACTTCGCAATCGATGGCCCGAATTTCTGAGAACCGGCGGCCATCAGGACGGCGGCGATGATTAAGGATATCGTCGCGGAAGATTTTCTCTTTCAGATGGTCAAACGATTTCTTGGCCATCCCCCGCTGCTCGATTTGATCCTCGGGGTAGCTTTCGACGACTTCCTTTTTCAAGGCATCGACGGCCGCATAACTCGCGCGCTTCTCCTGATTGGTAGTATCCAGGGCGGCGCGCAAGCGGTCGGCGTAATTGCGCTCGATTTCGCCAATCATTTCCTCGTTTAGCGAAGGCGGCGTGACCGGGCGTTTTTCAATTTCCAGGGCTTTGTAAAGCTCTTTCTGCCAGCGGCACAGACGGTTAATCTCTTTATGCGCCAACATCAGGGCTTCGACCATAATCGCTTCGGTTACTTCCTGGGCGCCGGCCTCAACCATCACAATCGCTTCTTCAGTGCCGGCCACGATTAGATTCAAACGCGATTCGCGAACTTCATCGTAGGTCGGGTTAACGACATATCGTCCTTCAATCAGTCCAATGCGCACGCCGGCGATTGGAGTTGAGAAGGGAATGTCTGAGAGGTACAACGCGCACGACGCTCCGGTAATCGCAATCACGTCCGGATTGTTATCTGGATCCGCTGAAATAACTGAGCAAATTACCTGAGTTTCATTTCGATAACCTTCGGTAAACAAGGGCCGGCAGGGTCTATCGATCAAGCGGCAGGTGAGAACTTCCTTTTCGTTGGGACGTCCCTCACGGCGGAAGTAATTTCCGGGAATGCGCCCGGCCGCGAACTGTGCTTCCCGGTACTCAACCGTCAGCGGAAAAAAGTCCACGCCTTCGCGCGGGTTAGGTGCACCAACGGCGGCGCACAGTAACATCGTATCGCCGTAACGGACCACACATGATCCGTCGGCTTGTTTGGCGACCCGGCCGACCTCTACGGTCAGGTCGCGATCGCCAACCCTGATTGATTCTTTCAAATAT
Organism: Pyrinomonadaceae bacterium; assembly: GCA_044870975.1. GTDB lineage: Bacteria > Acidobacteriota > Blastocatellia > Pyrinomonadales > Pyrinomonadaceae > UBA11740. Next base: position 17,500 of record JBIOZK010000178.1, read on the forward strand.
TTCTTTACTGTCATTTTAGTCTCCTTGTGACCGGCGGGAATTGCCGGCGGGCAGCGTCTCATCCGCTGCAGTTACGAACGCGTCTGGCGTGCTGGCACGTTAGAGCGTTCGTACCCCTGAAAAAAGAGAAGGCGGCAGAGCCTGGCCGTGAAGCTCTTGCCGCCTTCTAATATTGTAAGGCAGCGCGCGTCGTCTTTTTTCCGGTGTTGCCGTCACGTTCGGCTCGGAGCAAGCTCTTCGAAAACGCGTGCTATGTCCCTGAGAGAGTCGAAGATTCTCTTCGTTAATTACGCTTTGCTAACGCGCAGATTCAGCCGTTCTACCACATCGTGGTATTGCTGGATGTTGGTTTTCTTCAAATAATTGAGCAAACTACGTCGTTGCTGGACCATCATCAGCAGCCCGCGCCGCGAATGATTGTCCTTCTTATGTGTTTTGAAATGCTCGGTGAGTTCGGTGATTCGCTGGCTTAAAAGCGCGATTTGAACCGGGGCGGACCCGGTATCCGAATTATGTGCTCGAAAGTCACTAACGATTTTTTCTTTTGCTTCTCTTGCTAATGCCACTACTGAAATGGTCCTCCTGAACCGCAGTAAGCCCTGTGACTCACAGAACAAACCGCGAAAATCATATAACGTACGAGAAAGTAACATTTCAGTTGCGCCAGTGGCAAGTTGAGGATGGGGACGCCGAGATGAGTGCCAAGGACGATTTTGTCTGATAATATCTGCGCTCTTTAATCAGCACGATTCTATCAAATGGCCAAAAATCAAAGGAAAATTGTAATCGTAGGTGGTGGCTTCGGGGGTCTCTTTACGGCTTTGGAGCTCGCCGGAGCAGGCGACGTCACCCTCATCAATGACGAGGACCACTTCCTGTTCAAGCCCATGCTTTACGAGTATTTGAGCGGCGAGGTCGAGGCGTGGCACATCGCGCCTGATTGCAAAGAGCTGCTCGACGGTCAAGCGGCTTTTGTAAAGGGCGTCGCGCAGGAAATCGATCTCGATGCCCGCGCGGTTCGGTTGGCCGACGGCCGCACAGTCGGTTATGACGTTTTGGTTTTTTCGCCGGGCGCAATCACAAACTACGCCGGGGTCGAAGGCGCCGAACAGTTTTCGCTGCCTTTCCGCGCTTTGAATGACGCCAATCATTTGCGGCGCCGTATGACCGAAGCACTGGATCGAATTCAACCAGACGCCGCTCCGCAAGACACGCGTGAAGCGCTTACCTTTGTAGTGGTCGGCGGCGGCGCCAGCGGCGTCGAGTTATCAACCAAAATGGCCGACTTGCTGCGCGACGCCGTGAAACGCCGCGCGCTACACGGTGAACCTCGCGTAGTCGTCGTGGAAATGGCCGACCGGCTGGTGCCGGGAATGGGTGAAGAGATCCGCAAGTTTGTCGAGGACGCACTGGAGCAAACACGCGTGGAAGTGCACACCAATACGCGGGTCGTGCAGGTCACCGCCAACAGCATCACGCTGGAGCACAATGATCGGCGCACTGAGATGACAACGTCGGGTGTGGTTTGGGTCGCCGGAGTACGTCCGAGCCCGTTGTTAGAGAGCCTGAAAGTTGAACGCGATCGTCGGGGCTTGATTCCAGTCGAGCCTACTCTGCAGCTTCGAGGCCATCCCGAGGTCTTCGCGTTGGGTGATATCGCCTTCTATCCGGACGTCGCGCCGGTACTTGCCGGAACGGCGCAACTCGCTTTTCAGGAATCGCACCTTTGTGCGCGGAATGTGCGGGCCTTCATCGAAGGTGGTGAGCTGAGATCAAAGCACTTTGTTGAACTGGGCGAAGCGGTCAGCCTGGGCACCGAACACGCGGCGGTGCTCACCGGAGGCAAAGTCATTGGCGGTCCACTCGCTCGTCAGGCGCGCTTCGCACTGTACACGGCACGTCTGCCGACGTGGCATCATCGCCTGCGAGTAGGCGCGAGCTGGTTTTTCGAAGGCACCGCACCAAGGCCGTTGCAGCCACTCGGGTTCTGAGAGACTTCTATGTCCCGACCAGTCGAACAACCCAGCTCACTCGGCGATATGCCGGCCCAGGAGTTCCGCCGTTACGGGCACGAACTCATCGACTGGATCGCCGACTACTTCGAAAATATCGAAGAACTCCCGGTGCTTGCTCAGGTCGAACCTGGTGACCTGAAAAAGCAACTTCCGGAGGCGCCCCCCGCACACGGCGAGCCGATGCAGGACATTCTGACCGACGTCGATCGCCTAATCATGCCGGCGCTTACCCATTGGAGCCATCCTTCTTTCTTTGCCTACTTCGCGACCTCGACTTCAGGACCCGGAATCTTTGGCGAGTTGCTGAGCGCCGCCTTTGACGTGAAATCGATGCTGTGGCGCACGTCGCCGGCGTCGACTGAACTGGAAGAGGTCACGCTCGACTGGCTGCGTCAGATGATGGGCCTGGATAAAGGCATGACGGGATTCATCTACGACACCGCGTCGGTCTCGAGCATGCATGCCATCGCCGCCGCGCGCGAAGGTGTCGAGCAGCGCATCCGCGAAGAAGGCATGAGCGGACGAAAAGATTTGCCACTGCTGCGTGTTTACGCTTCAGAGCACGCCCACTCATCGATCGACAAAGGAATTATCACGCTGGGTCTCGGACAGCGAGCTCTGCGCAAGATTCCGGTAGACGATCAATTCAGAATGATTCCGGATGCTTTGGCGGAGGCCATTGCCGAAGATAAGCGGAACGGCTTTTTGCCGTTCTGCATTGTGGCGACCGTCGGCACGACTTCGACGTCCAGTATCGATCCTATTCCCGATATCATTCCGATTGGCGAGGAACATGCGATGTGGTTGCATGTTGATGCAGCTTACGGCGGTTCAGCAGCCATCGTGCCGGAGATGCGTCACATACTCGATGGCTGTAATCGCGCCGACTCGCTGGTGCTGAATCCGCACAAATGGTTGTTCACGCCATTCGATTGCTCGGTTCTTTATTGCCGCCACTTGGATCTGCTGCGGCGAGCTTTCTCATTAGTGCCGGAGTACTTGCGCACGCCTGAGCAGGAGAACGTGCGCAGCGGTTCGGATTACGGCGTGCAACTCGGTCGTCGCTTTCGCGCGCTAAAGCTTTGGATGATCATTCGCTACTTCGGTCATGAAGGCCTGGCGGCTCGGATTCGCGAGCATTGCCGCCTGGCGCAACTCTTTGCTTCGTGGGTTGAGGCTTCGCCGGATTGGGAGATGATGGCTCCGACGCCTTTCGCGTTAGTCTGTTTCCGTGCGCGGCCGAAAGGAAACGAGCGTGAAGATGTTCAGGCGGAGCGGTGGGATGAGCTTAACGAGGCAATCATGCACCAGGTGAACGCCACCGGAAAGGCTTTTCTCTCGCATACCAAACTCAACGACAAACTCACGCTGCGGCTCTCGGTTGGCAACATTCGCACGACCGAGAAACATGTGCGTCAGGTTTGGGAACTTTTGAATGATCAGTTAAAGAGGCTGATCAGTTAAAGACGATTGGATTGTGAGAACGAGACATGTTGATTCATATAGTAACCTGGAAATATCGCGCGGATGCTTCGCAGGAGGCGCGCGAAAAGCATCAGACAATGCTCAAGGCGCTGCGAGACGTCGTACCAGGCATCGAAGACTTTGCGGTCGGCTTTGATTTTCTGCGCGCGCACAACTCTTACGACATCGGGCTGTTCGCGCGGTTTCAGGATCGCAGCGTGCTGGATGCTTATACCGTCCACCCGGAGCACGTTAAGGTCGTTGAGTACGGCCGCACCGTAGCCGAGACGATGGCGAAGGTCGATTTCGAAGAATAGCGCGTCGGAGCGCACGCATCCTTGCGTGCGGTTCACCGGCATCCCTGCCGGTTCTTACTTTAGATAACGCGAGCAAGATGCTCGCGAACCGCCGGCAAGGATGCCGGCGCTCCAATTCATGAAACGTAAGATCTGTCTCGCGATCCTGCTGCTCCTGCTTCTCTCTCAGCTTCCGTTTGTTTACCGCCGCTATCGCCTTTACCGACTGCAGCACGCAATTCAACAACTGGCCTCGCAACGAATCCCGGTCAGTTCGGACGAATACGTCGACTACCAAGGCGTAATTCACGTTCATTCTTTTCTCGGGGGGCACAGCAGCGGCGGCTTCGCGGAATTGATTGCGGCTGCCAGGCAGAACGGACTCGACTTTGTGATCATGACTGAGCACCCGCAAGCGAGTTTCGACACGTCGGCCATGACACTCAACGGAAAGCATGACGGCGTTCTGTTCGTGAACGGCAATGAAACTTCCACCGCTAATGGCGATCGCCTGTTATTGATACTAGGCGCCGCCAACGCCTCCAGCCGTCGTGATACGCAACAGACTATCGACGAACAGAAAAGCAATGCCGGCTTGTCCTTTGTCGCTTATCCCTCCGAATCTCAAAACTGGTTATCGACTACGGCTGAAGGGGTCGAGGTCTACAATCTCTTCAGTAACGCGCGCGAGATCCGAACTCCGGTTATGTTATTTGACGGCCTCTGGTCTTATCGCAGTTATCCCGATCTCTTATTCGCGAACTTCTTTTCGCGGCCCGATCAGAACCTCCGACTGTGGGACAACGCGATGCGCGACGGCAAAAGAAAATGGGTGGCTATTGCCGGCAATGATGCGCATTCGAATGTGGGATTGAGTCTGAACGATTCTTCCGGCCAACAACTAATCGGGATAAAGCTGGATCCGTACGAGCGCAGCTTTCGCGTCGTGCGCACTCACGTGCTGCTAAAGAAGGGAACTGACTTAACCCGTGAATCGCTGATGCAGGCGTTGTCGGGAGGCCATTGCTACATCTCGTTCGACATCTTTGCGGATGCGAAAGGCTTTAATTTTTCGATTAGCAGATCAGACCGGACGATGGGCGATGAAATCAGCGCCGACGCGCAAACTCGATTCACCGTGAAGGTGCCGGTTCCTGCGCGAGTGGTGCTGATAAAGGATGGCAATTTCGTCGACCAGCGCACCGGCGCCAGCGTGGAATTCTCGCCGGACGGACCGGGTGTCTATCGAGTGGAAGCTTATCTAGACTCGCTCCCATCACCGGTCACAGGCCGACCCTGGATAATTTCCAATCCGATTTACGTCCGCTGATGACAGAAAACCTCAACAAAACTGAGTATTGCTGCGGTAAGCTAGTCTGTGTTAATCTGGGTTTGGCATAGTTGGCCTCTCGAAACGCCCCACACTCACATCCCGAATTAGCAATGGCAACGTCCGGAGCAAACCACTTCGAGTTCGACTGGTGGATCATTCAAAAGCGCGCTGTTTACATCGGCGCGTTCATTCTGTTGGCGGCGATCGTCGCCGGCGGCGTGAGTTTGTACGTCTGGAAATTTGGCAATCCTCTGAAGAGCGTCATCGCCAAATCCGATCTGCCGGCGGGGGCGCGTTTCATGTCCTTCGAGGGCGACGTGCGCGTGATTCGCGCCGCGACGCGCCAAGTCATGTACGCCAACAACGAGATTCAGCTTTATCCAGGTGACACGGTGCAGACGCAGGCCGATGGGCGGGCGCGCATCAGCATGGCCGACGGATCGACCGTCGTAGTGCGGCCTAACAGCACGATCATAATTCGCGACAACGAGAGCACAGATAACGGCAAGCGTTCAAACGTTCACGTGGTCGTCGACAGTGGCCAGATGCTGGTTCGCACGTCAGAGCAAAGCGAAGACAACAAGAACGTAATCGAGACGCCGAAGACGCAAAACCAGATTGCCGGACAGACCAACGCCAGTTTCGGTGTCGCGCCTGAAGGAACGGAAGAGATTCGCGTCAACAGCGGTAATGTACAGAGCGTCAACCGATTGGGTGAGAAAGTTTCATTGCAGGGCGGCGAGTATGTATCGGTAAACCAGTCGGGAACGATTTCAAAGCCGCAGCGCCTGTTGGATGTGCCGCAGCCGTCTCAGCCTCGTGGGTTGGAAAAGATTGCTGCTGCCGGTAACGGCTCAGCCACGGTAGCGCTCAAGTGGCAAAAGCCTCAGTCAGGTGCGGCCTCCTACTATCGAGTTGAGGTTGCGACGTCTCCATTCTTCGTGCAGGAGGGAAAGGTTATCGAGCGCGATCAGTTGTCGGTAACAGAATTCAATGCTTCTGACCTTCGACCCGGAGCTTACTTCTGGCGTGTGCGGGCGACCGCTGCTTCCGGCCAGATGAGCGATTGGAGCGAACCCGAAAAATTTTATGTTGTCGCTTCAGGTGGCAACGGATCGACCGTCGCGGTTTCTAACCTTAACGCCGTGCACCTCGGCGGAGACGTTTACATTATCCGCGGCACGACATTGCCAGGCGCGAACGTTCGTGTATCAGGTCGCGAGACGCCCGCGCTGGCCGACGGCACATTCCAGATTCAAATCACCGCGCCCGCAACGGTGCGCGAAGTCAACGTGCAAGCATCAGACTCACAAGGCAATACCAGCAGTTATCGCGTTACCCTCACGCGTACTAGTTAGTTGTGGTACCGGTTAGTTGTGGTACCGGTTAGTTGTGGTACCGGTTAGTTGTGGTACTGGTTAGTTGTGGTACCGGTTAGTTGTGGTACCGGTTAGTTGTGGTACCGGTTAGTTGTGGTACCGGTTAGTTGTGGTACCGGTTAGTTGTGGTACCGGTTAGTTATGGTACCGGTTGGTTATGGTACCGGTTAGTTTCAGTTTGAAATTTCAAATTTGAAATTTGAGATTTCAGACCCAATGGCGCCGCCCCGGCCACGTATATCCTCAATGTTTAGACGCAGGACGAAAGTGCCGGATGAAGAAAAGTGTCATTGTCATCGCCGACCGAAACGCTGAGATCGCGCCGGAAATACCGACCATCCTGCGTGATGCGGGCATCGTTGTGAACACGGGCAGTCGATGGCCCTTCAATCATTGTGGGGGGCCGGAGAAGCTGATTGCCCTGATCTACCAGTTGCCTGCAAACGTCACGGTAAAAGATTTGCGCGCGTCGGCGCAGCAGTTAAGCAACGACGTACCAGACCTGCCGGTGATTGCCTGCGTACCACCGCATTCGATTTGGCAGCCGTCCTGGCGAGAGCTGGTTGCCCAGGCCGGATTCAGCTCGGTAGCCGAAAGTGCCGCCCAATTGCCTGCGGTACTGCGTGAAGTTGAAGAACGTGAGCCTGTCGAAGAATCGCAGCAGTTCAAAATCCCCACCGACGAAAATCACTCATCAACATTAGACTCACTCCGGAAGCAGGAACTTCGTGGTGCGTTTACTCTAATCGCCGTCCTTCATGGCGCGACGAATCAAGCTGAAGCTGCATCCTTCTCGATTAACGGATTGGGCCGGTTGATTTCAGCGGAACGTTGGACCGTCTATTTGATCCAGGAAAGCGTGGAGCCTGGCCGTCGCCTGACATCCCTGGCTACCGGATCACCGGGCGAAGACGAACTGTCCTATTTCACTCAGAACTGGCAGTTCGAACCGGTAAGTGCAGCGTCTGACATCACCCCGAGTAAAGCTGCGCTGGAAGCTACAGCCACAGCGACAACGGTGAAGCGCTCTGAAGACCGCAAGCGGATTCTTGCTGCGCCACTTTTAAGCGGACACAGAATAATTGGAGCGGTAGAAGGTGTACGCTCGCGGCGGTCGCGCGCTTTCTCGCTTGCCGAGGCGCGCTTGCTTGAGGCGGTTGCGCCATCGATCGCACACTCCCTGGCTAATTCCGTTCGGGTTGCCGACGCCGAGCGGCTTTCGCTGACTGACGAACTAACGCGTTTGCACAACGCGCGCTATCTTCGCCAGTTTCTGGTTAACGAGATCAAACGGGCGCGGCGTTATCGTACCAAGGTTGCGGCCCTGTTTTTGGATCTCGACGATTTCAAAAACGTCAACGATCACCATGGACACCTGGCAGGTTCGCATTGCCTGATGGAGATGGCGGCGTTGCTTTTGCCCTCGGTGCGCGACACTGATTGCGTGGTGCGGTACGGGGGCGACGAGTTCGTGGTGATCTTGCCCGAGGCTGGGCCGGACGATGCAGCCATCGTCGCCGAGAGAATTCGCGCGAAAGTCGAAGGACACCGGTTCACCGGCGGCAAGCGGCTCAACATCTCGCTTACGGTAAGCATCGGGGCCGCCGTCTTCCCTGACAATGCCTTATCTCCCCATCAATTGATTTCCAGCGCCGACCAGGCAATGTATGCCGCCAAGGCTGGAAATAAGAACTGTATTCGTCGCGCTGAAACGCCAACTTCGAGCCACGACAGACTCGAACCCGAGACGAGCATGCTACCCGGCGGACAATTCCAAAGAATTCCCGACGAGAAATTCATTTCGTGATAGCAATAGCGCACGAATCGTTGTATCTTGGTGGTTCGGTTCTGCTTCGGTGAGTAGATTTAATAATTGCCAGGCCCGGCGCGCCCCTCGCGGCTTCCAGCCTGCTAGCGGATTAACCGCTCACCTCTTCGGACAAGTCAATATTCAGTCAGGAAAATCGGTCTCAAATGCCTTTTAAATCTGTCTTTAGTCTCTTTTCGAGCGATCTCGCGATCGACCTCGGAACCGCGAATACTTTGGTCTATGCGAAGGGTCGCGGGATTGTAGTTTCTGAACCCTCGATTGTCGCCATCAACAAAGTTACCAATGCTGTTGAAGCCGTAGGTCGTGATGCGAAAGAGATGCTGGGCCGGACGCCGGGCAACATCGTCGCGATTCGTCCGATGAAGGATGGCGTCATCGCAAACTTCGAAGTGACTGAGAAGATGCTTCAGCACTTCATCCGCAAAGCGCACAACGGCAAGACCTGGGTCAGTCCGCGCGTGGTGATCGGCATTCCTTCTGAGATTACTCAGGTCGAACGTCGCGCCGTCGAAGATTCGGCGTATCGCGCGAAAGCTTCCGAAGTTTATCTGGTTGAAGAAGCGATGGCTGCGGCGATCGGCGCGGGTCTGCCGATTACCGAGCCGCACGGAAACATGGTGGTCGATATCGGCGGCGGCACGACCGATATCGCAGTCATCAGCTTGAGCGGTATCGTTTACTCGCGTTCGGTCCGCGTCGCCGGCAATGAAATGGACGAGGCGATCACGCAGTACATCAAACGCAAATACAACCTGCTCATCGGCGAACGCACGGCCGAAGCAATCAAGATCGAATTGGGATCGGCGTTTCCGCTGGACGAGGAACTATCTTATGAAGTGCGGGGCCGCAATCTGATTGAAGGCATCCCGAAGACCATCACCATCAGCGACGAAGAGATTCGTGAAGCGCTGGCTGACTCGGTCTCGACCATCATCAACGCGGTCCGCGTCGCGCTCGAGCGTACGCCACCGGAACTCTCTGCTGACATCGTTGAGCGGGGCATTGTCCTTACCGGAGGCGGCGCGTTATTGAAGAACCTCGACAAGCGTCTCTCGATCGAAACCGGGTTACCCGTTTCTCTCGCCGAGGATCCGCTCGCCTCGGTCGTGCTCGGCACGGGTAAAATGCTTTCAGATTTCGATCTGCTGAAGCGCGTCAAGTGGGACAATAGTCTGACGACCGGAGCCTAGACGAGAGGTTAGAGGTCAGAGGATAGCGGCTAGTCTGCAATTTGTGCGGCGCTTATTAATTTCAAAGACCACTTATCTCTGATCTCTAAACTCTGACCTCTGCAATTCAATGGCTGCGATTCGCACCCAAAGAGAAATTCGCCAGCGGGCACCCTGGTGGCTGTTTGCCTTGCTGGCCGTGAATTTCGGTTTGATGACCTACGATGCGCGCGACGCCGAGACCAAGCAGCGCAAGATTCGCTCACTAGCCCAAACCATCATGTATCCGCTGCAACGCGGCACCTCGTCCAGCGCCGACTCAGTTTCAGGGTTTTTCGGCCGGTTTTCGGAGTTGCGCCGCGCGTCGGCTGAAAACGAGCAGTTGCGCAAGCAGGTGCAGGAAATGCAAACCGAGCTGCGCGACACGCGTGAACGGGCGGCGGAAGCGGAGCGCCTGGAACAATTGTTGAAGCTCGCGAAAGCCAGCCCATATACTTCCATTGCCGCTCATGTGATCGCCCGCGATCCTTCCATGTGGTTCGACGGCATTACCATCGACAAAGGACGCTGGGCGGGAGTTGAGGTGAACATGCCCGTCGTCACTCCCACGGGCGTCGTTGGTCGTATCGTTTCCACCAGTCCCTTAAGCTCGCAAATAATGCTGGTCACCGATGAACGCGCGGGTATGGGAGCCGTGGCCGGCCAACTGAACCAATCAACCGCGCAGGGTTCGATCAAGGGTCTGGGTGAAAGCGGGTTGCTCGAGATGCGCTACGTCTCCGGCTTGGAAAAAGTACAGGTGGGAGAGATGGTAACTACCACGGGTCTCGATGGGGTCTATCCGGCAGGCTACAATGTGGGCGAGGTGATCGAGGTGCGGCCCGGTTCAGCGACTCAACCGCTCTTGATTCGGGTTCGCCCGAGCGCCGGGCTGGAGCGGGTGAAGGAGGTTGCGGTGCTCACCTACCGCCCGCCGCAGCGAGTTGAACCTGACCAGACTCTCCCGAATGTAGACAAGAAATCGAGTAAGCAGTGAGCGGTGAGCCGTGAGCAGTAAACACCTTTCGTTCTCGAGACACACAGCTCAATGTGACGCCGCTTACTTAACGGCTTCAACTAATCACTGCTCACTGCGTACTGCTCACAGTAACTGACCATGCGCCAACTGACAGTCGCGATCCTGCTAATCGTAGCCATCGCTTTACAGTCATCCTTGCGCGCTGTCTGGCAGCCACTCGGTTATCTGGACTTCACCTTGATCCTGGTTGTTTACTTTGCCTTGCAACGTGAACCTTTGACGGCGCTTCTCACCGCAGCAGTGGCCGGATTGGCTCTGGATTTGATTAGCGGGCCGCCCGCTTTGTTGGGCGCCGGCGGGTTTGCCAAAGTCGTGACCGCCTATGCCGTTTATGTGGTGGCCTCGCGTGTCATGCTCGACACCGTGCTGCTGCGAATTCCGGTTCTCTTTTGTGCCAGCGCAATCGACAACCTTGTCTATGTCGGCATGCATCGACTGTTCGGACAGAGACCGCCGATGCCCTTTGTGCAATCGCTCTCGTATAAGCTGATCGCAACCACCGTGGCCGGCACGATTTTGCTGTTGGTTTATGATAACTACTTTAGCGGTAAGGCGCGCCAGCGGCGACAATTCACGGTGCGGCGACGAGTCGCCCGCCGGCCCTCCGCGGCAGCGAGAAGAAGATGAAGTTCGTTGATGATTCACAAAATCTCCGAGTGCGTCTGCGGCTGATCCAGGCGGCAGCCCTCTTACTGTTGGGCATCCTGGGCGTGCGGCTGTACATGCTGCAAATCGTGAACGGGGCGCGCTACGCAGAGGTCGCCGAGAATCAACGTATCCGTCTGTTGCCAATACTGGCGCCGCGGGGCGTCATCATGGACCGCAACGGCAATGTCCTGGTCGACTCGCGTCCTATTTACAGCGTCATCCTGTCTCGCGAAGTAACCAAGAAAATTGATTATTCGTTGATCAAGCCATTTGCCGATGGGTTGAAGATCGATGCTGAGATATTAAGGGAACACTTCGATCAAGCGGCAGCTTCGCCGGCGTTCGAATCGATCTTGATTAAGGAAGGCGTCACCCAGGCGGATATTTCCTGGGTCGATGCACATCAACTCGAGTATCCCACGCTGCGCATTGAACAGACACCCCAGCGCCGCTATCCGGAGAATGGTCTGTTATGTCACGTGTTGGGATATGTCGGCGAAATAAGTCCGGACCAGCTTAAGCAACCCGAGTATCGCGACAAAGGCTACAAACCGGGAGACGTCATCGGCCAGGACGGCGTGGAGTCGGTATATGACGAGTACCTGCGAGGACGTGATGGTTATCGCAAAGTGATCGTAGATAGCCGCGGCCATATTCAAAATGAAGTTGAGCGGGTTGAACCACAATCGGGACAGGACATCGTCATCACCATTGATCTTGATTTACAGAAGGCTGCCGAAGATCAGTTGCGCAAGTCACCCCAGGGACGCGGCGTAGTCATCTCGATGGACCCGAACAACGGAGAGGTCCTGGCAATGGCTTCGGCCCCCACCTTCGATCCGAATCTTTTCTCGCAGCGCATCACCACCAAGGAAGGGCGCGCTGAATATCAGAAACTGCTCAACGATCCGGATCACCCGTTGCTCAATCGGGCGATTCAAGGCAAGTATCCGCCGGGCTCGACGTGGAAACCTTTGATGGCCACCGCGGGTCTCAAGCAGGGGGCAATTTCCACGGATAACTCAAATCTCGTTTGTGGCGGCGGCATCACGATCGGAAACAAGTTCACGCGGTGCATGGGCGGCAACCATGGCTCGCCGAACGTGCACGTGGCGATTATGAAATCGTGCGACGGCTATTTTTATCGGCTGGGATTGAAGATGAAGCTCGAAGGAATTCAGGCGATGGTCGACCTGTTCAATCTCGACAAGCGAACCGGTATCGATCTGCCGCACGAAGTCGTGAGCACGACACCGTCGCGTGAGTTGAAAGCGAAGCTTTACCCCAGAGATCCTGAGTGGAAGGACATAGACACTGTCTATTCATCCTTCGGCCAGGGCCAGGACGTGCTGACTCCTATGGCGCTGTTGCGGGCGCACTCGGCCATCGGTATGAAGGGCCATATGTTCGTGCCGCATCTCCTGAAAGAAGTCCATGCGATTGGAGCGGTCGGTTATGATCCGATAAAGAACGTGCCTATTTTCGCGGAAAGACCGGCTCATGGATTTGAACATCAGGCGCTCAAAGATCTTGGCTTGCCTGCCGAACAAAGCGATGTGGTGGTGCAAGCGATGTGGGCAGTGGTAAACGAATCGGGCACCGCCACCGGCATCAAGCTCGCCGGTTTCGATATCGCCGGCAAAACCGGCACCGCTCAGGTCGTCAGCCTCGGCAAAGAGGGAAGCGAGCACAAGGACCACTCCTGGTTCGTCTCGTACGCGCCGGCCTATAAACCGGAAATTTCAGTGGTGGCGTTGATTGAAAACGCCGGCCTCGGTTCGCGCTTCGGCGCGCCCGCCGTGCGCGCAATGTACGACGTTTATTACGCCAAGACCCGGGGCGCGAAGGATGCTTCAAATAACATCGCGATGAGGACGCAATAATGCTCCCCGCCGTTTATCGTTAGTCGCAGGTTTACCAATGGTCGCCGTATTACAAAAACGCACTATCCGAGATTTTGACTGGCTGATCGCCGTGCTGGCGATTGCCATCGTGAGTTTTGGCGCGTGGCAAATTCACAATGCCCAACCGACCGAGACGTACTGGCAAAAACAATTGATTGGTCTCGGCATTGCGCTGGTCGCGATGCTCGGCATTGCGTTCACGGACTATCGCCGGCTGGTCGAGCTGGCGCCCTTCCTTTACGTCTTTGGTTTGGTGCTGCTGGTGATCGTGCTTATCCCTCACGTAGGTATGAAAATAAATGGCCAGCGCTGTTGGATTAAGCTGCCGATCGCCGGGCAGTTCCAGCCCTCTGAGTTTGTAAAGATTCCCGTGGTGCTGATGCTGGCAAGATATTTTGGCAAGCATCGCGCCGGCGGACTGACCAGGAAGGAATTCCTCATCGGTTGCGCGATCCTGGCTTTGCCGATCGGATTGATCCTGCTCGAGCCTGACATGGGCCAGGCAATTACTTATTTCCCCCTGCTGGCCGTGGTTCTGTTCTTATCTTCGGTTCGCATGTGGATGGTGGTCGCGGTTTTAGTTGCGTGCATCGCCGGAGCGCCGCTGGCGTACATGGTGGGCGTGAAGACGGGGTTGCTGCATGGATATAAACTGGAGCGCATCAACGTAATTCTCGACCCGGAAAATGCCGACAAGCGAGGTTTTGGTTATCACACCTGGCAATCGATAGTGACCGTCGGCGAAGGCGGGCTCACCGGCGCGCACGGCAGTGAGTATTCGCAAAGCAGTTTGAAGTTCCTGCCCGAACCGCATACAGACTTCATTTTTGCGGTCACTGCAGAAACTACCGGTTTCGTCGGGTGTTTGTTATTGCTGGCCTCCTATGGACTGCTGCTCACGCGCTTAATCAACAACGCGCGCCGCTCACGCGACCGGATGGGGATGCTGGTCATTATGGCAATTGTCGGCGGGCTGGTTTTCCAGATATTCATCAATGTCGGAATGGCGTTGGGAATGTTGCCGGTCATCGGTGTGCCCTTGCCGTTGATGAGTGCCGGGCTCTCATCGGTACTAGCGACTTTTATCGCGATCGGATTTGCGATCAGCGTTCAGTTGCGCCGATTCGTCAACTGAAATTACCGCCAGAACTTAAACTGGATCACATTGAAAAAGCGCGGACGTTGCCGGCCGCGCTTTCTCAGTTTTTGCACCTATGTGCTGTCGGCGCTATTTACGCGTCCGGTGATGAGCAGTCTTCAACTTCTGAACCTGCCCCTTCAATTGCTCAATCTCTTTCTGCTGTTCTTTGATCGCATTGAGCATTGCCCAGAGCACCGCATCGCTATGGACTACCAGGTAACCGCTGGCGCTCTTACTCACCGCCTCAGGAACCAGTTTTTGCAATTCCTGGGCGCTGAATCCGATGATCTCGGTGTCGGACTGCAAATTCAGCGCGTTGTCTTTCTTGTACGAGAAACGCACCGGCCGCAGACCCATAACCGCGCTGAGACCCCGTGAATAAGAACCCTTAATGTTCTTCAGACGTTCATCCGAGAAGACGCCCCACGAGGTGCCGCCTGCGGATTTATCAGCGTCACCCTGGACGGACAACTTCTGATCCGGCGCGGTGGTGCCGATGCCGACGTTGCCGCTCACCAGGTTTAAGGTGTCGGTTCCACCCTGTGAAGAGAAGCTTAGCCTTGAGCTATTCAGGGCGTTTGTGGAGATTCCCTTAATCCTTCCCACTTCGGTGTCGCCATTGATGACAAACTGCAAACTTGCTGCAGTATTAGTGGTAGCTCCCGCGCTGTTTATTGTTTCCAGAATAGTTTCGGCTCCAGCAGCGCCTCCCTGGACGTATAGCTTAGAGCTCGCACTCGCGATTCCAATGCCAACGTTGCCAGTCGCCGCGATATCAAGCGAACTCGTCGGTGCGCCGGGACGAATGCGGAATGGTAATTTCGAACCGCCGGTTACGTCGCGCACAAAGAAGTTGGCTTCGTTGCCCGCTACGTCCCAGGTCTGAGCCGTAAACCCGCCGCTGTTGTTCTGCTCAAACCGCAGCGCCGGCGTGTTGCTGGTGTTGGCGTGAATATCAAGCACCGGGGTGCTCGTGCGCAGGCCCAGACGGCCCGTCGAGTCGACGAAAATAGAATTGGTCGAAGCTCCGGCCGTAATTGTGAATGGCACCTTCGAACCGGTGATGTCTTCGATCGAAAACTTGCTCGAACCGCCGCTGGCCGAATCATTGGCGGTTATTTGCCAGTCATTGGCGGGGAAGCCCGCGGACACCGAGGTGTCGTCAAACTTAATTCGCGTGTTGTTCTCTTTGAGCCGAATTGTGTCAAAACCAAAGGACTCGCCGCTTACACAATCCAGTCCCACGCAGAGGCTGCCCTGAATGATTACATCGTCTGCATGCACGATGTCGAACGGGCGCATCAGCGAAAAACGGTGATTTCTCAGACGGTCGACGGTATTTGCAGAAACTCGCGTGACCGGCGCCGGCTGAGCCTTCGGTTGTGGTTGAGTGGTATTCGAGCCGGTCCGTTCGCTTTCGACTGCGCCGGGGCCGATAAGCATACCGTTAGCCATGGAAAACGAGCCGGACAGAGAAAGTGAAGACCCTGCCGAACGCTTTCGAAGATTGCGCTGGGCCTCGGGCTCATCGTCATCGCCGCGCCCTTTCATCATCGTCTCTTTTTGCCCGGACGTAAGTTGCGGCGCCAAACTCAGCTCCCAGTTGTACACGCCATCTGGCAGCGATTCGAGCTTCTTGTCGCTCAAATCAATCTCGGCCACCGTGCCGGAACGAAATGCTTTTCTTATCGAACGGCCATCCGGAAATTGGACCGTGACGGTTCCGCCATTATTGGACACCAGAATGTCCCAGCGGACGCTGCCGGCGCCGACACTAAGATTGGCAATTTTCCCATCGCCGGCTGTTTGTCCATTAGCGATTTGTGCGAAAGCCAGTGCGGCGATCGCGATTGCTGCGAATCTGAAACTTTTTCTAAAACTCATCTAATCCTCCTAGTAGGTTGTGAGCCGCGGCCGCTGGCGATACGAGAGGCAGGCTGGAAATCGATCGCCATGGCCGTGGTCGGGTTCTAAGCAAGCACTCTGTGAAACTGGCTTGGCGTTTTAGCAAGAGCTTTGCCATCTGTCAAGGTTTTCCCTGCAATGATCCTTGCGGTTGCGAGTTCGCCCAGCAAAATCGAGGAAAAAATTCCTGGAGGGTTACCGGGGGAAACGGTCCCGGTATTCGCCTGACGCGAGGAACGCTTTCACCATCTCGGCGTTGTCGAAGTTTCCGTTGAACGCATTCAGCTTATCCAGCCAGTAACTATATCCGGCAAAGTCGGTATCACGGCCGGAGTTAGGATCGCGTCTCAGGTAGCCGAAGTATTCCATCAGCACGAATGCCCGGTTGAACTGCCGCCGCGTGAAGCTGGAATTCTCTGCCAGCCGGCGCAGCGCCCGCGAGCGGGCTGACACATCGGAACTGTTGCTGGCCGAGCCGAACAGCGCCAAAGCCGCCGCGTGATCGGGGTCGGTTGACGCGACCTGCGCGGTGGCAAACAGCTTGTCCACGAATTCGGCCGGCGACATTGACGTCGGGTACGCCGCAGTGAAGCGTGGACGCTGCACAAAATCGGTCATCAGCGCTTGCTTGTTGATTTCAAGTTTCTGCTGCCAGCCGTTTTGCAGCACCACTACGTCCTTGCCAAGCGCGCGCGTGTCCGGCGTGAATTCCCGCAATGTCAGCGGCACCGGCGCGCTATCAAGATCGCCGTACGCGGCCTCATACGCCCGGTAGACGAGGAAGCCCGTCTGTTGGAACTCGATCGACAGGAAGAACGCCGCCGAGGTGTCGATGCGTTTGACTTCGCGACAACGCAGGTCGGTGCCGCAAGATTCGATGTTATTAACCCAGAAGTTGAATCCCGATTCATCCGGCTCGCGGCCGAGGAAGTCGAGATATTGCTGGCGGACAAAGTATTCAGTCGCCTCGAGCGGATTCACAGCCGTGGCAGCCGCCGTCCCGGTAAAGACCGCGTCGGTGTGCGCGGCTAACTGACTGAAGCTTCGCTGCGTCGGGCTGAAGCTGTAGTTGGGCCGCGAGGGCGTGACGACATAGAAGCCGTTCGTTTCGACTTCGCCGAAATGATAGTTTCCTTCGGCATCTGTGATAGTCAGTCGGGTCTGGGTGCCGCCCATTCGCACGGCCGCGCCTTCAACCGGATTTCCGGCGTTATCGAGAATTTGTCCCGCGATATCGCCGCTGGCC
>JBIOZK010000179.1:0-3394 GCA_044870975.1 Pyrinomonadaceae bacterium
GGACGCGAAGGCGGGCAGTAGCCCGCCTCTAAACGATCTCTACAGTTATCCCTTAATTTCAGGGTTCGGATTTCTCAGCGCCGACAAATAAGTCGTGCGCGGCCGCGTATTCAAATCGCCCAGCAACGAATAATCGCGCTCCAGCGCCTTCAACTTCGAGACCTTGCTGTTCGGATCGTTGACGTTACCGAACACAATCGCTTCAGTCGGGCAGACAGATTGGCAGGCCGTCACAATCTCGCCATCACGCACCGGCCGGCCTTCAACTTCCGATTCAATCTTGGCCGCCTGGATGCGTTGCACGCAGTAAGTGCATTTCTCCATCACGCCGCGGCTGCGCACCGACACGTCCGGGTTGCGCATCAACTGATAAGTCGGCGTGTCCCAATCCTGATAGAGGAAGAAGTTGAAGCGGCGCACCTTGTACGGGCAGTTGTTCGAGCAATACTTGGTGCCGACGCAGCGGTTGTAAACCATGTCGTTCAGGCCTTCCGAGCTGTGCACCGTCGCATGGACAGGGCAGACCGGCTCGCACGGGGCGTTCTCGCAATGCATGCACGGCACCGGCTGGAAGTAGGGCCCTTCCGGTTTCTGCTCGTCGCCTTTGAAGTACGCGTCGACGCGAATCCAGTGCATCTCGCGGCTACGTGCCACCTGTTCCTTGCCGACAATCGGAATATTGTTTTCGGACTGACAGCCAATCATGCATGCGTTGCAGCCGATGCAACTGTTCAAGTCGATCGACATGCCCCACGCGTAGCCGAGGCCCTGGTTCTTGTAATCAAAATCCGGATATACCGAGAGGTCGTGATTCTTTTGTTCCTCTTCGTGCTTTTCGGCGACGAGTTGATGCTTCTCGTGCTCGTATTCCTCGATCGAGTGCACGCGGAGAATGTCGCGCTGATTGCCCTCAGGATCAGTCATCAGGAAATGCGCCTGGGTGGTCGCGAGCAGATAACGCTCGGCAGCCTTGCTGACAGAAGCGCCGGTGGCTGACCATGGCTGATCCGAAAAGCGAATTTGATATGCGTCGTAGCCACCCTTCGGCAGAACCGGATCAGGATCGGGAATCTTCTCCCACATCCGTTCAGAGGTCTTACGTCCGTAGCCCATCTGCACGGTAATTACATCGTCCGGCTGTCCGGGCATGATCCACGCGGGAACCGTCTGACCAATGGTTTGATTACGCAGCGAGAGCTTGATCGTATCTACATAGCATTCACGACCATGATCTCTCTCTTCGTAGGCAGCCGCCGCCAGGCCCAGCTTCTTCGCAGTGTTCGGACTAACCAGCGCGACGTTGTCCCAGGTGACTTTCGTCAGCGGCTTCGGCAATTCCTGCAACCAGCCATTGTTCGCAAAGCGCCCGTCGTAGATTGAAGCATCCGGTCGGAAAACGACTTCAAAGGAGCCGGGAGCCGGAGATTGGTAGCCGCTGGAGTTCGATGATGATGCCAGGTCAGCCTTTGCGGTAACGGCCTTCGCCGGCAAGATTGTTCCCAGAATGAATCCATCGTGCAGCCACTTACGCCAGGCCGATTCGAAATCCGTCGCGCTGGGGGCGGTCGCATCCTGCGGGCGGTTCGCAGTCGTCCCGCCGGCACCTTGAGGCGACGCGGCCGGCGTCGCTGAATTGCTCGGTCCGGCTCCCGGCCGGTGTCCGCTCCAATACCCGCGCACCACGTCATACGGTTTTTGATCGTAATTGTCGCTGAACACCGCCAGCATTTCGTAAGCAGTTTTACCTTCGTAGAGCGGCGCAATCAGCGGCTGCACGATTGAAACCGTGCCGTCGTAGGCGCGCGCGTCTGCCCAGGTCTCGAGGTAATGCGCGGCATTGATGTGCCAGTGACAAATCTCCGAAGTCTCGTTGTTATAGAGACTCAGGTGCGCGCGCAGCTTCACCTTGTTCAGCCGATTCAAATCAAGACGGAGATCAACCGGTGTGTTGTAAGCGGGATTGCCCCCGATGATGACCAGCAGATCGACCTTGCCCGCATCGATATCGCCGACCAGTTCGCGCAGCGATTGAGTTTGATCGACTGAGTTGGCTTCGAGCGGATCGCTATAGAAAACCGTCTTGCCGACGTTCCCCAGGAAAGCGTTCGCGGCATGCGCCAACGCATGGACGGCCGGCGGTTGTTCGTCGCCGGCAATGACGATCGAAGCGCCTTTATGAAGTTGCAGGTCCTTGGAAACGGCAGGCAGCCAATTGCCGATGTCTCCCCCAGCCCGAACGATCGATGCGCCGGAAACACCCAGCGCCACGGCTTCCATTTCGCCGGGCTTAACTGAGAATCGATGGTCGGCGTTGGCGCCCGTGAGCGTGGGCGTCGTTTCGGCTACGTAAAGCCGGGCCATCTTTGATTCGGATTCAACGCTCACGCCGTTGCCGGCTCCATCCTGTCGGCGTTTGGCGGCGTAATCGCGCGCATAGCGCAGATTTCCCGGCCACGCATTCAGAAAATCAGCGCCCAGCGAGAGAATCCGATCCGCTTTGCTGAAGTCGTAGGTCGTCCGCACATCCTGCCCGAAGGCCATGACCGCGCCGGCGCGCGCGTGGTCGCGATTGACGGGTTCGTACTGATGCCACTTCGCTTCGGGAAAGTCCGTCAGGAGTTGCTTGAGTTGCGCGGCGAGTGACGGTGACGTGACCGTTTCGGTCAGAACCCGCAGACCCGCGCCACGCCTCACTTTGAGACCATGGTTTTGATCTTCTATTAGGCCGCGAATTTCGGCCACGAAGCTGGTCCAGGCGCGTGTCTCGCCGCGATAGAGCGGCGTCTGCGAACGGTCGGGATCGTAAAGCGTCAGGATTGATGCCTGTGCAAAGATGTCGGTCGATGAACAGCCCGGGTTGCTGGGGTGATCTGGATTTCCTTCTACTTTTGTCGGTCTTCCTTCGTTGCTGCGCACGAGCAACGGCGTGGCGACGCCGCTTAACGAAAACGCGGTGGCGAAGAACAGGCCTTTGCCGGGAACTTCTTCTTCAGGTTGTTTGACGTAGGGAATTACCTTTTCCGGCGGTTGGATGACGCAACCGCTCAATCCGGCCAGCGCCAGCGATGCGCCCATCAATTTCAAGAATGTGCGACGCTCGACCGGGTTGTTCCATTCTTCAGCGGCGTGCGGGAATTCGCGGTTGATGAACTCTTCGAAGATTGGCGAATCGGCGAGTTCTTCAAGGCTGCGCCAGTATTGCTTCGGCGTGGACTTGTCCTGTCCGCCGAGGATTCGGTCGCGCAAGAGCTTGAAGTTTATGTGACGGTCGTTGCTCATTAATTCTGCCGGCAAGATGCCGGCGCACCGCACGCACGGATGCGTGCGCTCCTACCTATGACATGTCGAACAGCTGGTCAGCACGGTGATGTTGTTATGCGTGTTGACCTGGATT
>JBIOZK010000180.1:0-5129 GCA_044870975.1 Pyrinomonadaceae bacterium
GGCCGGTACTGATGCGCGAGCGGCCCTCGCCATCCAGGGTCAACTCGACGCGTACGTCTGTCTCTTTCGTTTTGCGTCCAACCAGCGCCGCACGGATTCGGGTTTGTCTCTTTGCTTTCATGGTTACCTTTCGCTCACTGATAGATCGGTGAGGGCAACTGAACCAAACATCTCCTTCAGCGCCCGCAACAACAGATCATTCTCATCCGGCGTACCCACACTCAGACGAAAGTAATCCTTCAACATTGGATAGCCGCTCACATCGCGAATCAGGATGTCCCGCTTCAGCAACTCCGCGAACGCCTGTTTCGGATTGATCGCAGACTTAACGACCATGAAGTTCGCGCTTGAACGCACCGGAGTGAGGCCAGCGATCCGACCCAACTCGCCAAACAACCGTTCGCGCTCGGCAATGATCCTTCGCACCAGCGGCCGCAGCTCATCTTCATACATCTCCACGGCTACTTCAGCAGCAGTCTGAGAGACCGCGTTCAGGTTGTAGGGCAGCACGGCCTTGCTGACTTCCGTCGCGAGTTCGGGCGCAGCCAGCAGATAGCCCACGCGCAACGCGGCCAGCGCCATCGCCTTTGAAAACGTCCGCAG
Source organism: Pyrinomonadaceae bacterium (assembly GCA_044870975.1). GTDB lineage: Bacteria > Acidobacteriota > Blastocatellia > Pyrinomonadales > Pyrinomonadaceae > UBA11740. The sequence continues at coordinate 604 of JBIOZK010000180.1, forward strand.
CACCACAAGGTTTTCGTGATCGCGGAGCAGCGGCACCACGGAATGCTCGGCAAATTCATGGTACGCCTCGTCGATTACTACCAGGCCATTCGTTGATTTAAGTAGTCCGCGAATATCCCGGTCGTCGAATACGCAACCGGTGGGATTATTTGGCGAGCAGATGATCGTTACGTCCGGCTGCAGGTCTTTCACGGTCCTTTGGAGGGTGTCAGTGTCATAGGTCAGTTCCAACGTGAGCGGCAGGCTTATAACTTCACCACCCAGCACGGTTGTTATCTGCCGGTAAAGCGCAAATGTCGGTTCGCAGATGAGCACGCGCTTGCCTGGTCCCACCGTCACCATCAGCAGTGCCTGAATCAACTCGTTCGATCCATTTCCAGCGATAATGCCTTTCGCTGGCCAGCCCGAAAATTCCGCCAGACGGGCATGTAAACTCGCCGGCGTGAAATCCGGATAGCGCGACCATTTTCGCCCTTCCAGCCGGCGCAGGGTCTCTGCCTTAATCCTGGCCGGATCGCCCCAGGGATTTTCGTTCTGATTAATCTTGACCCGCGCGCGATCGGGCGACAGCGTGTAGGCGCGCAAGGCGCGCACCCCGGGTTTGATTCTGTCAACTGAATTTCCCATCGCTTCTGTCCTGCTAATCGAACCTGATCTCAGCCGAGCGAGCGTGTGCTTCCAGGCCTTCAGCCTCAGCCAGCGTCGCAATCTTATTCGCTGAGCGTCTCAACGCCTCGCGCGAATAACGCAGCACCGTGGTGCGCCTAAGAAAATCGTAAACACCCAACGCCGAAGAGAATCGCGACGCTCCGCCAGTAGGCAGAACATGGTTTGGGCCGGCGAAGTAATCACCTACAACTTCCGGGGTGTACGATCCAAAAAACATCGCTCCCGCATGACGGATCTTTGCCGCTACCGCTTCGTCGTCGCGGGTGACAATCTCCAGATGCTCGGGGGCCAACTGATTGACAATCTCGCAAGCTTCGCTGAGGTCGTCGACCCGTAGAACCGCGCCGTATTGGGCTAATGATTTTTCAACTGTGGCCCGCCGCGGCAACGATTCCGCTTGCCGCGAGACTTCGACGGACACTTCACGCGCAAGTTGCTCGCTGGTCGTGATCAGAATTGCCGACGCCTCCGCATCATGTTCCGCCTGTGCCAATAAATCTGCCGCAACAAAGTCGGCCCGGGCCGTGTCGTCTGCGATGATTACAACTTCGCTCGGTCCGGCGATCGAGTCGATACCGACCGTTCCAAACACCAGCTTTTTCGCGGCGGCCACGTAACGGTTTCCCGGCCCCGTGATCTTGTCTACGCGCGGCACCGTCTCAGTGCCGTAGGCCATCGCAGCGATCCCCTGGGCGCCGCCCACGGCATAGACCTCCTTGATTCCGAGTTGCACCAGCGCCGCTGCTACTGCGGGATTCTGGCGAAGCGAACGCGGCGGCGTCACGACCACGATCCGTTTTACCCCGGCGACCTGGGCCGGCACGACGTTCATTACCACCGATGATGGATAGCTCGCGGTCCCGCCGGGCACATACAATCCCGCGCGCTCGATGGGCGTGATGCGCTGGCCCAACCGGACGCCGTCTTCGGTTCCAATCTCCCAGGACTCCTGTAGCTCGTATTCATGAAAGCGCCTGACGTGGCCGATCGCCTCTCTTAGCGCTTCAACCACACTGGCGTCTGCGTTCGCGGCCAACCGGCCCAGTTCGTCCGGGTTAATCTGAAGCTCAGACCCTGGCATCACGCAATCATCGAATCGCCTGGCATAGTCGATCAATGCGGCATCGCCACGCCGGCGAACTTCGTCGATGATCGCTTGGACCTGACTCATCAGATCGGCATCCAGGACGACGCTACGCCCGCGGACGCGCTCAAGCTTTGCCGCCCGCCGATCTATGTCACGACTGTCGATTATCTCAATCACTCGACTCTTGCCTCCATGGTTTGTTCAAGAGCCTGAACCAGCTCGCCGACGGCCTCGGCCTTCAGTTGATAGCTCGCTCGATTGACGACCAGCCGGGCCGTTGAGTCGGTAATCACTTCGATAATCTTCAGACCGTTTTCTCGCAGCGTCTTGCCGGTCTCCACCAGATCCACGATGCAATCAGCCAGTCCCAAAACACTCGCCAGCTCGACCGAACCTGATAACTGGATCAACTCAACGGCCACGCCACGTGATCCAAAATGGCGAGCTGCGATGCGCGGGTACTTGGTAGCTACCCTGAGGGTCCCTAACTGATTTGGAGGAGGATTCGGCGTAGCCGCGACCACGATGCGACAGGCGCCGATGTTCAGCCGGAGCGGCTGTAACAGATCCGGTTCCGATTCCAGCAGTACGTCGCGGCCGACGATGCCGCAATCCGCGATGCCGTGTTCGACGTAAACCGGAACGTCGGCCGGCTTCACGAAAATCAGACGATACCGTCCGGATTCATCCTCGACTGCCAAGCGACGCGACGAGCTCGTTTCAGTCGGGAGGCTGAGGCCAGCGTGCGATAACAGCTCGAGCGTTTCCGGCTGCAATCTTCCTTTGGCGATGGCGATGGTCAGTTGTGTCATTGCAGCTCCTCGCGGGGGCCAATGACGATCCGTTCCCCGGCTGCTCTACAATTGCGAGCCGCGGCAAATAGATCACGCATACTTTGGTCAGTAAGTTTTTTGGCGGTAGTTGCCTGCATAATTACGCCGGATTCCTCAGACCGTCGCCGCAGCACCTCGGTAAGCGTGTCGAGTTCAAAGACAAATCCGACAGCCGGCTCGGATTTGCCGAAACTGGCGGTGAGTCCGTCGTAGCGTCCCCCGCTTCCTACTCGAGTGCCGGCGCCGCTAACATAAATTTTGAAGGTAAGACCCGTGTAATAATCGAGCCGCGACACATCACCGAGATCAATCTCGAATCGATCCGCCAATTGGAGAGTCTCGATCACCAACCACAAGCGTTCGAGCCGATCCAGCGCCAGGCCCGAGCGCGGACTTGTGGTCAACCGGCGCGCCTCACTGAGAATGTTGAGCTTTCCGGAAAGCCGAACCAGTTGGGCAAACGCTTTTGCGTCGGCCGCCGAAGAATAGCGAGTGAGAAAGCACTCCAAATCAGCGGCGTTGCGCGCATCCACCAGATCGCGCATTTCGTCACGCGCATCCGGGTCGAGTTTCAGCTGTTCCGCGATTCCGTTGAAAACCTCGACGTCGTTAAGGGTGATCACAGCCTGGTGATCCAGATTCAGTCGCTGCAATACTTCGCAGATAATGGCCAGGATTTCCAGATCCGCTGACTCGCTGTTTGCACCGATCAGCTCTCCGCCGATTTGCGTGGACTCTCTCTTCCACTCAGCATGAGATTGAGGTTGTTGGCGAAATATCGGAGCGACATAGCACAGTCGCAAAGGACGCTCGCGTCCAGCGAAAAGTGTCGCCGCAGCGCGCGCCACCAAAGATGTAACGTCAGGCCTGACCGCCAACATGCGACCATCTGTATCACTCAGTCTAAAAGCATGATGCGCCTGCGCGCGTCCCATGCCATGCTCAAAAAGCGAATAGTAATCAATCGTTGGCGTCGTAATCTCCTCGTAAGACCAGCCGTCGAAGATCGAGATCAGGAGGTTCTCGGTAGCCCGTCTGAAGCGCGCCTCAGAACCTGAGTAATAACGCATCCCCGACGGGATTCTGGAAAGTGTTTCCGACATAATAAGTAAAGTCCCTCGACTCTTAGTCGCCAAAAGAAAAACCCGCCGCCACGTCTGGTACGGGCAGCGGGTCAAAAGCTTTGTTGTGATCCTGCTTACTCTCTAATCGCTTCGAGTTTCCACATCACAATCGCCGCCACGCTGCCTTCGTGCCAATGATGGTTGGCATGATGGTGCAAGTGGTCGTGGTGATGCGTTCTATAGAAGCTCATATTCTGGTCAGCTTATATGTGATCGGTTTGGTTTCTGTCAAACGCGTGCGCGATGCCTCCGGAAGCTTCCCAGGGAAATTTGGAACTTTCAGTGGGAATCGAAGAATGAATGTGGAGCGGGCGACGAGGCTCGAACTCGCAACTTTCAGCTTGGGAAGCTGACACTCTACCATTGAGTTACGCCCGCACGCTTAGAAAGGCCAACAAATACACGCTTTTTTCAGATGAAGTGTTGAACACTTCGCGTTGTCTCGGTAAATGTCTCGGTAAATCAACCATTTCAATGAGGCCAGTCTAACAGACTTGTCAACACTGCTAACGACCACTTTAAGAAGTCGGCATCGAGCAGAAAGACGATCACCTTTTGATCGAGATACTAACTTTTGGTAGGCGCGTCGGGACTCGAACCCGAGACCTCTGCCGTGTCGAGGCAGCACTCTACCAACTGAGCTACGCGCCTAAGCGAAGTGACAAACCTAATCAAGAATCCGATCTCACAACTGAGTACCTTGAATCCTTGAATCGTACTATATATAAGAAGACCGTGCACCACCCCAAAATCAAACGCTAAGAAAAGAACGAAGTGGTGAAGATAGAATACGCCAAAGTAGCCTTTGCCGCT
>JBIOZK010000181.1:0-30515 GCA_044870975.1 Pyrinomonadaceae bacterium
ACAGTTATGTTATTCGCCTGTTTGATCATCGCATTGTCGGATTGACGGTTTTATACGATCGATTTCCTACCGGAGCACGTTGGAATAATACCGACGATCTGATTCAAAAATTCTCAGACTCATTACATTTGCCGGGCCCGAAAGACTGGCCACCGGATCCAACCAATCCGCGGAAGACTTTAAAATGTGACGGCTTTGAGGTGGTCATAACCGGCGGCGACGCGGCGGTCATTGGCTTTTACGCCGAAGGTTGGGACGGCATGAAGCGAGAACGGCTGGCCGCCTTTGAAGCGAAGAAGCGCCGCGAGTTCACACCGTGAATCGCCGTGGCCGCGGTCTTCACGGCGCGGGGGTGGTAAGCAGGTAGACTGCAAATGACGCGAGCCAATGCTCGCCTTCATAGTTTCCGCTGGTGACGTAGGGTAGCGCTGCGTTCGCATGGGCATTAGCCGACTCCGACAGCCGTCGCCGCAGGAGAGTGTTCGGAGGAAAAGCGCCGGCAATGCTCCTCATGCACCACGCGCGACTGAGGTTCAAGCCGTCAAGGTGGACTAACTTCGGATCGGTGCGATCAGTAACGATCGCAGGTGCGAACAAACTGCGCGGGCGCAGGAAGACCGCGTCGGGAAGGAATCGGCGAAACCAGCGGCTGAATTCCTGCTTGTTCAGCACGCGCCGCATGAGATCGGCTTCCATTAGCGCGGGCGAAAAGAAATCTTCTCCGCCCGGTTCCCACGACGCCGGATAAACGGAATCACTCCCATAGTAAGTCCGGGCCCGCTCTACAATCAGCGCTTCGAGTTTTCGATCGCCCACCGCGCGCGCGTAATCGAGCGCGAAGGCTAATCCAAACGCAGTGTTCGGGTGAACGCCCGTCCTAATCGGATAATTCTGCTTCGGCAGAAACGCCAAATACTTCTCGGCAAACCCATTCGCCAACGGCTGAAGATTCGCCGACCAACGCTTTCCATCCGCATCATTCCAACCGCGTAGTTCCTCAGCCAACTTCAAGAGCCACGCCCAACCATAAGTGCGCTCAAACGATGCGCGGTTCTGCTGTTTCAGATACGCCACCTCGCCCGCGATATTCTTCTCGCTGAGGTTGCCATTGAGGGCCGCGCGAATCTGCTTTCCCTCCGGCAGATTCGGAAAAAGTTTCAGCAGGTGCACCAGCATCCAGTGTCCATGCACGGTCGAATGCCAATCGAAACATCCATAAAACGCCGGATGCAGATCGCGCGGACTGCGTACGTCATCCTTGTCGTTGTTGGTGTGATCGAGTTTGTTTGGATATTCCTTCTGAATGCACTTCAGAGCCAGCGACGCGAAGTGCGAAGCCTGGGGTTGGGTCAGAATGGTAGGCTGATCGGCGGCGACGCTGGACGCAAACATCAGACTGAAAATCGCAAGGAGAACAAGTCGTTCAAGTTTCGTCGTCATTGCCCTCATCTGAGTTATCTGTTTCTTTTCGTTTTTGATGTTCAAGGATCGCTTCCAATTCCGGTAACGCTACCAGATCCTTTGTTCTGCCCGCCGCGCGCTTTGCTGCGATTAGTTTTTCGAGCGATATCACGCAACATTGAACTCCGAACAATTCGAATTCACTCGAGCCGGCGAAACACTCGGCATACCCGCCAACGCCTTGAACTTCGCCAAGGATGTCGATCTTTCCCACGTCGGTATCAAAGGTGAAGTTCAAACCGCGACGCAGAGTCTCATCATCGAGCACAAAGGGCAGATTCTTTGGAGCCCCACGCAAACTCGCATTTACCGAACGCAACGCCTCGGCGAGTCTCTTCAGATTGTCGCGCGAACGGGAATAGCAAACGTCGACGTCGAAGGTGACCTGAGATGAGCCGCGCGCACCAGCGGCCACACCGCCAATGATGACGCAATCCACCTTGAAGTCACTGAACAGCTTCAGACCCTGCGCGAGTTCGGCCATGTTGTTCTGAGGAAACTACGGCCTGACGCAATAGTCTCATTTCGTGCTGGAAATCATCGAGCCGCTTAACGCGTTCGTGCGGAGTAAGCCGCAGATTGCTGACAGTCAGCGACAAATCGATTCCAAAGTCGCGTGCGCGCGCGGCTGCCGTGCCCGGCTTGGGTTCAATCAGCCAACGCTCAGCTTCGGTGTATTCGAGCTTGTCCATTAACCAGAGTCTAGCAGAAATCGTAATCTGCGATAAGAGACCGTCATGCCCCCGAAACTTGCGAACTCCTGGCATCCCTGAACCGTTTCGTAAACTGAAGTATCATGACGAGAGTTGTCTGCGCTGTGCTTTGGTACAACCCGGGAAGTGAGGACGCACTGAGTCTCAGCTTGCCTCGCAGACGACTCAGACAAATCAGATCGACGTTTCATTCAGTGCCTTAGACTTATCTTCCGATCTCCTACTATGTTGCAGTAGAATTCGCTTGCAAATGGCTGAGCCAAAGAGCAAAACCGGCAGCGAAGTTCACGAGCGGCTCTGGCGCGCGCGCTCCTTCATCAACGAGAACTTTCACGAACCGCTTGACCTCGATGAGATTTCGCAGGAGGCGTGTCTTTCCCGCTACCATTTTCTGCGCCTCTTTCGCGAAGAGTTTGCGACCACTCCACACCAGTATCTGATCGACCGCCGCATCGAAAAGGCCAAAGAGTTGCTGCGTCACCGGCGCATGACGGTCACCGACGTATGCTTTGAAGTAGGCTTCCAAAGTCTCGGCTCGTTCAGCACTCTGTTCCGCCAGCGCGTCGGCGATGCGCCGATAAACTATCGCCAGCAACAGCGCGAGGCGCAGAGCAAAGTCCCCACCTGCTTTCTCAACATGTATGGGCTCGGGGTGCAAGACTGACATCGCCGCGCCGCCAACTCACTTTAGCAATTTTCGAGAAACCAGCTTCCGTTAATTAGCAATTTTCGAGAAGCCAGCTTACGCGAAACTCTGTATGCTCTGCCCGAATCTTACGGAGGAGTAGAGAACAAACCATGATCACAAAGATGTCACATGCAACCGTTTGGGTCAGAAACCAGCAGGAAGCGTTGGAGTTTTACCGCGATAAGCTGGGCTTTGAAGTCGATACCGACGCGATGATCGGCGATGACTTTCGCTGGCTGACGATGCGCATACCGGACCAACCGGGCTTTGAAATCATCCTGATGGAGCCGAAGCCTGGGTACATTTTGGATGAAGAGTCGGCTGCCCAATTGAAAGCGCTGATGGAGAAGGGCGTGCTCGGCGGCGGCGTTTTCGAAGCAGACAATATTCAAAAAACCTACGAAGAGCTGAAGGCCAAAGGCGTCGAATTCAAAGGACCGCCAACCACGCAATCGTGGGGAACAGCGACCGTGATGAAAGACAATTCCGGCAATTGGTTCAGCCTGGGTCAGGAGAAAACCGACTAGCTGCGAGGAGTGATCAGTGGCCAAGGCAGGCAGCAAAACCAGGTCGATCTATGGTGTGCATCCCGGCGTCTTGATGACGCAGAAATGGGTCGCTGAATTGAAACAGAAGACGGGCCGCACGCTCGATGAATGGATGAAATTCATCAAGCAGGAAGGCCCGCCGACTGAAGCAGCGCGACGCGATTGGTTGAAGGAGCAACACAAGCTGGGCACCAACACAGCCTGGTGGTTAGCTGAGCGCTCGGTCGGCAAAGGCGAAGAGGCCAGTGACCCGGATGCTTACCTGAAGGCGGCTGAGAAGTACGTCGAGGAAATGTTCGCCGGTAAGAAAGAGCATCTGCGCCCGCTTTACGAGGCGCTGCTGAAACTCGGATTGTCGATGGGCAAAGATACGAAAGCTTGTCCGTGCCAAACGATCGTGCCGCTTTATCGCAATCACGTCTTCGCGCAAATCAAACCGACCACGCAGACGCGCATCGACTTTGGGTTGGCGCTCGGCGAGACCAGGAAGACGCCCAAGCGTTTAATCGACACCGGCGGCTTCGCCAAAAAAGATCGAATCACACATCGATTCGAAATAACCTCGCTGAAGGATATCGACGACGAAGTGAAGAAATGGTTGAAGACCGCGTACGACCGCGATGAGTAAGTGTCAGAAGCCCGACCGTCAGGGAGGGCAGTCTGGCATCCGAGTTCTTCATCTTGAAACTGGAATACGAACGCTGCCCTCCCTTACGGTCGGGCTTCTGACACGATATGACTAAAGAATTCAAACCTCGCATGAGCGACGAAGCCGTCGAAGCAAAGACCGGCAAGACCTGGTCGCGCTGGTTCAAACATCTCGATGCCGCGGGCGCCAAGAAGATGACGCATCAGGAAATTGTCGCGCACCTGGTTGACAAGCATGACGTGCGCCCATGGTGGCAGCAGATGGTGGCGGTCACTTACGAGCAGGCGCGCGGTCTGCGAGACATGGGCGGGAAGCCCAGCGGTTATGAAATCAGCGTCAGCCGCACCATCGCCGCGCCGGCGGCGAACGCTTATAAAGCCTGGACTGACGAGAAGACCCGGAAGAAATGGTTGCCCGCGAAACTCGCCATCCGCAAAGCGACCACGAACAAAGTTCTTCGCATCACCTGGGAAGACGACAACACGAGTCTCGCGGTCGCCTTTATGCCGAAAGCCTCCGACAAGGTGCAGGTGGTGGCTCAGCACATGAAATTGCCGGATGCGAAAGCCGCTGCCAGGATGAAGAAGTATTGGAGTGAGGCGCTGGACAAGTTGAAACAGCAGCTTGAATGAACCCTCCAACCGCGTTACCCTCTGCGCGCCAATCATGCGCACGGGTTCCCGTTTTCTAATTTCACTCTTAATTTGCTTCGCTCTCGCCGGCAGCCTGCTGGTGATCTCTCTCGATTCGGCTGCTTCCAGCGTTGCGCAGCTGCAGCCCGTGGACATCCTCATTCTCCACGGACAAGTCGTTGACGGTTCCGGTAAGAAGCCGCGCCAGACCGATGTCGGTATTCGCGGTGACCGGATTGTCTTTGCCGGTGACGCGCGCAAAGCCAAGTTAGAGGCCACGCGGACAATCGATGCCACCGGCCTGATCGTCGCGCCGGGGTTTATCGATGGTCATACGCACACGCTCGGCGATCTCTCAAACGAACAAACGAAGAGCAATCAAGCCTACCTGATGCAGGGGGTCACGACTGTCGTCACCGGAAACGACGGCAACAGTGCTCAGAATATCGGCGACACACTGCGGAAATGGGACACGCAGGGCATCGGCACAAACGGCGTGCTGCTTGCAGGGTTTGGGACGATTCGCGGAAAAGTGTTGGGTTCGACCGACGCGCAACCGACAGCCGCGCAGCTTGAAGAGATGAAGTCATACCTGGCGCGCGCGATGGATGAAGGCGCGTTCGGCATATCGACGGGTCTTTACTACGCGCCGCAGAGCTATTCGAAAACCGAAGAAGTGATCGAGATGGCGAAAGTCGCAGCAGCCAAAGGTGGTGTCTACGACACGCACATGCGCGATGAGGGTTCTTACACCATCGGCCTGCTCGGGGCGATTACCGAAACCATTCGCATCGGGCGTGAAGCGAAGATTCCCGTGCACATTTCGCATATCAAAGCGCTTGGACCGGACGTCTGGGGCCAAAGCAAACCGGCAATCGACTTGATGAAGAAGGCGCGGCGCGCAGGCATCGACGCGACCGCCTGTCAATATCCTTATGAAGCTTCGGGCTCGAGCTTGACCGCGTCGCTGGTGCCGCGCTGGGCGGAAGTTGGCGGACAACGGGAATTGGTTCAGAGAATCAGCGACCCGGGCGTCAGGCCGCGATTGATTGCCGAAATGGAACAAAACTTAAGACGCCGCGGCGGCGCGGATTCTCTGCTGATCGTTGACTGCCGTGATCGGCAGTATGTCGGTAAGCGTTTGAATCAGATCGCCACGGAAATGAACAAGACGCCGGTCGAAGCTGCGCTCGAAATTATCAAGACCGTTGGCGGCGCAGGCGTAGCGTCATTCAACATGAATGAAAAAGACATCCGCCGTTTTATGAAAGAGAAATTCATCATGACTTGTTCGGACGGCTCGACCGGCCACCCGCGCAAGTACGGCACCTTTCCAAAGAAGCTGCATCAATACGTCTTTCAGGACAAAGTCATCTCGTTGCCGTTCGACGTGCGCAACAGCAGCGCGCTGGTGGCTGAGACCTTTCGCATTCCCCAACGCGGACTCATTCGCGAGGGTTACTTTGCCGACGTGATTGTTTTCGACCGAGCGACTGTTTCCGATCGTTCAACCTACGAACAACCGGAGTTGCCGGCAGTCGGCATGAAATTCGTCATCGTCAATGGAAAGATCGCCGTCGAGAACGGAACGTACACGGGCGTCCTGGCCGGGAGAGCTCTACGAAAGACGCGCACAAACTAAAATGGAGATGGACAGATGAAACGGCCACTATTACTCGCCCTGCTGCTTTTGATCCCAATCATCGCCATCTCCCAGTCAAACTCGCCGCAAAGCCCGGTTGAGATCAAGGGCGAACCGCGCCACCACCCAAAGTTTGAAAACGAGTTCGTAAAAATTTGGGATGTCACGGTGCCCGGTGGTGACGCAACGCTTTGGCATGCTCATCGCAACGACAACGTGGTCGTCACTCTGGCGCCGGCGAAACTTCACCTCGAAACACTCGGCCGCGATCCGGTTGACGCTGAATGGAAATATGGCGAAGTGAGATTCAGTAAAGCCACCTATATTCATCGCGCGATAAACGCCGGGACGACGGCATTTCACAACCTCACGATTGAATTGCTGAAACCGCCTGCTGCGAACAGTAATTCGTCGCCACTGCCGAACGGAGCGGGACGAGAACCAATTCTGGAGAACGAGCGCGTGCGCGTTTTTCGTTTGTCTTTGGAACCGGGTCAATCAGCGCCGACGCACACTCATCCGCTACCCGGATTGGCCATTGCGATCACGCGCGGCGAACTCGAGGTGACCACCAGTGGAAATGCGAAACCAGAGCGGACGAAGATCGTCGAGACTGACGTGCGTTGGCGTCCCGGAAGCGCTACGCACTCGATTAAGAACGTGGGCAAGACGCACTTCGACGGCATTGACATCGAATTCAAGTGACATTGTCTTGAGGATTTCGCTTGTAGTAATTTAGGCGCGGCTTTCGAGTCGCATACGAACAACAGAAAGGAAATTCGAATCATGCTGAAACGAATTGGGGGAATCCTCATAGTTGTTTTTGGTCTCATTGCAGTTGCCAATGCTACGCCGCCCGACCAACCATTCATGGAAGCCGCGCGCGCTGACCTGCAGAAAGCGAAATCGGAATTACAAATGGCTACGCGCGACAAAGCCGGTCACCGGGCTAAGGCGGTCGACCTGGTTAATCGCGCAATCGGGCAGGTCAACGCCGGCATTCAGTACGCGCGTCGTCACAACCACGCGTCGCCGGATCAGCCCCACATGCAAGCAGCGCTCGATGCGTTGCAAAGCGCCAGGAATAATCTGGACAAAGCGAATGCCGATAAGGGCGGTCATCGCGCTAACGCAATTCAGTTAGTGAACGATGCGATCGCCGAAGTGAGAGCTGGAATCCAGGCGGCCCGCTGATTGATTTTATTCGAACTGTTTAGAGGCGGGCTACTGACCGCCTTTGGCCGGAGTTTTAAAGGAGGCGGGCAGTAGCCCGCCTCTAAACTGTGTGATGAAGGCCATAACATTTGCCCAACATGGCGCGCCGGAAGTTCTCAAGCTCGCCCAGGTTCCGGATCCGCAAATCAGTCCCAATGAAGTATTGGTCGAAGTCCGCGCCTGCGCTTTGAATCATCTTGATGTTTGGGTGCGCAATGGTTTGCCGGGGATTGCGATTCCTTTGCCGCATATTCCTGGCAACGACATCGCGGGAGTGGTCCGCGAGGCAGGCAAGTTGGTCAGCTGGGCAAAGCCAGGCGATGAAGTCATGGTGCAGCCCGGCGTTTCGTGTGGACACTGCGCCGAGTGTCTCGCGGGACATGACAACATGTGCGACGACTACGACATCATCGGCTATCGCCGCGATGGCGGATACGCTGAGCTGGTCGCGGTGCCGGGCGTAAATCTAATTCCCAAACCCGAGAATTTGAGCTGGGCTGAAGCTGCGGCATTGCCGCTGGTGACCTTGACCGCGTGGCACATGCTCGTGGCCCGCGCTCAAGTGCAAACGGGCGAAGATGTTTTGGTCCATGCAGCGGGAAGCGGCGTCGGGTCAATTGGAATTCAAATCGCAAAACTCCGCGGGGCCAGGGTAATCGCTACCGCGAGTTCTGATGAAAAGCTCGCGAAGGCCCGTGAACTTGGCGCCGACGAAACAATCAATTATTCCGATGACAATTGGCCGAAAGCAGTGAAGCGGTGGACTAATGGCCGTGGCGTCGACGTGGTCTTCGAACACACTGGCGCCGCAACCTGGCCGGGTTCGATTTTGTCATTAAAGAAAGGCGGCCGCCTGGTAACCTGCGGTGCGACCAGCGGCTTCGATGCGCGCACCGATTTGCGTCACGTCTTCTATCGTCATCTGACGATTCTCGGCTCGATGATGGGATCGAAGGCTGACCTGTTGGACGCGATGAAGTTTATCGAGTCGGGACAGATTCGCGCGGTAGTAGATCGCGAGCTGCCCCTGGAAGAAGCGCGCAACGCTCACGAGTTGATGGAAGACCGGGCACAGTTTGGCAAGTTGGTGCTGACCGTTTAGAGGCGGGCTACTGCCCGCCATCTCCGCGACTTAGTTGTTGACTCACGGTGTGGCCGGCAAGAGTTCCACGTTAAAGCGCTTTTGCAATTCGGCCATTTGCGCCGGCTCGATCGGAAAATTCGATCCCGCAATCACCTTCTTCTTTTCATCGGTCGTCACCCAATCAACCACCCTGGGCGCATTGGTTCTGAGCGACTCAGAATCTTCCGAGGTCAATGCCTTCCCATCTTTGCGCGAGAAGATCCAGACGTTGAGGAAATGGCCGTCGCGTACGTATTTTAAGTCACGTTCATATTGCGTCGCTGGCGTGGCTTCAGGACGATAAGTTGAAGTATCGACCGCTTCGTTGTCGGACGAGGCGCGGCGATGACATGCGCCGGCTGAAATCACGACGGCCAAACCAAGTATGATTGTGATGCACGGCGAGTATTTTTTATTCATCGGCTTTTAGGGTAACGCATCGTCGTCGCTCGGCTTGTCGGCGGTGTCCTTTTTCTCATCCAGTGGCGCGCCTTTTTGATCGCGAATATGGTAGATCCGGCAATCGTCCTTTTCATAAACGACCTCGAACCAACCGCTGCGGGTCGCGTTATCATGAAATCCGTCATGGTCGCTGGTGTTATCGCTGAACACCCAGCGCGCGCCGAACTTATCGCGAATCAGCGGACCCGGATCTTCCGTTTCTCCCGTCGTAATCTTCACGTACAAATCCGAGAGGTCGGAATTCTGATCGTGTAAATAGGTCGGATCCAGCCCTGAAGTGTAGACATGCGTCGGATCGAAATAGAATAACCGCGGGAAGTCGTCCCAGTCAGTATTGAAGACCATCTCGCCTGGAGGTACGTTTGCGCGCATCCACAAAATGCCCTTCTCGTAGTGTTCGCGGGGATCGCTCTCGCGGATGTCTGCCGAGGTCCGATAGACGTTGGCGAACAAGGCCGTGCCCAAACCGACGCTGACGACGATCGCTTTAACTAACTGCCAATTACTTTCGGCTTTCTTTTCCTTTTCCGCGGCAGAGGTCTCGTGTCGATCAAGAAAAGGCTCTAAATCAGCTAAAACATCCTGAGGTAAGCGCGTAAATACCGCGCGACCCTGCCAAAAGCTCTCGAGCGTAAATGCGGCAAACAGAATCGCGAACGGCGGAAAGTATTCGGCGAAGCGCCGCGAACGCGCGGTCATCAGCATTAGTACAGTCGACAGGATCAGGAAGTACAAAGGCCGTTGCGCTCGTTTACGATCGCTGAAGTCGAAGGCCAGATAGCCCGCCAGCATGGCCACTAAGGCGACATAACAATTGAGCACGAAGTCAAAGCTGTTATATGGATCCCATTCCTGACCCACCTTGACCGCAAATTCGCCGGCGGTGATCTTCATGCGCGCGTGCTCGTAGAGCAGATACAGGTTATGGGGAAAATATGGATTAATAACCAGGCCCAGCAGCGAGCCCGCCAGCACAAACGCCAGTGGCCGCCACTCAAACCTCTCTTCCGTCCAACCAATTACAATTGTCCAGATAACTACGCCGATTATCAGCAGCACGAACATGTCGTAGGTGAGCGTGAAGACGAAGGCGAGCGGCAGCAGCGGCCAGGACTTTCTTTCGAACAGCAGGTACGTTCCCAGAACCAAAAAGATGATCGCGAGCGGCGGCGCCTTGGTCATATTCATGCGATACAAAAAAGGCGCCGAGCACGCGAGAAGCGCCAGCAACCAAACCAGCCGATAACGAACTTCAAAGCGCACTACCAGCCAGTAACACGAAAAGACTGCCAGGCTCGCGAAGAGAATCGCGGACACTTTCGCGCCAGTTTGCATGTCGCGAAACCACGTAAACGGGATCAGGATAAGGTGATAAAGCAGGTGGTGATCGACATAGTTCCGAGCGTTCAGGGTCGTCAGCGGCAACCAGGGAAAGGCCGGCGGAAAATGATGCGCGCGAAGGTTCTCCCACAACAGGCGCGCCCATTTAATGTGGTAATAGCCGTCGTAGTCGCCGCAGCAGATGGAGCTGGTTGAGTATTGCAGCCACCAGAAGATCAGCCCGATGGCGATCGCGCCTGCCAGCAAATCGGCGGCGCGCACTGCACCTTCCGATTTGAACCAACTGGCGGTTCGCTGGCTCGGACTTTTCTCGCTAACTGGCGAGTCGCTAATCTCTTCCATCGGTCAGACGGAAGAATGCCGGAAGCCCCAGAACAAAGCAAGACCTTCTTACCAACAAGGTGAGCTGAGAAACTATGTCAACAAGTCGCTGATGAGGGCGAGCAGGCGCGATGGGTTTATCGGCTTCGTCATATGCGCGTTGAACCCCGCGTCCAACGACCGGCCCCGATCATCGTATTCCGTATAACCCGTCACCGCGATCATCGGGGTCACCTGGTAGCGGTCAGAGTTGCGCAATGACTGGGCCAGATCATAGCCGTTCATTTCGGGCATGCCGATGTCTGAGATGATCAAGTCGAATCGAGTTTGTGAGGTGATTTGCAAGGCATTCTTCGCTGAGTTCGCCGTCATCACCTCGAACCCCGCGTGTTTCAGGAACAGCGCGATCATTTCAGTCACGTCGGCAACGTCATCGACTACCAGAATGCGCGGCTTGGCTGACGCACCGGCCACAACTTTTCGCGAGCTTGGCGTGGAAACCCGCCGGGCCGGTAGCTTTGCGAACGCTTCAGTCGGAGGTGCTTTGGTCGCGCGTGCGCGCGACGTGTCGGTTTTTGGCGTTGAGTTTGTACCTGCCACAGACTTCTAAAGCAAATCAGGGGTACTCGTACTGGGGAGGCGGGACCGCTATCGACAGGGGAGCAAAAAACTCAAGGGGGGCTTAAATCTAGCGCAAAGACGGGCTGCTGTCCATAGTCAATTGCACGACGGCTTCGGCGGCAATAAGTGAAACTGCCGGTCAAATTCGCACAAATAAGAGGAAGAGTCGGGCCGCCGGCATGCCAACTCGGCCGCAATTTCGGGAGCCCGCTCCAATAATTGCCCCGGAGCCAGGAAAAGACACCTAAACCTTTCGTCTTGCCTTGTTCGGCGCTGCCAACTATCATACTCGGGTCGTCGACCACTCATTTTAGACGGACGGCAGTAATCGGATATCAGACGGTAGTAACCCGGGCGCGCTGAACTGCGTCTGTGCATTCATTAGGAGAAGCTTTCATTGTTTAGTGATCAATTTCGCCGCGGCGAGGCCGATACCGGTAAAGCACCTGGTGTAACAGGTTCGAAGATTGTCTCGGCTTTGTCAGACGTCGCCTGGAAGGCTTTCCAATCCGTTAACAAGCGCCTGCCCGAAGGCGAAGCCATTCGGCCCAATTGGGCGCCGGGTCCGTTACTCAAATCCTACGAACGCTCGGCTCCTCCGCTGGGGTTCCCGAGAGAGACTGATTCGCTGTGCCCGCGCTGCGTTAAAGAAGTTCGCAACGCGGTCATCTCGGGCGAGACCCCGCTTGAGACTTTGATGGATGCCCATCCGGGCGAACTCAAAGCACAGATTCTGGAAGAGAACGGTCAGGTCATAATGCGAAAGACCTGCCCGAAGCATGGCGAATTCACGGACGTGATGGCGACCGACCCAGCGTTCCTGGAGAGGATTGAGTCGCTCTTCTTCGGTCGCGACTTCCGTGCCGCCGAGGATGCGAACGTACACCATCACGGAACCTCGAACATTAAGTTCGGCCGTGGCGCGGTGCTGACAGTTGACCTGACGAATCGCTGCAACATGATGTGCAATCCGTGCTTCATGGATGCGAACCAGGTTGGCTATGTGCACGAACCGACATTTGAAGATACGAAAGCCATTCTCGATCGAGCAGTTTCATTCAAGCCCAAGCGGCAGGTAATCATTCTGTTCTCCGGGGGCGAGCCCACGCTTTCACCTTACTATCTCGACGCAGTCGCTTACGCTAAGAAGATTGGTTTCTATCGGATTCTGGCGGCGACGAACGGAATTCGTTTTGCCGAAGACCTGGAGTTCTGCAAGCAAGCAAAGGCTGCCGGACAGCACGGCGTCTATCTGCAATTCGACGGCGTCGGCGAAGAGAAGAACAAGCATCGCGGCGTTGGCAATTTGTTCGACGTGAAGGTGCGCGCAATTGAGAATCTGCACAAGGTGGGCATAAAAGTGACGCTGGTCGTTACCATCGTCAACAGCATCAACAACGACGCGATTGGCCAGATTGTTGAGTTCGCCGCCAAAAACATCGATAAAGTTCAGACCATCGCTTTCCAACCGGTTTCGTTCACCGGGCGTGACGAAGATATCTCAGACGAGTTGCGTACGAAGTGGCGTTACACGCTCGCGGGCATGACGCATGATTTGAAGGATCAGCTCGGCGGGCGGATGCAGCCGCTTCGCGATTGGTTCCCGCTGTCGTCTTACTCAGCCTTCACCAGCGTGATGGACATGCTGCAAGGCGCGGATGCGCCATGGGGTTGGTCGTCATGTAATTGCCATCCGAACTGCGGCATTTTCACACTCGCGGTGGTGAACAAACAGACCGGCGACTTTCGTTCGTTGTTCGAGTTCTTCAATTACGAACAGTTCATGAAAGATGTCGCAGTCATCACGGACACGGCGCGCGGCAAGAAGCTTTCATACGCGCAACTCGCGATGGCCATCATGCGCAACTACGACGCGAGCAAAGCGCCGGAAGGTTTTCCGATTTCGCAGATCGTCAATCTCTTCAAGCCATCGTCGACGAATTCAAATTCCGATCGCAACGACCGCATGACCAGCGCCGGACAGGACAGCACGAGCGACAATTGGCGGGTGCTCTGTGTCGAAGGCATGTGGTTTCAGGACCTGTTCAATTACGATTTTCGCCGCACCGAGATGTGTGTGATTCCTTACGGCACCCAGGAAGGCGAGATTTCATTCTGCGCCTACAACACCGGGGTGGGCTGGCGGCAAATCATCGAGAACATGCACAAGACGGCGAACCTTGCCGACTGGTACAAAGAAAATGAACGTCACGCCGTTTACGCCGCGGGCCACGACGTGCCGAATATTCCCAAGAAGCATTCGCTAAGTTTACCCATCATCAACGCGATCATTGATCATGACGACGGACAACCCGAAGCGGCGTCTCCGTATCTGATTGAAGACCGCGAAGAAGAAGTCCTAACCGTTTAGATCAAGCCAGGGGCAGTAGCTCTCCAATCGAGCAATACACTGGTCCAGACAATCGTGTCCGGATTAGGTCTCTCCTCTATTTAGTCTCTCTCCGATCCGACTCAAAACTAAGGAGAAACACTATGAATAGAGTTGTGCAAATTGCAGTAGCCTCCGTCTTCTGTCTGGTTGTTTCCACGTCGATTTGCTCTCAGCAACCATCTCAAACCAACGCACCGCCGGCTTCGAGCGGTGCTCCCGCCCAAAGCTCAAGCTCGCCGGGCAAGACGACCTCGGCGTTTCACCTGGCTGAAGACACTCCGGTCCGGATGAAGTTGGCGCGGACCATGTCATCCAAAGACGCCAGGGTGGATGACCGGGTTGATTTCGAAGTCCTGGAAGACGTTAAGGTCGGCGGTGTCGTCGTAATTGAGCGCGGCTCGATGGCCTTAGCCACGGTCACTGAAGCTCATCCGAAAAAGCGCATGGGACGCTCCGGAAAGCTGAAGATGAACATTGACTATGTTCGACTGGCGACCGGAGACAAGGTGCCGTTGCGGGCGGTCAAGGGTGGTAAGGGCGGTGATCACATTGCGGCGATGACCGGCGCGATGGTGGCCACCAGCATCGTCTTCTTTCCGGCAGCGCCGCTATTTCTGTTCATGCACGGGAAAGATATAACGATTCCGAAGGGGACTGAGATCACCGCTTACGTCGCCGCGCCCACGCTTTTGGATCCGGCGAAGTTTACGAAACAAACGTCGCGGCTTTATTGAAGGCCGAATTACTCTCCCCCCTCTTTGATCAGCAACTCTCCGGTCTCCGGGACGCCTTGCACCTATCTATAGAAAAACCGGCGCGACTCACAGGAGCCGCGCCGGAAAGCGTCAAGGCTTGAGATGTCCAGGCTATTGGGCGAAGCGCCGACGATACTCAATCGACGTAATGAAAGCCTTGATCATCTCGGAGTCTACATATTTGCCGTTGAACTGATTCAGCTTGTTGAGCCAGAAGTGGTAACCGCTTAAATCCGAATCAGGTGCCGCATTTGCGTCGCGCCGCAGATACCCAAAATACTGCATGAGCACAAAGGCGGCGCTCTGTTCCTTCTGTCTGAAGGCGGCATTTTCGGCCACCTCCAGGAGAATTGCGGCGCGGTTCTGGCTGCCAGTGTCCAGGCCGTTGACCAGCGAAGCGCGTTCGGCTGCGGCCGGCAGTATCCCGGCGTTGGCATACAAGGCATCCACGTATTCAGTGTTTGACATCGCGTCGTATTTGGCCTTGAACTGTGACCGGCTGACCCAGCGGCCGGCAAACCGCAACTGATTATCTTTCAGCTGCTGCTCCCAACCCGGCGTGTTAACAATCACGCCGCGACTGATTTCCTGCACGTCGCGCAGGAACTCGGCGTATCCCGGGAGAGAACCATATGACTCCTTCTCCAGGAGATAGCGTAAATAACCCGTCTGCTGAAACTCGATTGAGAGAAAGAAGGCCGCCGAGACATTGATCCGCCGGGTCTCAAGGCATTGCGCATCAATGCCGCAAGCAGCGATCTCGTTTGTCCAAAACGCCAGTCCCGCCGGATCGGGTTCACGGTTTAGAAAATCGTGGTAGTGCGTGTAAACGAACGACTGGGCGTCGTCGATGGGATTGCCCGAAGACTCAGGCAGGTCGTCGGTCACCGCAACCAGCGCCACAGTCTGCTGGCCCAGCGATGCTCCGGCCGGGTTGCTGAGCTTGAGACCGAAGCTCTCGTTGCCTTCGACGTAGGTGTCTTCGTTAATGAGCAGTGCGATCGTTTTCGTGACTTCCCCTGGAGCAAAAGTCAAAGTGCCGGCCGCGTATTCAAAGTCGGCCTTTTGGGTGGCGCTGCCGTCGACAGTCTCATAATCGACTGAGGCTCCGGCGCTGATATCGCCGCTGCGACTGATGGTTACGGTCAGGTAACCCAGATCTTCCTGGATTGAATAGGCTGCCTGACTGAATTGGACCGTGGGCTGGGCCGGGTTGTCATCATTGACGATCGTGCCGACGCCCTTGGCCTTCGCGAACGTGGCGTTTGCCGGATTCGACAAATTAACCACGAAAGTTTCGTCGGGTTCGACTTCCGGGTCGCCGTTAACGCCAATCACGATGGCTTTCGAGGTCTCGCCGGGCGCAAAAGTCAGCGTGCCACCCGCAGCTTGAAAATCCGCGGCCAGCGCGCTTTCATTCGCGGTCAAATAATCGACTGTGACGGGCTGGCCGCTGGCTGCAGACAGCGTCACATTAAAGCTAAAGTTAGTGGTGCTGCTGTTCCCTTCGACCTGACTTATGTCGTTGATAGAGATGCTCGGTTGGGCATCATCATCAATGATGGTGAGCACCGCACTCAATGGATTTACCAAAGCGGCGCCGCCGGTAGGACTAATCAACGTAAGATTGACGGTCTCGTCCGACTCGTTGAGTTGATCATCCATTATGGTCACGGAGAAAGTCTTGTCCGCCGTGTCGCCGTCGGCCCAGCTGACAGTACCGGACGCGTTTGCATAGTCACCTCCAGCCGCCGCAGTTCCGCCTGGAACCGGCCCGTACTGGGCTGAGACTGCCCCGTTGCTCCCACCCGTGCGCTTGACGGTAATGGTGGCCATTCCACTGTTTTCGTTCACGCTGTAGGTGGCTGCGCTGAAAGCCAGCACCCCTGCGGGCTGTGCTGAATCGTCATCAAGGATCGTGCCGGTTCCCAAATTCTTGCTCACAGATAGAGCATTATTATTTGAGAGCTTGACCGTGAAGCTTTCGCTTGGTTCCTGAGTAGAGTCGCCGTTGATCTTCACGGTGATAGTCTTCGTGGTTTCGCCCTTAAGGAACGTCAGCGTGCCGCTTGCCGGCTGGTAGTCAGTGCCGCTCGTCGCGGTACCCGTAGCGAGCGTGGCGAAGTCCACAGTTGCATCCGCAAAGTAGGGGCGCTGGAGGCTGACGGTGAAAACGGCATCAGTCGTTCCGGAGTTACCTTCGGTGACCTGCACGTCGTTGATTGACATCGCCGGCGCGTCATTGTCCAGGATGGTCACCTGAATGTTCGGCTGATTGCCGAGGGTGGCGCCGCCCGTCGGGTTGCTGAGATGAACAGAGAAAAATTTCTGCTCTTCAGAGATTGAATCGTCAGTGATGGGAATCGTGACGGTCTTGCTGGTATCCCCATCAAGGAAGGTAAGCGTGCCCGAAGTCTGTGTGTAATCTGCCGGTGTGGTGGCGCCGGTGCTGCCACCGCCGTTTGAGGTTGCATAAGCGACAGTCACCGTGCCGGTGCTGCCGCCGGTGCGAGTTACAGTAGCAACGACGCTGCCGGCGTTTTCAAATACACTGGCAAGATTAGCACCGAACTGGATAACTCCGGGAGTCACTACTGCTCCGGAGACGCACGCCGAGAATTCCGAAGTGCTCTGGCTCGGATTCGTCGCCGTCGCCGTGAAGACCGTGCCGGTAATGGAAGCGGTCGGGACGCTGAAGGTGAAGCCGGCGTTGCCGCCCGCATCTGTCAACGCGTCCGTGGCCGCCACAAAGAACTGCCCCTGACCAAAGCCCGATGATGAACACGCCGTGTTCGAGTAGAGTTCTATGTGATAGGACTTGGACGCCTCGCTGCTGAGGGTTCCCTGCACGACCGTGTTGCCGCCGTTGGTGGTGACGGACGTGAGCACGGGATAGTTTTGAGTGTCATTAGCGCCATTGTCGCCGTCGCCGGCATCATTCGCGGTGACCCCGTCTGTGCCAAGATCGATTCCCAGTCCTTTGTTGGAGAAAATAGAATTCTGACTGATCTTGATGCTCTTGCCGGGGGTGAAGGGCGCGCCATTAGATAGAGACACCCCGCCATCGCCCGCGTTGCCCAACCCGTTAAAGGCAATGACATTGCTCGCGCCACCCGTTCCGCCGATGGTCGCGCCGGTCACTCCGTAAGCGGTAACGATGCCGGAGTTCTGATTGCCCAGTGCGCTGGTGCCGTCGGCTTTAGTGCCGATGTAGTTACCTTCAATCCGTGTACCCGCGGTGTCATCACTCATGGTAATGCCGACGTTGTTCCCGGAGATGACGTTGCGTTCGGCTGGCGTGGGGCCGCCGACGACGGTGTTCGGAGCAGTGTCTATGCGAATGCCGGCATTGCCATTTCCGAGGGCCGCAGTACCACTGGCATTGGTGCCCACGTAGTTACCCACCACTTTGTTGCCGCTCTGGTGGAGTGCGCAACAGATGTCAATGCCCATCTGGTTATTGGAGATGACGTTGCGGGCTGAGCTGGTCGGGCCCCCGATCAAATTATTATTTGCCTGCTCGCCGATAACGATGCCGGTTTCATTGTGCAGCAAGACGTTCCCGATCTGTTTGGCGTTGCCGGTGACATCGGTGCCAATAAAGTTGCCCGCCACCACGTTGTTAGCGGACTGCAGATAGATTCCAGCGTAAGTAAAGCGATTAATCACCAGGCCCTTGATCGTGCTCGAACCGCCTTTGATCTTCAGGCCAATCACAAAATTCTGTCCTGCACTGGCTCCGTTCAACTCGATCACGGGGGAGCCGGCGAAGCCTGGCTGCGTCGTCCCGTCAATGATCACGGGGTCTGTCACATCAGGCAGCGCGGACAGCGGCGTGATGGTCTGAACGCCCCCAGGTTGAATGTTGAAGGAGATAGTATCTGTGCCCGGAATAGCGTTGGCAGTAGTGATTGCCTGGCGCAAGCTGCCGGCGCCGCTGTCGTTGGTGTTGGTCACGATGAGGTCGGCCGGGTTGGGGGGCGGCTCGTTATCGACAATAGTCAGGATCGCCGTGCTTTGCGCTCCGAGAGCTGCGCCACCTCCCGGGTTGCTGAGCGTCAGGTTGATTGTCTCATTCTGCTCGACCAGGACGTCCTCAATGATAGTGACGCTAAAGGTCTTGTCCGACGTGTCGCCGTCGTCCCAGAAAAGGGTTCCCGACGCGATTGCATAGTCGGCGGATGCATTGGCCGAACCGTTGCCGGTTGCATACTCCACGTTGATTGGGCCGAAGCTGCCGCCCGTGCGCGTAACGCTGATCGTCGCGCTTCCCCCACCTTCGTTGCCAGAGAAGTTTGCAGTGGTGAACTGCAACGTCCCATTCCCTCCGGTCGCCTGCACGGCCGGCGAAAGCTCGGACGTGCTGTGGTCTTCATTAGTCGCGGTCGCCGTGACGTATTTGCCCGTCAGCGCCGCTGCCGGAACGCTCGTGTTGAAGTTTGCGTTACCGCTGCCGTCGGTGATGACCGAGACAGTCTTCAGATAAGTTTTCGCGTCCGCATTCCCTTGCCCGTTAAGGGTCAAATGGCAATATAGGTCAATAAGAAAAGGTTTACTGGCGGTAGAGTTGAGCGTTCCGGCGATATTGACCATCCCGTTGTTGGAGTTCGCTGAAGTGATAACCGGGTAATTCTGCAGGTCGTTCGGTCCGGGGTCCCCATCGCCAGAATCGTCGGCCGTCACATCGTCACCCGCAAGATCAATTCCGATCAATCCGGTGCCGAAAAGAGAGTTACCGCGAATGCTGTTGCCGTTCCCCGCGTCACTCGCTAGCACGACCTCCCGGTCCTGAAAGGCGATGACGTTGCCTTCGCCGGGCTGAACACCACCGATAACATTTGAAAACGCACCGCTGCTTATGGAAATGCCATAGTCACCGTTTGAGACCGGGCTGGTGCCGTTCGCCGCAGTTCCGATGAAATTCCCCTTCACGACATTTTTCGCCGCGTTAGCACCGGTGATAACAACTCCCTGGCCGTTACCGGAGATGACGTTACGCTCAGCGGCTGTCGTTCCACCGATAACATTGTTCGACGCGTCGCGCAGCATGATGCCGCCACTATTCCCGATTTGTCCCGTCCCGCTCGCGTCCGTGCCAATGTAATTGCCCTGGACCAAATTATTGTTGGCCTCATTCCCCTCAAACCATATGCCCCGGTTAATGACGCCGGAAATCACATTGCGCGCCGCCGGCGTCGTCCCCCCGATGGTGTTGCCCGATGACGTCACAAATAAACTCACGCCGCCGATGGGACGAGAAATAGTGCCGGTACTGTCCAGCCCGAAGTAGTTTCCCGAAATTACATTCTGTCCGACGAACTGCAGAATAATTCCAAAGTTGCTGAAGCGGTTGATCACCAGTCCTTTAACCGTGCTGTTGCCCGCGCTGATAGTTAAACCGTTTGCCGAGTCGCCGGCATTGCTACCGTCCAACTCGACGATAGGGGTGCCCGCGTAGCCTGACTGAGTGGTGCCGTCGATCGTTACGGCGGTGAGGATTTCCGGAAGGGCCGACAGCAAGCTGATGGTCTTAACTCCGCCCGCGGGCGTAATCTGAAAATCGATCAGGTTTCCGGCGGCGTTATCATCCATGTTGGATTGATTGATCGCCTCGCGTAATGATCCGGGGCCGCTGTCATTGGTGTTGGTGACGTGAAAGGTTGCTGCCTGGGTCGTCACGGAAAATAAGAAGATAAAGCCGATCATTGTCACGATCGTTCCAAGCGTGCTGGCGAATCGGCCGGTAAGTGTTTCGTAGTTATCTTCAGTTTGCATTTCAGTTTCTCTTTTCTTTGAGGTTTGGTTTCCTGCGGTCGGAAAATACTTGCGCCAGCTTTTGCGATCACCACCTGTGCTGGTAGGGACCTGTTGGCCGGGCGAAGTCGCCGTGGCCACCAACGCGGCTTTGGCTCCCAGCTTCATTGAGCTCGATAAAAGTTCGTAGACGGCGCTCCAGGCTGCCCTGACCTCCGGGGTGAAGGCATCGCCGAGTCCCCGCTTCAAAGTCCACAGCAAGGCCGCACCGACGGTGTCATAGTCGTGTTCTGCGACACCGTAAGCCGCGTGGCGCTCGCCCAGTTCGCGCAGCAAGGGCAGGAGCTCGGCGGAGTGATTCAAACCTTTAACGGCCAGGCCGATCATGTGCATGAGTTTTCGACCCTGCCCCTCCAGATCGCCGTGGAAAAGGCGTTCAAGCTGCGGGTCCAGCTCGAAGAGACGGCCGTAGAACAGCGCGGCGGCGGTATCGGCAATGGGCTTTACTTTCTCAAAGCTGCGTTGCACTAAATCTTTTTGCTCGGGTGTCATTGGTTTGTGCTCCTTCGTTTTTCCTCGCGAGATGCTCGCGACCGTCACAAGATAGAAAAATAAAAGTTGCGCGGGACCACCTACACAGGTAGCGATATTGATTGACGCGAGTTGGAGCTTTGGAAGGCTGCGTTGACGGGTCGGCGCCCTGCATATTTAGCGCACCCGAAACAAAAAAGCCGCAGGACAAACCTCGAGGAGCCTGCGAATCGAGTCGCGCTCAGGAAGTGCTGGATTGATTAATTGACGAGGCGATCGCGCAGGGCTTTGGCGACGGCTTCGGACTTGGAATGGACCTGAAGTTTTTCGTAGATGTGGCGCATGTGAAAAGAGATCGTGTTGATGCTCACGTTCAATTCGAGCGCGGCGGTCTTGTAGTTGTGACCTTCCACCAGCAATTTCAAGAGACGAGTTTCATGCGGGGTGAGTTCATAGTCAGCTCGCTCGGGCGGGCGGATGTCGCGAAACAGCGCAATCACCCGGCGCGCCACTTCGGGAGACATTGGCGAGCCGCCATCGACCGCTTCTTTCAGGCCCTCGAGCAATTTTGCCGGCGGCGTCTTCTTAAGCAGATAGCCGCATGCGCCGGCGCAGAGCGCGTCGAAGATTCGTTCATCGTCATCGTAAATGGTCAGCATCAAGAGCAGCAGATTCGGAAACTTCTCTTTCAGAATCCGCATGCCTTCGATACCGGACATGCCGGGTAGGCCGATGTCGCACAGCGCGACGGCGGGAAGATCGCTGCCGATGCGCGGCAGTGCATCCTCCATCGAGCGGTAGGCGCCCGAACACTTAAAACCTGCGGTGCCGCTGATGAGCATCGCCAGGCCGTCGCGGATCTCGCGCCGGTCTTCGATGATCGCTACTTTGATAATGTCTGGTTCCAAAACCGAAAAAGTTGATTCTGCAGTTGTTGTATCCAGCATCAGGCTGCGGTGGAGAATACCGTACGCCGGAGGTTACGCTCTTAGGGAACGCGCCTCCCCACCTGCTCAGGTAGTAATCGCCAATCCGCGTTCGCCGTTAGTCGCAACGTCCAGCGGCACGGTCACTGTGGTCGTCGTGCCACGTCCGGGAACCGAGTCGATGTTGATAGTTCCGCCCAGGGCAGCCGTTCTCTCGCGAATGCTCATCAATCCGTGGCCCTCGCTTTCTGCGCCCGCGTCGAATCCTTTGCCGTCGTCAGTTACCCGCAGATTCAGCCGGCCGTCGGCGATGCGAAAATCGATGGTAGCGCGACTGCAGGCTGAATGCTTGACGAGATTGTTCACGGTCTCCTTAAAAATCAGAAAGACTTCGCGGCGGATGTTCGCGCCCAGCACGATATCAGTTTCGTCCAACGGCGCGCGAAAGTCGCAATCAATATTGCGTGAGGTCAAAACATCAGCGGCAAAGCGCCGCATTCTTTGCTTCAAATCGCTGAGGTGATCTTTTTGCGGATTAATCGCCCAGACGATATCGCTCATGGCGTCGATCAATTCGCGGGAAGCGTTGGCGATCATCGACAAGGCCGGCCGGTTTTCGCCGTTACCGCGATTTTGGGCGACCTCACTCATGATGGATATCTGCGTCAGGCTCGATCCGATATCGTCGTGAAGATCGGTAGCGATCCGCCGGCGCACTCGCTCCAGTTCCCGTAAGCGTTCTTCTCTCGATCGCTGTAGCGCCTCGGCCGCCTGTTTTCGTTCCGAGATGTCGCGCACGATGCCGGTGAAGTAATGCCGATCATTGCGAACGAATTCGCCGAACGACAATTCCAGCGGAATCTCGCGCCCACTTTGATGGAGACCCGGCAATTCCACGGCCTCCCAGGAAATGTGCCGCTTGCCGGTTTCCTGATAGCGCTGAAGACCGGCGCGATGGAGATGTCGCAGGTATTCCGGCATTAGCATGGTGAGATCCTCGCCCAGCATTTTCCCGGGCGAGTGGCCGAACACTTTCTCCACCGCTGGATTTACAAAAACAATCAGCCCGGCTTCGTCAATCGTAATGATCGCGTCGGACGCCGTTTCAGCCAGGGTGCGGAAACGGTCTTCGCTTTCGCGTAAGGCTTCCTCTTTTTGCTTCCGCTCGATGAGTTGACCAATGTCGCTGCCAATGCCCGCGAGCATGGCCAGCATTTCATCATCGCGTTCACGGATTTCACTGCTGAAGAATTCGCCGACGCCGATGACCTCGCTTCCCAGCAGAATCGGAAAGGCGAAGGCGCTCTTCAGCCCTACTCGCGAGGCAACCTGCCAGCGTGGAAAATTAGCATCCTTTTCGAGATCGGTGATCCAACTCGGTTCGCCTTTTTGCCAGACCCGGCCGGGCAAGCCGACGCCGGAGCGAAAGATTGTTTCGCGGCTTAGGCTGCCGAACTCAGCGGCGGCCACGTCCGGCTGGAGCCAAACCTCCGCACAGCGAAGTGCGCCCGCTTCACCATCGACGTACCAAAGGGCGCCGACCTGGCAATTGGTGGCCTCGCAAATCGCCTTGAGGATCCTGGGCGCGGCTTCACCGGGTGTGGCGGACTCCGCGAGAATGCGCGTCACGTCGTAATCCAACGCCAGTGCCCGGTGTGCGCGGCTCAGCTCGTTGCCTCTGTGGGTCAGTTCTTCCGTCAGGTTCTGCGAAACGTCGAGCGCCACCGAAAGTTCCCGGGCGCGCGCGACCCGGTAACGATCAAGTGCGACGATGCCGCCCAATACCATAAAGGCGACAATGGTAATGAACCACCAACGTTGCCAAATCGGAGGCAGAATGCGAAAGGTAATCGAGGCCGGGGTTTCCGAAACGAAATCGTCAGCGTTCAGCGCGCGCACCAGAAACCGGTAACGTCCCGGCCGCAAGTTGGCAAGATTAACGGTTCGTTGCGTGGTGGGAGCGCTCCAATCCTGATCCGAGCCTTCGAGCTTGTATTGATAACGAATATCGCCGCTGCCGCGGGTGCTGATGCTCAAGAAGTCGATCTGCAGGTTATTACTGTCGGCGCTTTGCTCGGGAACCGTGACCTGGGTCTGGCCCAAAGGCGAAATCGAATAATCGATGCCGGCGATCCGCAAACCGCTGATCAAGGTTGGCGGCCCAGGTGTCGGCGTTTCCGGCACGGGCGTGAGCTTCGAGAGACCGCTGAAGGTCCCAAACCACATCGTGCCATTCCGGTCCCGACGGATCGAGGTGACAAAATCGCCGGCCAACCCGTCGCCGGTGCCGTAGTATTTCACGTGACCGGTTTCGGGCGATAAGCGGTTCACGCCGCGGACCGTGCCGACGTAGATATTCCCGAACAAGTCTTCGCCGATGCACCGGACATTATTGCTGGTGAGTCCGTCAGGGATTGTGTAGTTCTTTGCGATTGGATGTTCAGCAGTGGGATCGTCAATTCTCCAGAGTCCATTTCGAGATGTGGCAATCCACAGCCGACCGGCATGATCGGTGAACATCTGAGTAACACCGCCGGGAGGCAGTTTGTCTTTTTGATTAAAGATGGTGAACCGACCGTCGCGTAACCGCGCCAGGCCGCCTTCAATGAAACCAAACCACCGATTGCCGGCGCGATCTTCCGCAAAAGCCGAGCCTGAGGCGTCATTCGGTAAGCCGTCTTTGGTGGTGAAGTTCTCGAGTTTTCCACTCGATCTTTCCCATCGGGTCAAACCGAGATTGGCGGCCGTAGGATCATAGGTAATCCAGACATCGCCTTGCGAATCCTCATAAAGATTCGAAAGGCGATCATCAATCAAACCATTGGCGACCGAGAAAACCGCGGTGGGGCGGTGGGTGGAGATGTTTTGAATCGCGCCTACTTCTGCGTACCGGTACAGTCCCTTGCTGCTCAAAGCCCACCAGTCGCCGCGGCTGTCCAACATCGCCACGTTGGAATGCCAGAAAAACACGGAGCCCTCAGGCATCCTGGGCCGCGCGGTCTTGAATGTCTCACCGCTGAGTTGACTGATGTTCCAATTGTCAGTGACGACATTCAGAGCGCCCTGCTGGTCTTCGTAAATGGCGTGAACTCGCGATTCGACCAGTCCATCGTCAACGCCATAAGTAATCAGGCCGCGCGGGTCCAGCCGCATGAGTCCGCCGTAGGATCCCAACCAAATGTTTCCATCATGGTCTTCGGCAATTTCAGCGACTGTGTCGGACGATAAACCTTGCTTGTCGCCGATGTACTGGAATCGGTGCTGGCCATAGACCACCAAACCCCCGGTATTTGTGATCCAGATTCGCCCATCCGATGAGCACATCACTTTCCACATTCGCGGTCGGTTGGCGGTCCCGCGTGCTGTTTTTGCGAATTGAGGACCAAACATATCTGCAAACGTAAAGGTGTAGGCTTCCCCGGCCTGCTCGGGCAGTTGCACCGACCCATCAGACGCAATGTGACCCTTCTTAACCACGGTTTGGAGCGAGGCGCCATCGGAAATCGCGCCGAGTCTCGTTAGCGGCTCAACCTTAAGCACAAGTAATCCATAAGGCCGCGTAATCCAGAGCCGGTTTTCCTGGTCTTCGGTAAACGCGATCACGCGATCTTCTGTCTGCGTGGGTTCGATGGCGTAGTGAATCATGCGGCCATCGCCCAGTCGCCGCACCATGCCCCAGTTCGTGCCGACCCAAAAACTATCTCCGCTGCCCGGACCAAACAGCACACTCGTTAAGCGCTTTTCGGGAATGCCGGGCAAAGGTGGATCGATGTGTTCGGTAACGAATTGGCCGTCAACCTCTCGCAGCAAGTTCAAACCGCGAGACTCGTAACTCCAGAGATTGCCGTGGCTATCTTCAAATGAAGGAAAGCGGATGTCCATGACCGGCTCAACTCCGGCCAACGGAACACGGGGATCATTTAAGGATGGCTGTTGCGCGACTGGCTGAGTAGGCGTGGCGTCACCCTTGTCGACAAACCGATAGTCTTTGCCGCGATTAAGGTTCATCCAATAGACGCCTTTGCTGGTCGCCATCAGACTGTAGACCGCCGGGTCGGCATCATCATTGCCGATCCGATAGGTGATGAAGCGATAGCCGTCAAAACGGATCAGTCCGTCACGGGAGCAAATCCAGAGAAAGCCGCGAGCATCACGCACCAGGTGAAAGGTCGCGCTGGTGCCCAGGCCGTCGGCGCTGGTGAAGATCTTAATCGGCAGATGCTCGGCGCGGGGCCAGGTGGTCCAACAGCAAAAAAGAATCCCGACCAGCAATCTAAGGATGTTGCAAGAGGGATGTCGCGCTTTCATGGCCGCGTACGTTTATCACAAAGACTGCTTATCGGCTACCAAATTCCGAGAGTCGCTGGTCAGCCAAAAGCCGCGCGACCCGCGGGCAATCGTGCGGGAAAAGTCAGCGCCAGCGAATCTAATTGCGGGTCAGCCAGCCGTCTGTCTTGCTGACCACGCCACCAGGGTACTGCGGGTGGCGTCCTGGGTCACCACCTATACAGGTGGGAACTTGAAGTCACAATGGCCAAAAAAAAAGCGGCGCGACTCTCGCGAGCCGCGCCGGATGACTAATCGCAGTTACAGTTTAACCAGCTACCGCTGTGGCTGCGGAGGCGGAGCGCCTTCCGGCACGACCCACAGCTCGGTCAACCATTCATCACGCGCTGGTCCCATCGTCACCACCAGTCGGTGGGAATCGATGCCGCGGGTAGTTACCAGGTAATCGATGACGCGTTGCGCCCGGGCTTGGGCCGCTGACGGGCCGGCTTTGCGCGACGGATAGACAAACACATAACCCTGCGATCCGGGTTCCTGCTGCAACTGAATCGCGTAGTTATCGAGTCGCGCTTTCTCATCGTTACGCGCAATGTCGTAATACTCGTCGAACTTGCGCGGCTTGTTCATGATCGGAATTGCCACCGAACAGGTCGCCGGACACGGCATGCCAAACCCGGTTAGGTTGACGTTCGCCTGAATCGTCTGACCCGAACAGCCAGCCGTATCGACGTTGATGCTCGGCGTTCCCTGACCACTCATAATCTTGCCGCAGGAGACACTCCATTCATACGACATGGTCGCTCCCGGCGCGGGCCGGCCACCGGTCATGGTGGTTGAGAAGGTCGCAGTCTCGCCTTCCTTCACTGATTCAGGACAATTGATATTGATCGTCGGACAGGCCGGCGGCGGCGGCGGACAATCAAGCACGACAATCGGTACCGACGAGAAGGCAGTGCAATTAATGTCCTTGCCGTCATCTACTTCAATACTGGCCCGGTAGGTTCCCGGCTGGAGACCAGTCAGGTCCCAGGTTGGGCTTGGGCCATCACCTTTGATCTGGCCGCCGTTGACCTGCCAGCGATACCGGAGCGGGGCGCCGTCGGGTGATTTGGCAGTCGCCATCAATTGCACCTGCGTGCCGCCTTCGCAGGCCTTGACCACGGCCGGTTCGACGTTGAGCGCCAGCGTGGGCGGTCCAGACGACGGGGCGTATTTTTGCTGCTTCTGTTTCTGGGCTTTGGTGGCCGGCTGGAGCGACAGCCCAGCGGCGACGGCGGCCATGATAAGAAAAAGCCAGAGACTCTTACGGGACATCATATTTACCTTTCAAAATGGGGCGCGTCCGGGCAACGGGCCGCGCCGACCTGAGTTTTTCGGAGAGTTTAGTCCCCCGGCACCCTGAAATCCAGAGATGACATTGAAGAAAAAGGGTCAATATGGGGTTGTTTCCATCAACCTGGCCCGGTCAGCGCTTGAGGATTCCGAAAATTGTGAGAATTTACCGCGCTGGCGTCGAAACTTGACTGGTTGGCCGCGAAAAGCGATACATTCAAATCTATGCGAACGGTGCGGGTGCGCTTACCAGCGCG
The DNA here is from genome assembly GCA_044870975.1 of Pyrinomonadaceae bacterium. Lineage (GTDB taxonomy): Bacteria > Acidobacteriota > Blastocatellia > Pyrinomonadales > Pyrinomonadaceae > UBA11740. Next base: position 27,651 of record JBIOZK010000181.1, read on the forward strand.
GCAGATTAGCTACGACATCAGGATTGGGAGCGGTGTTCTTCCAGAGATTGGGGCTGCCTCGAGGGCCCTCCTGAGCACGACGGCACGACGCGCGGTAATCATTTCCAATCGAACTGTGTTTAGCCTATTCGGCGAAGGAATTGTCCGGTCGTTGCGCCAGGCAGGATTTGAAGTGGCCTCCTGGTTGATGAAAGACGGTGAAAAACACAAATCACTAGGCTCGCTGGGACAGGCGCTAACCTTCCTTGGAAAATCCGGACTTGAAAGAAGCGACGTGGTTATCGCTCTGGGAGGAGGTGTCGTCGGCGACCTGGCAGGATTTGCGGCCGCGACCTATCTGCGCGGCGTGACCTTCATACAGATTCCCACGACGTTGCTGGCCCAAATCGATGCTTCGGTCGGTGGCAAAGTCGGCGTAAACATGCCGGCCGGAAAGAATCTGGTGGGCGCGTTCCATCAGCCAGGTTTGGTTCTAATCGACATTGATACTCTGCGAACCCTGCCTCGGCGTGAGTTGACTGCCGGTTGGTGCGAAGCGGTGAAGCAGGGCGCCGTGGGCGACCGGAAGTTATTTGAACGAACGGTGAAGTTGCTGGAAAAGCGTGGCACAGACTTCAGTCTGTGTATGGACCGATCAGAATCACAGACTGAAGTCTGTGCCACGATCGCTGCACATTGCGGGTTCAAGGCGGCTATCGTTGCCGGTGATGAGCGTGAAACAACCTCCCGCAATGACGCGCAATCCCGGAAAATTCTAAATTTTGGCCATACGACGGCCCATGCTTTGGAAGCTGTCACCAACTACCGGCGCTTCCGTCACGGCGAAGCCGTGGGCTACGGAATGCTGGTGGCCGGGGAGATTTCAAAAAATCTAGGCATGCTAGGCGCTGACGCGCTAGAATCGTTAAGGCAGGCTGTTCGTGCCTGCGGGCCGCTGCCGGCGGCGGACAATATTGAAATCAACCGGCTGATGAGAGCGATCAAGAGCGACAAGAAATCGGTCGCCGGATCGATCAAGTGGGTCTTGCTCGAAGCCATCGGCAAAGCCCGAATCGTCGATGGCTCGGCCATCGATGCGCTGCTCCTGCGACAGGCGTTGCGAGATGGCTTAAGACGCGGATGATGAATTAGCAGTACCCGGGGTGAGCTATGGACAAGCAATTTAATAATGAACGCGGTGGCGCGCGCGTGAAGTTGATTGTCTTCCTTCTGATTTTCGCCGTCATCCTGTATGCCGGCTATCTCTACATCCCGGTTACGGTCGATGCCTATTATTATAAGGACACCATGCAGAACCTGGTGAATCAGGCCGCCGCCCAGGGTAGCGACCCAACCTGGCTAAAGGCTCAACTGGTCAAGAACGGCCCCGATTATCATGTGCCTCCGGACGCTACCATCACTACTTCAATGCAGGACAAGCGTCTCCAGGCCCGCGTCCAGTACACGCGCCCAATTGTTACGCCCGTCTATACCTACAACTACGAATTCGACTACACGGCGCAAAGCACGACCTTTCTGACAAAGTAGATCTAAACGCGCTTCGAGATTGCCCATTCACGCGCGTTCATTTCTTGTCCGGGACTGTATTGATTCCCAGCGCCCAGAGAAGATTCCTCTCATTTTGTGGGGCTCTACTGAATGGAACAAGTCTTGCGGTACGTTCGGACAGCTATCATGTCTTCCCCAAGACAAATTGAGGAAAAACAACCGACAAGAAGCACTGGAGGCAAGATGAACACAAGATTAGCTAGAGTTAGTGAGGTCGCCGTACTTTCTCTCCTGCTGATGGGAATTATGGTCGCGTCGAGCATGACGGCGGCCGCGCAGAGACGAAATCGTTGGGACGGCTATCCGAATTGGGGCGGTTCATATCAACTGCGAGAGACGGCGCTGAACGCCGGATATAACGAAGGCTCGAAGGAAGGCCGTAGTGATCGTTCGCGGAATCGTTACCGGAACCCTTCCGATTTCAGCGCGTACCGGGACGGCATGCATGACTACAGCTCGCGCTTAGGCGAGCGCGATTTGTATCGACGTTACTATCAGCTCGCATTTGAGAACGGCTACAACACCGAGAATCCGAACGGCTACAACAATCGCAACGACCGCAACGGCCGCGATGATCGTGACCGGGATCGCGATCGTGATCGAAACAATCGTTGGGGACGCGACTGGAATCGCTATGGCAGCTGGGGCGGATCGTATGAGTTGCGCCAGACGGCCCTCAACGCCGGCTACAATGCTGGCGAGAAAGAAGGCCGCAGCGACGCGCGTCGCAATCGGCACCGCAGCTATTCGGACTTCTCTGACTACCGGAACGCGACGACGGACTACAACTCGCGCCTGGGCGATCGTTCGTTGTATCAGCGTTACTTCCGTCAGGGTTTTGAGAATGGCTACGAGGACGGCTATCGCGGATATTGAGATTGATCGATAATCTGCATCAGAGAGATGAGCCCAGCCGATTTGCTGGGCTCATTTTGCTTTGGCGTCAGCCGCTTTTCAGAATGGCTAAAGTTTCCGCCTTCACTGTGGTCCGGCTAACGCCGCTTCCAATAGAATTATCTTCTTGATCCCTTTATAGAATGGTTCAATCTCGCAATTCTCGGCGAGACTGTGCGAGCCGTCGCACGGACCGGAACCGGTTGAGATGGCAGAGATGCCGGCAAGCAGGGCGACGTTTCCATTGTTCGATCCAGCATTCGTGATTGGCGGATCGAAGCCCATGACGCGATGAACGGCCTCGGATATGCGCACGAGATATGATTCGCGGTGGCCGGGGATCGAGGATGCGGGCGATTTCGAGACGACGTCGGTCTTCACGGTCATCCCAACCCTGGCCGCTTCTTCATCGAGAATCGTTTT
>JBIOZK010000182.1:0-18503 GCA_044870975.1 Pyrinomonadaceae bacterium
ACTTCTTACAGAACTCACACGCGAAACCTGCCCTCCCTCACGGTCGGGCTTCTGACACTATTATCAAGTCGTCTTCTTCTGAATCAACCCAATCACCGCTCCAATGGCGGCGGCTGCGAGACCGGCGATCATCAGAACCGATCCAACGAAGGCCTGCTTGGCAGCGGCGAAACCGCCGGTCAACTTGCCTAAGATCTCCTTAAATGACTCATCGTGCGGAATCGTCAGCAGCCCGATTGCCAGCAGGAACGATCCCAGCGCCATCAGCATTAGCCACGGCGCCGTAATCGGCGAGCGGCCAATCTTTTTCCCGATCTCACTCTTCGAATAGCTGTAACTCAGATAGACGGCTAGGCCCAGCAGCAACCACGCGACAAACCGCCACCACGAAGTCGGCGGCAGGTAGTACATTAGAAACAGGCACGAGACTGCGCCGAGCAGAGGCAGCGGCCAAGTGCCGAAGGGGACCTTGAATGGCCGGTTACGGTTGGGTTCTTTGTAGCGCAAAATGATGATGCCCACGCACACCAGCACGAACGCGAACAGCGTTCCGATGTTCGTGAGATCGACCATCTCATCGATGCTCATCACCGCGGCGAATCCGCCGACGATGATGCCCGTAAGAATCGTGGTGACGTGCGGGGTCTTAAATCGCGGATGAACCCTGGCGAAAATCGGCGGCAGCAACCCGTCGCGGGCCATTGAAAAGAAGATGCGCGGTTGGCCCAATTGAAATACGAGCAGCACCGCCGTGTGCGCCACTACTGATCCAAACGCCACCACCGCGCTGGCCCAGCGAGCTTGCGGGGCAACGTGACTCAAAGCCATCGTCAGGGGTTCGGCTTGCTCGGTGGCCAGGCGAGTCTTCAAATCGAGATACGGCATCGCGCCGGTGAAAACCGCGGCCACGACAACATAAAAAACAGTGCAAATGACCAACGAAGCGATGATGCCGATAGGCAGATCTCTGGAAGGATTCTTGGTTTCTTCGGCGACCGTGGAAACCGCGTCGAAGCCGATGTAAGCGAAGAAAACCACGGCGGCGCCAGCGAGCGTTCCGCCCCACCCCATCGGTTGAAAAGGATGCCAATTGGTCGCCATGGTCGATGGCGAAACGAAGTAGAACAACGCGCCGATGAAGAACAGCAGCACGACGATCTTCACGCCGACCATGACCGCATTGAATTCAGCAGATTCCTTGATGCCCCAGACCAGGACGATCGTAATCAGCGCAACAATGGCGAACGCCAGCAGATTAAAGACAATCGGGTAGCCGAAGATGTGCGGTGCGTTATCCAGTAAACCGGGAATCTTTCTGGCCGTGCGAAAGTCCGTCGCCAGCCAGTCGGGAATGTTTATCCCAAACGCATCGTGCATGAACGAACGGAAATAATTCGCCCAACTGATGGCGACCGCGACGTTGCCGATGGCATATTCCAGCATCAAGTCCCAGCCGATGATCCAGGCGACCAACTCGCCCAGCGTCGCGTAAGAATAGGTGTAGGCCGAGCCTGAGATGGGCACCATCGCCGCCATTTCTGCATAGCACAAAGCAGTGAAGGCACAGACGACAGCCGTGATGACGAACGACAGCATCAGCGAGGGGCCGGCGCCGGGTCGCGCCACATCGCCGGCGGCAGCCGTGCCGACGGTCGCGAAGATGCCCGCGCCGATAATCGCGCCGATGCCTAACAGGGTTATGTTGATTGGCCCAAGCGTGCGCTTTAGTGCATGTCCTTCTTGTTGCGCAGATGCCAGAATGTCGTCGAGATTTTTGGTACGAAAGATTCCCCGAAGCAAGCGTGTTGTCTCCTTCAGCCGAATTCAATTTCGAAACGCGGGCAGTTGCCGCGGAGTGTGCCACGGAAGCGAGCAAAGAGCAAAGGGCAAAGCGCCGTGATGGAGCGCGGGCGCTCCACTCAGGGCCCTTTGCTCTTCGCCCTTGGCTCTATGCTAGACTCGCGAGCGAACACGCATGAGTTCCAAAACTCCTTTTTTAGCAAATCTCGACACCACATTTGTAAATCTCTGGTCGTTGCTGCGGAAACTAACTGAGCAGAATTTCATCGGCCGCATCCACATCGAATTGGAAGATTATTCCGCTGACATATTTCTTGACGGCTCACCCACACCTGTCGTCCGGGAGATTGATCAAGTGGCGAATACAGATTTAATCGAAGCCGGCGCGTTGCATCGTGTCGTGTTACGCGTCCGGGAAACTCCCGGGACCATCAATGTGTTTGCCGGAGCGGATGAGGCGACGGTCCCGCAGCCAAAGCCAGACGCGGCGCCGGCCATTAGCACGGATGCAGATGTCGAGCTCGACGACGAGCCAGTCGTGGAAGAGATCGCGCCCGTGCCGGAAACTGAAACGGTTCCGAGCGTCCCCAGTGCGGAGGAGCCGCAAGCGTCGCAACTTGAAGAAGCGGTCTATCGCACCGGTAGTTATGACGATTGGCCGGCAATGCTGGCGGTCACGGGCGAGGTGATCGGTGCTATTGAGCGCGGTATTAATGCCAACGGAGCCAACTTTCCCGCGCTATTTAACAGTGTGCGTCTGGAACTGGCTGACGATTACGTTTTCCTCGATCCCATGCCGCAGACATTTCAGTATCAGGATGGCGTCGCGTCTTTGAGGAACCAGCCGCCCATAAATGTTTTTGTCTCCGGATTGAGCGAAGCTCTGCGTCGCACTATCGACCGAGTCGCGGTCGGAGAACGGTCGCGACGCGTGCGCGAGCGAATCGCGCTGGAACTCTTGCCGATTGTTAGAAAACGCGGTGATGTTCTGGAAAGATGCGGGCTGAGAATGCAGTTGGATCGCATCACCGGAACGAAAGTAATATGACCTGAGATTCGGACACTCCATAAACCAATTCTCGCTGATGGCGCTCTTCCGAAATATCCTATTCCCTACAGATTTCACGCAACACGCGCGCTCAGCACTGAAGTACGCGGCGGCGTTTGGGCGAAGCGGACAGGGCCGCGTCATTCTATTCAGCGTGCAAACCGGCAAGGTGCCGCCCAATTTGATGACGCTGCCTGAGCGACTTCTGGAACAGCAAGAGAACCAGTGGCTGTTGCAACTCCAGCGCGAAGTGCGAGAGCTGCTGGCCGATCCTCTGCTGCACGGTTTGGAAGTCGAGCCAGTGATTGTCGAGGGAGAGCCGGCCACTGAAATTGCGAAAGCCGTCCGTCATTTCGATATCGATCTGGTAACCGTGGTGACTCACGGGCGACGCGGTCTATCGCACGCGCTGTTTGGCTCGACGGCTGAGGAAATCATCGCTGAGGCTCCGTGCCCCGTCCTGACGATTCGTCCGCCACAGCATGACTTCGTCCATCATCGCGGCGACCAGACCGAAATTCGCCTGAATCGAATCCTGCTGGCGACAAATTTTCGGCCGACCTCGTTCGCGGCGATGAAAACTGCGCGCACCATTGCCGAGGCTACTGGAGCGGAACTGCATGCGGTTTACGTTATCGGTGATTATTTTGAACAGATCTCACTCTTGTTTCCGGAGGAAGGTGGAATGGCCCTTTCGCGCATGCGCAGCGAGGTCAGGGAACGCATGGAAGCATTTGCGCATGAACGTGGCGCGAAAGTCACCGTGCACGCCGCCGAAGGACGGCCTTATGCCGAGATTGTCGGTCTCGCCGCCACGGTCGACGCCGACTTGATCGTAATTGGCACCAGCGTGCATGCCTCACTGTTCGGTGGCGCGCCGGTGTTGGGTGCGGATATTGAACGCGTCGTCCGTAACGCGCCTTGCCCGGTTCTGTGCGTACCATCAGGAAAAGTAGTCACGCCCATTGCGTCGTTTGCCAGACCGCAGACTGTTCCACAGACCTAAGAAGGCAGTCGGCAGAAGGCAGAAGGCAATCGCGGTTAGCCAGAGTGAAAGGAACTCCCCATGCTCCACGGTCATCGTGATCTCAAGGTCTATCAATTAGCATATGAGTTAGCGATGGGGATCTTCAATCTGTCAAAGCAATTCCCACCTGAGGAGGTCTATTCCCTCACAAATCAGATTCGTCGATCTTCGCGCAGTGTCGCCGCGAACATCGCTGAAGGCTTTCGCAAAGGGCAATACCCAAACATGTTCAGCAGTAAGCTCGCTGACTCGGATGGCGAGGCTACTGAAACTCAAGTCTGGTTGGATTTCGCCTTGGACTGTGGATATATGTCGCAGGACAATCGCGATCGACTGACTGCCGGTTACGAAGAGATCGGAAAGATGTTATCGGCAATGATTGCAAACCCGGAAAGGTTTGCGCCTCGTACCAGGTAGGTTTGGTTCTTTGCTGCCTTCTGCTTTTTGCCTTCTGCTTACTAGTTCCTATTTAACGCTTTCGCCTTCCACCGGATATCCGGCGCTCTTCCAGGCTGCCAATCCACCTAACAAAGCCGCCGCGTTATCCATTCCTTTTGTTCTGAGTTCGAGCACCGCCCCGGCGCTCGTATGTTCGGCCGGTCAAGTACAGTACGCAGCAATCAGCTTGTTCTTCGGCAATTCGTTGATGTGCTCGAGCACATGGCCGGTGGGAATGGAAATCGCTCCCTTGATGTGCTCCTGTTTATAAGCCGGCTCGGCACGCGTGTCGATGATCACCACCTCATTCTTTTCCCACAACTTGTGCAGCTCATCTGCAGTGATGCGACGGGCGTTGTCAGCGGGCGGGGTGGCCGGCGACGGTTTCTGGGCGGCCGGGTTTTGTGAAAGGAGAGTCTCGTTCGAATTGCAAGCGAGCAACCCTCCCGTAATAAGACATGCAAATAGTAATAGTATTAAGCAGCGCATAGATTTTGTCCCACGCAACCGTGGTCCAAATAGGATACCGTTTTGATTGCCGGATTGAAAGTATTAAACGCGGGTTACGCCTTCTCCTAATACTTTGAAGCTGGCGTGAATCAACACCTTCCGGCCGGGAATGATAGAATCCAGACTCGGTTTTGAGGTTTTGTGTATGAAACTCAGCAAAAGCATTTTTTGGCTTCCATTGTTGCTGCTCATGTGCGGCTTTTCTTCCACGTTTGGTCAGCAGACCCAACAGCCGTCACCTGACGAAGTCCTTCGGGTCAAGACTGAACTCGTCCAAACCGGAGTGACGGTTGTCGACAAGGAAGGACGTTTTGTTGACGGCCTCTCACGCGATCAATTCCAGTTGACAGTTGATGGAAAGCCCCGGGCAATTACCTTCTTCGAGCGAGTTACCGCCGGCAGTGGGCGGGAAGCGAAGCTCAGCGCGCAATCAAATTCTAATGTTGAATCATCGGCCGTTTCGTCTCCGACGGTGCTGGGCCGCACGATTGTGTTCTTTATCGACGACATGCATCTGTCACCGGACAGCTTGCATCGCACGCGGCAGATGCTGCGGGAGTTTGTCGATCGTCAGATGAGCGCAGGCGACTCCGTCGCGATAGTCTCAGCCAGCGGTCAAATCGGTTTCCTTCAGCAGTTCACCAACAACAAGCAGGTGCTGGATGCGGCCATGGCCCGTCTCAGCCCCAGGCAGTATGACGTGCAGAGCTTCGGCACCGGCAACACCAGGATGACTGAGTATCTGGCGCTCAATATTGAGACCGAAAAATCAGACAGACGGATAATGGGCTACTACGTCGCCCAATGCATGAAAATGAACATGCCGCCGAAAAGCTCGCCGGCATATTCGACTCTGGTCGCGGCCTTGCGCGCCACCTGTGAGACCGACGTGAAGACCAGCGCGCGTGCAGTGTTGATGCAGGCGGCCCACATCACCCAGAACATGTACGCGTCTTTGGAATCTCTCATGCGATCCTCAGCGCGTAAGCCGGGCCGTAAACTTACATTCTTTGTGTCCGATGGTTTTTTGCTGGACGCCGGACCAACCGCGGCGGGCCTCAGGGACAAGCTCGATCGCATAATCGATGCCGCCACGCGCGCCGGAGTCGTCGTTTATACAATCGACGCGCGGGGGCTGAGCACCAGTCAGGTGGTCGACGCGGCGAACAGCAAACCAATGACTGGTTCGGCCGACCCTGCCGTATCGACGGCGCAGATTGGTGAGATCTCAGCAACTCAAGATGCGATGAATGCGCTGGCCGGCGATACGGGAGGCCGCGCGCTGCGTAACACAAATTTTTTCGATCGCTGGGTCAACAAAGTTCTGGACGAAACCTCGAACTATTATCTGGTGGCATGGCGTCCCGACAGCGAAACTGAGAAAACGCCCAAGCTCCGCAACGTGCAAATCTCGGTAATCAATCGGCCTGATTTGTCAGTGCGGGCGCCGCGCGGGTACATCCAGGGACCGACGGCTGCGGAAATCGCTGCTCAGCCACAGCCGGCGGCCAATCACGCTTCCCGCACACCAGAGACCGAGCTGCGCGATGCCCTGGCTGATTACTATCCCAGTCATGGCCTGGCGACATTTTTGTCTCTCGCTTATCTGAACACGCCGAAGAACGAGATGTTGCTTACCTCGTCAATTCAAATCGGCACTAGCTCTCTTGATTACGGCCCGGATAATAAGCAGCCAGCGACCGTGCGACTGGCGGGAGTGATTCTCAATGACAAGGGCAAAATCGCGGGCAGTTTCAAAACCCAACTAAACGTTAACCCGCTTAGCAGTCTGTCAGACGCCGCGGGTGTAATTTACAACGAACGCACGCCACTCTCGCCCGGCATTTATCAGGTGCGCGTCGCCGCGCGCGACGAAAAGAACCGCCGTATTGGCAGCGCCCTGCAATGGATCGTGATTCCCGACCTGACCTCTCATCAATTAACCACCAGCAGCATCCTGCTGGGAGCGCAATTGGTGCAGAAGCAGGACGGCCAGGTTCAATTCAGCGTTGACCATCGGTTCGCGCGCGCTTCACATCTCGGATATTGGATTTTCATTTACAACGGCAAACGCGGTAGTGACGGAAGTCCGAACCTGACGGTGCAATCGCAAGTACTGCGCGACAACCGGGCCGTGCTCAATTCTCCCGCTCATAAAATTACCAAGGGCGGAGAAGATCCTGATCGAATCCTATTTAGCGATGATCTGCGACTCGCCTCGCTCGCGCCGGGAAAATATGAGGTCCAGGTGACGGTGAAGGATGAAATCGCGGGCACAACTACCACGCAGCAGATCGATTTTGAGATTCAGTAGAACGCGGCGCCCATGCGATGGCATATCCTCCTCCATCCGATCTCAAGAAGTTTCTCCAAGCTTACGACGCAGACGTGCAGCGCCTCGCGCTAAAGCTGCGCGCGCTGCTGCTGGAAGAGATGGCGCCCTGCTACGAAAACATCTATGACGCCTACAGCGCGGTGGCAATCGGTTACGGCACCAGCGACCGCCTGAGCGATGGCATCTTTCACATCGCTGTCTATTCGAAACACGTCAATCTTGGATTCAATGACGGCGCCACGCTCCCCGATCCGAAAGGCATTCTGTTAGGCAAGGGAAACAGGATTCGGCACCTCACCATAAAAAGCGAATCCGATCTGGCGCGTCCGGAGATTCGCGCGTATATTCGACGCGCAAAAAAGAAGGCCGCGGCCGAGGCACGCAAACTCGGACAAACACCGCCCGGGAAACCGGACGGCGTAGTTTCAACCGTGAAAGCGATTTACGCCAGGAAAAGACGGCCTTAACAACGCGCGCATCCTGTCCCGACAAGTCGGGATTCGCGAGCCTCCTGCTCGCTCATTGTCGATTGAATTCCGTTGCCCTACGGAGACAGCTATGAACAGAAAACCAAACAAATCGCTGCTGCTGGCCATGTTGGCGACCGTCGCACTGGTCGCCCAGGCGCAAACTCATGTCCCAACGCTCGACGATCTGCTCACGCTGAAAACGGTGGGAGGGACTCAAATCGCGCCGGACGGAAAGCACGTCGCATATACGGTCACTTCCTGCGACTTCAAACAAGACGCCTTCATCACCCAGGTTTGGTTGGCAGATACCGCCTCGGGAAAGAGCATTCAAATAACCCGCGGCGATAAATCATCATCGAACCCGCGATGGTCGCCGGACGGCAAATGGCTCGCCTTCCTCAGCAATCGCGTCGAAGAGAAGAATCAAATCTTTGTTATCGATCCAACCGGCGGCGAGGCGCAACAACTGACCAAATCTGAAAGCGCGGTCAGCAATTTCGCCTGGTCTGATGACGGCAAAACGATCGCGTATACGTCGACCCAGGCAACCTCGCAGCCGCTTAAAGATCGCAAGGACTATTACGGCGACTACGATGTGGTGCGCGCCGGCTACAACTACGTGCATCTCTGGACCCTGGATGTAACCGAGGCCATGAAAGCGCCGGTCGCCGGCAAGCAACGCACGAAGAAGACCGATTTCAGCATCGATTCATTTTCGTGGGCGCCGGATGGAAGCAGCATTGTCTTTGGCGCCACCATCAACCCCGACCTGATCCAGGGCATAACGTCGGACATCTACCTGCTGAACCTCAAGGACGATTCGGTGAAGAGAATCGTGGCGACGCCGGGACCGGACAGTAATCCGCGCTTCTCGCCCGACGGCAAGCAAATAGTCTTCTCGTCGGCAATGGGCGAGAAGGTCTTTTTCGCCACTAACTCGAGACTCGCGGTCGTCAGCGTTGACGGCGGGACACCGAAGTCGATCACCGACGCCTTCGACGAGAACCCGGGCCTGATTGAATGGCGAACCGATGGAATCTATTTTGCCGGTTCGCAGAAGACCGCCGCGCACCTGTTTCGTGTTGATCCGGCAAGCGGAAAGATTAGTCGCATCACCTCGCCGGACAATTTGATCGCGACAGGTTTTTCATTGACCCGCTCCGGCGACGCAATCAGTTTCACCGCCGCCTCGCCTACCAGCATCAACGAACTTTTCGTTTCGGATTTGCGGCGCTTCACGCCCCGCAAGCTGACCAGCATGAATGACCAGACAAAAGCCTTCACCCTTGGTACGCGCGAAGTCATCTCCTGGCCGAGTCAGGATGGAACGAACATTGAAGGCATTCTGATCAAGCCCGCGAATTTTGATCCCGGTAAGAAGTATCCGCTCCTCTGCATTATTCACGGCGGCCCAACCGGCATCGATCGACCGGTGCTGCTCACGCCTGACGCTCGCTATTACCCTTCGGACATTTGGGCGGCGCGTGGCGCGCTCATTCTCAAAGTTAATTATCGCGGCAGCGCCGGCTACGGCGAGAAGTTTCGCAAGTTAAATGTGCGCAATCTCGGGGTGGGCGATGCCTGGGATGTTTTGTCGGGTGTCGATTACCTCATCGCCAAAGGCTGGGTTGATAAAAACAAGGTCGCTTGCATGGGCTGGAGCCAGGGAGGTTACATCTCGGCATTCCTCACGACTTCAACTGACCGATTCGTCGCCATCAGCGTCGGCGCCGGAATCTCCAACTGGGCGACTTATTACTACAACACCGACATCACGCCATTCACCATCAACTATCTCGGCAACGATCCGGCGGAAGATCCGGCGATCTACGCCAAGACCTCGCCGATGAATTACATCAAGACTGCGAAGACGCCCACGCTCATCCAACACGGCGAAATCGACCGGCGTGTACCTATCGCGAATGCGTACGAACTGCGCCAGGGTCTGGAGAACCGCGGCGTCCCCGTGACCATGATCGTCTACAAAGGCTTCGGACATCCGATCACCAAACCGAAAGCGCAGCGGGCGGTGATGCAGCATAATCTTTCGTGGTTTGGCCATTACATCTGGGGCGATCCATTGCCGGATTTCACGGCGCCGGAACTGCCCAAGAAGAATGGCAAGGATGAAAAATCATCGGATCGCGATTAGAAAGAGTAGGAGTGCCATGCGATTAAAGTTAGCCATAATTAGCGGAGTCCTGGCGCTGCTGGTGCCAGTGCGGGCCGCAGCGCTCAAGGTCTACAAACAGACCACCCAGGGCCTGGCCGACGTCAAGGTTTACGTGACTGATAGCGAAGGCCCGGCCGACTGTCGCATCTACGTCGAAACCAGCGAAGGTCTCGCTCAGGGAAATGCCAGGTGGTATTACGAATCCAGCGAAGGCCTGGCCGACGTGCGAGTCTATTTCACCGATAGCGAAGGCCTGGCCGACAAGAAAATCTATTTCACCAAGACTGAGGGCACGGCCCGATGTAACGTCGACTGGAAGAGCTATAAGCGGAGCGCCTACGATCCGCTGCGCGGCAATTGCGGATTAGAAGGTCTTGCCGGCGGTGCGAGCCTCCGCGATTGGCTTCCAGCTCGATGCGATTCTTTTTAGGTCACGTTCAAAAACAATCAAGCAACTCGTTAATGCCAACCCGCGGGTTCGGCGCAGGAGTTCCAATGAGAAAACTGAATTCCCCGTTCAGGCTGGCGATCTATTTTGCCAGCCTCTGCATGGTCCCCCTGGTGGCAAACGCCCAGGGCACCCTCGCCGACTATGAACGCGCACGCGGGCTGCAAGAGAAGTTTCAGGGCGCGACGGTCAACCTTCCGGGCGCGGTGACCTGGATTCCGCGGACCAATCATTTCTGGTACCGGCATAGCATCAAGGGCGGGAACGAAGTGATTTGGGTTGACGCTGAAACTCTCACGCGCCGTCCTGCATTCGATCACGAAAAGCTGGCCGTCTCGTTGTCAACAGCGTCGGGCGAAAAATACACGGCGGTAAAACTTCCGGTCGGGGCCGGCGGATCGAATCTGATCTTTGTCGATGGCGAGCAAGCCATCGAATTCATCGCGGCGAACAATCGTTGGAAGTGCAATCTTGGTGATTACAAATGCACGAAGCTGGGTCCCGCGAATAACCAGGGCTTCAACACGCCGGCGCAGTTTCGCCCTCCGGTAACGCGTCCTCCCGATCAACCCAAACCTTCTCCCGACGGCAAGTGGGAAGCCTTCATCAAGAATTACAACATCTTCATTCGCGCAAAAGACAGTAAAGATGACGTGGCCCTTAGCTTCGATGGTTCTGAAGGCAATTACTACGCGTTCAATTCGATCGTTTGGTCGCCGGATTCGAAGAAGATTGCGGCTTATCGTGTTCGTCCCGGTTATCACCGAAAGATTCAGTACGTCGAGTCTTCTCCCGCCGATCAAGAGCAACCGAAATACTGGACGATCGAGTACGCCAAACCCGGGGACACGGTCGATGTCGAACAACCGGTGCTCTTCACCATCGACAATAAACAGCAAATCGTCGTCGACAGCTCGCTATTTCCAAATCCGTACGACATGACCAACCTGGTGTGGCGGAAAGACAGCCGCGGCTTCACCTTCGAATACAACCAGCGCGGCCATCAACTCTATCGGGTCATCGAAGTTGACGCCGGCACCGGAAAGCCGCGCACGATCATCGATGAAAGCAGCAAGACATTCTTCTGCTACTCAGGAAAGAAATATCGCTACGACATCAGCGACGGCAACGAGATGATCTGGATGTCAGAGCGCGACGGCTGGAACCATCTGTATCTGATGGACCAGGACGGCCACGTGCGCAATCAAATCACGAAAGGCCAATGGGTCGTCCGCGGCGTGGACAAGGTCGATGAGTCAAGACGGCAGATTTACTTTCACGCCAGCGGCATGTATCCGGGGAAAGATCCCTACTTCAATTACTACTACCGGATCAATTTCGATGGCTCAGGTCTGACGCCGCTGACTGAAGGCGACGCCAATCACACGGTCGTTTTTTCTTCCGACATGAAGTTCTATGTCGACACTTTCTCACGGGTTGATTCGCCGACGGTCTCTCAGTTGCGCACCGTCGCTGACGGCAGAGTCGCGATGGAGCTGGAACGTGCGGACATCACTGAATTGACCAAAGCCGGCTGGCGCGCGCCCGAGGTTTTCACCGCGAAGGCCCGCGACGGCCAAACCGACATCTGGGGAATCATCGTCCGCCCGACGAACTTCGACGCCAAAAAGAAATATCCGGTGATCGAATACATCTACGCCGGCCCGCAGGACTCGTTCGTGCCCAAATCTTTCAGTCCCTATTCCGCGATGCAGGCACAGGCGGAACTCGGATTCATCGTGGTGCAAATTGACGGCATGGGCACCTCGAATCGCTCGAAAGCTTTCCACGATGTCGCCTGGAAGAACCTGGGCGACGCGGGATTTCCCGATCGTATCCTTTGGCACAAAGCCGTCGCCGCCAAATATTCCTATTACGACATTAGTCGCGTCGGTGTGTACGGTCATTCCGCCGGCGGCCAGAACGCGCTCGGCGCTCTCCTCTTTCATCCCGAGTTCTATAAAGCTGCCGTGTCGTCAGCCGGCTGTCACGACAATCGCATGGACAAAATTTGGTGGAATGAGCAATGGATGGGATGGCCGCTGGGGACCGAGTACGCTGCTTCGTCTAATGTCGATAACGCCTATCGATTGAAAGGCGCGTTGCTGCTCTCAGTCGGCGAAATGGATCCGAACGTCGATCCCGCTTCGACCATGCAAGTCGTCAATGCGCTGATTAAAGCTAACAAGATGTTCGATTTGATCGTGTTGCCCGGCGCCGGCCATACGCCCGGCGGAGAATACGGCGAGCGCAAGCGCTTCGACTTTTTCGTTCACCATCTGCTCGGCGTCGAGCCCCCGCCATGGAACACCATAGATCCGAAGAAAGATCGCAATGACGCGACGAACGGGGGCGCGCGCGACGAGTAGTCATCCAGTTAACTCAGGAGGTCCATTATGAGTGCAAAGCCAATGTCTACAGGAAAACTGCTGCTGATCGTGATCTCGGTCGCGATCATCGCCGCGGTACTGGCCGCAGTCCTTCAGGTTCTGATTCTCGGTAAATCGAATGCCGCCGTTAGCGGGGCTGTGGTTGGCGCCCTGACAGCGGGCGTCGCATTGTCTCTCAAAAGTAAGAAGTCGGGATCGAGTTGAGTCATCTTAATGCGCGGACTCTTCCTCACTGTCTTAATTATCTGCTTCGGCTTCGTGCCGGCGCACGCGCAGAAATATGTGACTCCCGACGGCCAGGTCCGCATCGCGTTGGTCAAACAACCCTTCTCGCCAACTGGAACTTCGGTGGGTCCAAACACCATGGCGAACGGCGGTGTTCAAAAACTTCTCGCGGGGATGAATACGATTGTCCGCGTGCAGGAAGTGGGATTGACGCCGGCCGAACTCACTGAATATGGCGCGTGGAAGAAACTCGGTTGGGCGCTGGGGCACTTCTCAGACGTCGTGGCGCAAAACGAGCGTGACGGTTATTTCACGGTCGGATTGCTGGCTACCTGTCCGTCGATGCCGGGACTGGTTGCCGGCCTGCAACGTTCAGCGCCCGGGGGAAAGCCACTGAAAATTGGCATGCTCTGGCTTGATGCTCATCCCGACTTCAACACGCCGGAGACTACTCGGAGTGGTTCGCTGGGCGGAATGCCGGTGGCGGTAGCAACTGGACGCGCCCTGCAGCGAATGCGGATCGATGCCCGCCTGAACACCCCGCTCGCCGACGAACATATTGTCATGGGCTTTGCTGCAAAAGTCGATTGGCTACGTCCGCGCAGCGGACTGAATGCCAATAGCCCAGCGCTTTAGCGCTGGGACAAGGGCAGGTGAATTTCGCAGTCCGCTTCGCGGACGGCTGAAAACCATAGGCATGAAGAAATCCTTCAGTCGTCCGCTTCGCGGACTCGGTTCCATTGCTGCCTTGGTTCCCAGCGCTAAAGCGCTGGGCTACTCTCATTCGTCGGCTTCGCCGACTTTTGCAGCAAAGCCAGTGTCATGGCCGCCGTGCGTCTCGTCGATCCGTTGGAGCAGGATCTACTTAATCAATCAAGGATTCAGCAGATAAGCGTCGACGACGTGCGTAACCTGACCCCGGCCGTCTTCGCCCAACTCGATCGCCTGAGCAAGCTGACAGATAAGATCTACATTCACATCGATATGGACGTCCTCGATCCCAAAGAAGTCATGGGTCACGGCAACAAAGTTCCCAACGGCCCATCGAGTGAGCAGCTCGGCCGTCTGTTTGAAGAAATATTCAAGCGGTATCCGAAAGCTTCGGCTATCGGATTTGCCACCATTCCCCCAACCGACGAGGGCGGGCTATCTATCGCGGCACTCAATCGTATGATCGAAGGTGCAGTGCGAGGATTGAAAGCTCGCGAGATTAATCGCTGATCCTCCGCATTACAATTCTTTAGAACGTCCGAAGGAAAACTTAGATGGAAGCCACACACGAAAATCCTCAACCGCCAACGATCGTCGACAGCGTCCTGCGCGCCATCGGCAATACGCCGGTCGTCAGGCTGCGCAAAATTGTCCCGCCCAACAGCGCCGACGTGCTCGTCAAACTCGAATACTACAATCCCACTGGTTCATACAAAGACCGGATGGCGCTGGCGATGATCGAAGGCGCCGAGGCTCGTGGCGACTTGCGAACGGGAATGGAGGTCGTCGAATACACTGGCGGCAGCACCGGCTCGTCTCTGGCTCTGGTCTGCGCGGTCAAGGGTTACCGTTTCACGCCGATTTCGTCGGACGGCTTCGCGCGCGAGAAGCTTGAGACGATGCGTGCGTTTGGCGCAGATCTTCAGGTCTTCGAAAGCGAAGGCGGCAAACTCACGCCCGATCTTTTTCAGCGCATGAAGGCTGAAGCCGAGCGGCGCGCCGAGAACGAAAATACTTTCTACACCAGCCAATTCCACAACGCAGACGCAATCGAAGGTTATCAGCACATCGGGCGCGAATTGATCGTGCAAACCGGCGGAAAGATCGATGCTTACTGTGGCGGTGTCGGCACTGCCGGAATGTTAATGGGCGTCTCGCGCGCATTCAAAGAAGCCGGATGCGCCGCGCGCATTATCGCGCTGGAACCCGCGTCGTCGCCGGTGCTGACCGAAGGTCACGGGGGCGCGCATCGCGTCGAGGGCATCAGTCCAGGTTTTGTGCCGCCGCACCTCAAGTCCGATTACTTTGATGAAGCGCGCGCAATCGATGAAGCTGAGGGCCGCGCCATGGCGCGGCGACTCGCGAAGGAAGAAGGAATCTTCACCGGCATTTCCAGCGGGCTTAACGTCGCCGCCGCAGTCCGAATCGCCTCTGAACTAGGGCCCGGCCACACGGTAGCCACGGTAGCAGTTGATACCGGATTGAAGTATCTTGCTGGAGACCTTTTTTCTGGTTAACAAAACATTCCAAAGCTACGGAGCACCATTCATGTCTGATCACCGTCGGATCACACTGAAAACAATCGCTGTCGCCTCTGCTCTTTTATTACTGAGCGTCGCTGCCCCAATAGTTTCCGCCCAACAATACGATGCCAGTCTTTACTCGGGCTTGCGCTGGCGCATGATCGGTCCGTTCCGCGCCGGCCGCGTCAATGCCGTCAGCGGTGTCGCCGGCCAACCGGACACGTTCTATTTCGGCTCCGTCGGAGGCGGGGTCTGGAAGACGATCAACTCCGGGCGCACCTGGAATCCGATTTTCGATTCAACGTCATCCGCTTCGATCGGCGCCATCGGCATCGCGCCTTCGAACCCGAGCATCATCTACGTCGGCACCGGCGAAGCCGACATGCGTGATTCCATTCAGTATGGCGACGGCATGTGGAAATCTACCGATGCCGGCAAAACCTGGAAGCAGATCGGCCTCGAGAACACGAAACAGATCGGCCGCGTGATCGTCGATCCGAAAAACCCCAACCTCGTCCTTGTCGCGGTGCTCGGCAACGTCTATACCTCGAGCCCAGACCGCGGCATCTATCGCTCAAAGGACGGCGGCGCGACCTGGCAGAAAGTTTTATTCAAGAACGACGACGTCGGCGGGATCGATCTCAATTTCGATCCGGTTAACTCGCAGATTGTTTACGCCACCATGTGGAACGTCCGGCGTCCACCCTGGTTCATCTACACGCCGGCGAACGGCCCGGGCGGCGGCATCTTCAAATCAACCGACGGCGGCAACACCTGGAAAGAGATCGACGAAGGCATTCCCAGCGAAGGTCGCGGACGCATCGGCATTTCAGTTTCGCCCGCCAATCACAATCGCATCTACGCCGTTGTCGATGCCTTTGTAAATGACAAAGACGATCCCGGGAACGCCCAAAAGACGAAGAATTTCGGCGGTGTCTTTCGCTCGGACGATGCGGGTGTCACCTGGACGAGACTCTCCAGCGACCAACGCCTCTGGGGCCGCGGTTGGTACTTCGAAAAGATCACCGCCGATCCGAAAAATGCCGACATCGTGTACGTCATGAACACTTCCATGTACCGCTCGACCAATGCGGGCAAGACATGGACGGCCATCAAGGGCGATCCGACCGGCGATGATTTCCATCAGCTCTGGATTAATCCCGACGATCCGAAACGGATGGTGATGGCCAGCGACCAGGGAACCATCGTGAGCGTCGATGGCGCCGTCACCTGGAGTTCCTGGTACAACCAGGCGACCGCGCAGATTTATCACGTCGCACCCGACTATCGCTTCCCTTACTGGGTCACCGGCGCGCAGCAGGACAGCGGTTCGGTCGGCTCACCTTCGCGCAGTCGTCACTCGGAAATATCTTTGCGTGATTGGGAAGGATTGTGCGCCGGCGGCGAATCGGGATATACCGCGCCCGATCCGCTCCATCCTGAGATTCTCTTCGGCGGAACCGTCACTCGCTGCAACGTCTTGACCGGCGAAACCAAGAACGTCTCGCCGGAAACGCGCGGCCCGGGCGGGCGAGAAACTAATGTTCAATTCCGCCACGCGTGGACTCAGCCGCTGGTCTTCTCGAAAGCCGATCCGCACGCGCTCTATTACGCGAACCAGTATCTATACAAAACGACCAACGGCGGTGAGAGCTGGACCCAGTTGGGTGGTGATTTGACCCGCGAAGATCCCGGCGTGCCGGCGAACCTGAACGCGGAGGCGGCGGCCGACGCGCCCATCGAAAAGCGCCGCGGCGTCATCTACACCATCGCGCCATCGCCTTTGAAAGCGGCCGTGGTTTGGGTCGGCACCGATGACGGCCTGATCAAAATGACCAATGACGACGGCCGAACTTTCCAGGACGTGACCCCGCCGGCGCTCACCTCCTGGAGCAAGGTCACCATGATCGACGCTTCGCACTTCGACGTGAAGGAAGCGTACGCTTCAGTCGAACGTCATCAACTCGGCGACTACGAACCACACATTTTTCGCACGCGTGACAGCGGTAAAACCTGGACCGAAATTACCAACGGATTGCCGAAAGGCATCTACGTGCAGACCGTGAAAGAAGACTCGCAACGCCGCGGCATGTTGGTCAGCGGCACTGAACGCGGCGTCTTCGTCTCATTCGACGACGGCGATCACTGGCAATCGCTACAACTCAATTTACCGCCCGCCTCGATGCGAGACCTCGCATTCAAAGATAACGACCTAATCGTCGGGACGCATGGTCGCGGTTTCTGGGTGCTCGACAACATGAGCTTACTGCGACAGCTTTCAAAGGACATGGCGCGCGAAGACGCAGTGCTGTTTCAGCCCGCCGAAGCCATCGAGGTGCTGACCGGCAGCGACAACGGCACGCCGCAACCGCGCGATGAACCGCTCGCCGATAACCCACCGAACGGCGCGATGATCGACTTTTACTTGCGACGAAATGCTACCGCACCGGTCACGCTGGAGATTATCGATCCATCTGGTGAAATCATTCGGAAGTATTCAAGTGACGACAAGTTCCCGCCTGTCGATCCTGAACGGCTTAACTATCCACCGTTCTGGGCGCGAACCCAGCAGCCCTTGCCTGATTCTGCCGGCATGCATCGATGGCTTTGGGACTTTCGCGCGACGCCGCCGCAACGAGGCGCAGGCGGGCCGGGCGGTGGTGGTGGCGGAGGTGGTTTCGGCCGCGGCGCGCAACTCGTGCTGCCAGGCACTTACACCGTGCGCCTGATCGTTAATGGCAAGAGCCAAACCGCGCCGCTCGTGGTGAAACCCGATCCGCGCTCGAGATAGAAACTCTATGCGTACTTTCTGGGCAAAGCCATTTTGACGCAAATATACGCGGACTATCCAACGCGCCGTCGTCGCCCCGATAAATCGGGATTCTGCCGGCGCACTCGAAATTGCGATTCTTGACCAGAAATCTGTTCCCGCGCCAAACCGACTTGTGCCAACGCCACATCCCGTTGTGCCAACGCCAAATTCCGTTGTTCCAACGCCAAATCCCATTGTTCCAACGCCACATCCCGTTGTTCCAACTCCAAATCCCATTGTTCCAACCCCAAATCCAGTTGTTCCAACTCCAAATCCCATTGTTCCAACCCCAAATCCCATTGTTCCAACTCCAAATCCCGTTGTTCCAACTCCAAATCCCATTGTTCCAACCCCAAATCCCGTTATTCCAACTCCAAATCCCGTTGTTCCAACTCCAAAATCCCGTTGTGCTGACCCGATAGCGGCGGTGAAATCATCATGAATACTGCGGAAATTGGCTTTGCTGCAAAAGTCGGCGAAGCCGACGAATGGCAATAGCCCAGCGCTTTAGCGCTGGGAACCGAGTCCGCAAAGCAAGCGGACGACTGAAGGACCGTCTTCATGTCTATGGTTTTCAGCCGTCCGCGAAGCGG
>JBIOZK010000183.1:0-11765 GCA_044870975.1 Pyrinomonadaceae bacterium
CGTAGATCTTACCGATGTCGTCGGGCCTCAGTCGCGCTCCTGAGTCCGCCTGAACATAGACGCGATACAGGCGACCGAAACGATTGAAGTCGTTGACGAAAGCTCCGCCCAGGAAAGAAGACATCGACTTGAAAACCTCATCCACCGGTACGCCCAGCGTCCGGGCCTTTTCGCGATCCAGAGTCACCTTGATCTGCGGATAGTTTGGATCAAAAGAGGTATTCAGATTTGCCAACTCCGGCCGCGCTCGTCCTGCGGCCAGGAACTTTTGCGTCATCTCACCCAGTTGCTGGACGCTCATGGAGCCGCTGCGATCCTGCAGCAGGAAGTTGAATCCCGCAGAGGCGCCGAACCCTGACAACGTCGGGATGTTGAACGGGAAAACGATCGCCTCTGGAATGGCGGTAAACTGCTTTCCCAGCGACGCCATGATGCCCTTTACCTTCTCCTTCGGATCTTTGCGCTCTTCCCACGGCTTTAATCGCATGAAGATGGTGCCGTAGTTCGGTTGGTAGGTGTTGGTGACAATGCCCAGGCCAACGACCGTCTGATAGGATTCCACCCCAGCGGTCTTGGCGACGATCGCCTCTACCTTCTTCATTAACTCGTCCGTGCGCTGCAGCGACGCGCCGGGCGGGAGCTGGACTCCGACACCGACGATTCCCTGGTCTTCCTCAGGTACAAATCCGGCCGGGATCATGCTGCCAAAAAAGCCTGCACCCACTACCACCACGCCCACGACGATGAGCGACAGGATCGCCTTACGCACCAGGATGCTCGAGGTCTTCACGTAACCGTTGGTGATCACGTCAAACACCTTGTTGAAGCCGCGGAAGAAAGCGCCCAGCGGTCCCCGCATCGGTTTGTGCGGTTTAAGCAGCATGGCGCAGAGCGCGGGCGTCAATGAGAGTGCGTTGAATGCCGAGATCAGAACCGAGATCGCGATGGTCAGAGCGAACTGCTTATACATTCGTCCGGTCAAGCCGCCAATGAAAGCCACGGGCACGAACACCGCACAAAGGATCAGGGCGATGCCGATTACCGGTTGGGTTACTTCCTCGATGGCCTTGATGGTCGCTTCCCTGGGCGCCAATCCATGCTCCATGTGGTGAATGACCGCCTCGACCACCACGATGGCGTCATCCACCACGATCCCGATGGCCAGCACCAGACCGAACATCGAGAGAGTGTTGAGCGAGAAGCCGAGCAGCGGAAAGAAAATGAAAGTTCCGACGAGCGAAACCGGAACAGTGATCAGCGGAATGATTGTGGCCCGCACGTTCTGCAGGAAGATGAAGACGACGAGCGTTACCAGGATCAGCGCCTCGACAAAAGTCTTCTCGATCTCGTGGATCGACGCCTCGACGGCGGGGGTCGTGTCGTAAACGATCTTGTAATCCAGATCGGGCGGAAATATGCCCTTGGCGTGCTCCATGGTCTCGTAAATCGCCTCGGAGGCCTTGAGCTGATTCGCTCCGGGCAGGAGATAGACTGCCATGGCGCCAGCCGGCTTGCTGTTCAGCCTGCCGAAAGAGTTGTAATCCTGCGAGCCGAGTTCAGCGTGCCCGATGTCCTTGATCCGAACCACGGCGCCCTCGCCACTTTGGCGGACGATGATGTTTTCGAATTCGTCGGCCGTGATCAGGCGACCGGGAGCGCTGACCGTATAGGTGAACTGCTGATCTTTGGGCGCAGGTGAACCGCCGATCCTCCCCGCGGGCGCCTGGATGTTCTGCTCGTTGATGGCCGCGATCACATCTGACGCGTTGAGTCCGAGCTTGCCCAGCTTGTCCGGGTCCATCCAGACTCGCATGCCGTAGTCGGTGCCACCGAACAGATCCACCTGGGCAATGCCGGGAATGCGGAGCAGTTGGTCGCGCAGGTTGATGCCGCAATAGTTGATAAGAAAATTGGCGTCGTACGAGTCTTTGGGCGAGTAGAGTGAGATCAGCATCAGGATGCTGGGACTCTGCTTTTTTACCGTGACGCCCTGTTGCGTGACCGAGGCCGGCAAACGGGCCTGCGCCGACGAGACCCGGTTCTGGGTGAGCACGTTGGCCGTGTCCTGATCCATCCCAACCTGAAAATTGACGTCGAGCAACATGCGGCCGTCGCTGGTGTTCGACGACTTCATGTAGATCAGGTTGTCGACGCCGTTGACTTCCTGCTCGATTGGCGTGGCCACCGATCCTTCAACTGCTTCTGCGGCCGCGCCGGGATAGTTAGCCGTTACGCGAATGTTCGGGGGCGCGAGAAAAGGATATTGCTCGACTGAGAGACTCAACATCGTGGCCACCCCGATCATGACGATCAGGATCGAGATAACGATGGCGACGATCGGCCGGCCGATGAAGAATTTCCCCATCTAGGATGCACCTCCAGCAGTCGTAGTCGGCTTGACTACCATGCCTGGCCGAACTTTCTGAACACCTTCGGTCACCACCCGCTCACCCGCTTTCAGCCCGTCGGTGACGATGAATGAGTCATCGATCCGATCGGCAACCGTGATAGTCCGCTGCACGATCTTGTTATCCGGGTCGACGACCAAAACGTACTTGGCGCTCTGCAGCTCCTGAACGGCCACTTGTGGGACTAGAATCGCGTCCGCGCGCTCCTCAGCCGCGACGCGCACGCGAGCGAATTGGCCCGGGCGAAGCCGGTTGGAGGCATTCGGAAACGATGCTCTGACCTTGATGGTGCCCGTCTTGGGATCGACAGTGCGATCAACAACCGAGAAGCGTCCTTCCTGGTCGTAGACGCTGTTGTCTGCCAGCATCAATTGAAACGCAGCGCCTCTTCTCGACCCGGCCTTGCCTGACTTTGTCAGTTGCAGCATGTAGGCCTCACTGATGCTGAAGTCGACGTCCAGGTTACCTGATGAAGAAATGGTTGTGAGCAGCGTTGGCTCGTTCTTGCCAACCAGGTTGCCCACATTAACGTTCTGCAGACCGATGATCCCAGTGATCGGAGAATAAATGGTGCAGTAGGTGAGATTTATCTCGGCGAGTTGCAGGTCTGCCTTGGCGGCTGAAACCGCCGCAGCCGCTTGCTCGATGTTGTATTTAACGGCGGCGGTCCGGTTCGTGAGAGTGGCCTTCGCGGCATTCACTTCCGCCTTCGCGGTTTCTTCCTTCGCCCGCGCAGCGTCCAGGTCGATCTGAGTTACTGCATTCTGTTTGGCGAGCGGAACATATCGCGCCAGATCTGAGCGCGCCAGGCTGTGATTGGTATTAGCCTCTGCCAACTTTGCCTCGGCTTGAATTACATCGACGCGTTCCCTGGCCTGAGCCAGATCAGCTTCGGCTTTGGCCACACTCGCCTTCGCGGCCAGAACCTTGGCCTGATATTCACTCTTTTGAATCTGGTAGAGGATCTGTCCCTTCTTGACCAACGCACCTTCGGTAAAGAAGGCCTTTTCAAGCATGCCCTGGGCCCGCGCGCGAACTTCGACAGTCTGGCTGGCCTCAGTCTGGCCGACAAACTCGCTGTAGATGGGTACGGTCCGTTGTTCGACTTGCGCGACGACCACCGTGGGCGGCTGAGTGTTCGCGGCAGACGCCGGTTTGCCAGCGTCTTTTTTACTGCAAGCGAATCCGAATAGAGACAGACTGAGCAGCAGGATCGCTCGGAACAACAAGCTACGCTGCAGGCGACGATTCATGGCGAAACTCCTTTTCTAGCGTCGGGATATTAAGAGAGATAACGACTGCTATCGTGATCCTGTAACTACACAAAAAGCACAGGATACGGCCGGATTCTAGCCACGGCCCTTGGGGGCTACAACTGGCAAAATTGACAGTGCGGGATGTGCGATTGGGCCTCTATCATGCGCGCAGAGAGACCATTCCAGTCCGTCTATGTTCAAAGAACTTCTTGTCGCCTTTGGTATCGTCGCGGTTTGCTTACTGCTGCACGTTGTCAGCATCGTTTTGCTCGCCGACTGGATGCTTGATCGACGAGATAAGAGCAAGGAGCAGATGGGGATGCTGAGTTATATGATCCTTCTGCTCGCTGCGTTTACGGTAATCATAATTTTGCACATGGTGGAAATCGGTATTTGGGCGGGCTTCTATTATGCGAATTCGCTCTTCCAGGATCTTGAGACTGCCCTCTACTTCTCAATCACCAGTTACACCACGATTGGTTTCGGCGATGTCGTGTTGCCGCGCGCCTGGCGCCTGCTGGGCGGCATTGAAGGAGTGACGGGTGTGCTGCTTTGCGGATTATCGACGGCCTTTGTCTTCGCCATCATCAACGCCATGTTTCAGATGCGCGTCCAGCGACGCACCAATTCGCAATAACGACCGCGGTTGATTTCGTCATTCGCGGTAACAACTGTAAAAAGTGACAGTTTCCGGTGACTCTCTGATGACCTTAGAGTCAGAAATCAGTCTCTCTCGAGACCGCAGAATAGTTCGCCTTCGAAAGGGGTCGCCATGATGATTCGAAAACATTCCGCACTTGCTGCGTTCACTTTTTGCGCCCTGCTGGCCATTGGCAACGTTGGGTTCGCCCAGGAGCCGCAGCCGTCGCTGGTTGTCAACGCCAGCGGTGAAGGCAAAATCAAGCTCGGCAAAGAGGAATATCAGTTGAATGCTGTGGTGGCAAAGGGTTTTCAGGACGGCAAGATTGAAATCAACCTGATTACCGACATCACCATCTTCATCAACGGCACCTGGTCGCGCGCCAACGAAAACGAAAAGACGATTGACCTCAAGATCTCGGGTGGCTCGGTCTCTGGCAACCTCGATGGTGGCGGCAAGCTAATTCTCACTGACGATCGCAAATCGATTGCGTCATTAAAGCTTCAGGTCATAAACAAAGTGACCAAGAAGACCATCACCGCTGACTTCACGGCGAAATAAGGTGTGACAGAACGGGAAGCGGTAGCGACCCGATCAAGTGGCTTCCACCAACGCCCATGCGCTTCGGAAGACGCGCTTGGCTCCGCGCGCTCGCGTCCAACCTGGCCGAATGATCGTTTAGAGGCGGGCTACTGCCCGCCTTCTTTCAGATTCTGAGCTTATGAACATATTCCGCGTACGAAAGCCGGCGGGATCAACTGGATATGACGAGTGACGAGCAGGTTTGGCGGGCGGTAGCCCGCCTCTAAACGATCTCGGGATTGGCATTAAACGATCTCGGGCCTGGCAAAGGATTTCGTTAGCGAAGGTGCTTGGATGACCATCCCAACCGCTCCGGTTCTGGGTACAGCGGGCAAAAAAATGATGGGCCGAGTCAGCCCCCGTGTGCTCTCGGCCCACCGGAAGGGGTGTTTGATTGCGCTCTCTTGTCGCCAAAGATCGCGCTAAGCCCCTCCCTCCTGTTGTGCGATCGAACCTCCGCTGTTCTCGCACGCTGTCGTTCGGCGGCTCTGGCCGCCTAAAACTTAATTACGTTTGATTACGCCCATGACCTTGTGCGGCCAGGTCGCAAAATTCTCCAGCTCCAGTCTGTACTTTCCGGTTTTCTTGTCTTTCTTCATGTCCACGGCACACGCCGCGATGAATGTCCCGCTGCCCTTGCCTTTCGCATCCACCACGATTTCGATCACTCCGAACGGATAGTCTGAAACTCGATAGCCACCGCGAACCTCACCGAACGTCTGCCATCGTTCGAAAGCAGCAATGATGCGCGACTTGCCATCCGGAAGTTCGTGCCGCCGCACAATCAGAAGACGCCGGCCCAGACTGCCGGATGCCGACATGAATCCTAAATCGTCGTTCTTTATTTTGTTCAGGAGATCAAACTGGTCGCCTTCCACCAGCATCGACAGGTAAAGCTGCGCGGTATCGTCCGACGTGTAGTCCTTAATGCTCAGATTGAATGAGGTCGTCCGCATGGGGCCGTTCGTATTCATCAGCGTGCCCGTATAGACCTCTTTAAAATCAGATTTCTTCTTGTTTTGGGCAAAAACGCTGCCCGTCAGTGACGACGCGACAGCCAGCGCGAAGAGGGCGACAACAAGTCTTCTAAATTTCATCTCGCGAGTACCTCAGGCCTTAAATATCCAAAAATGCTCGAACAGGATAGTAGGTGAGCGTGACGAGCGCCGATACTGTCAATTGTTACAGTTGACGCCCCGGGCAGTCCGCGCCGCACTGTAAAAACTGACAGTTATTCATGTGATAAGAGATGTTTAAGATCCCGATGTAGCTCAGCAGGAGTGCCATGAAGAAACTTATTGCACTGGTGATAACCCTGGTTGTCGTGGGAACGGTAGCGGCTCAGAAGGTCAAGGTTGGCGCCGACCCAAACGCGGATCTTACCAGGTACAAAACCTACCAATGGGACAAGCCTCTACCGCCGGGAAATCCGATCATCCAGGCGGCCATCATTAACGCAATCGAACAGGCCCTGGGGGCCAAGGGTCTAACAAAAGTTGAGGATGGTGCCGACGTAACCGTGGTGTACTTCGCGGCCACCAACACCGACATTCAGATTGGCCACCCGAGCTGGTCGAATTCGATGGGCAGCGGCAACTCCAACGGGATTGCGGTCGGCTCGCAAAGCTGGCCAGTCACTAAAGGAACGCTGGTCGTCGACCTGATAGATGGCAAGAGCAAGAGCAGTGTGTGGCGCGCGAGTGCCACGCAAATCCTGAAGGATGGACCGTCCGGCAATCCTGCGAAAGATGCGAAACGCGTCGAGGAGCCAATCAAAAAATCAGTAGACAAGATGTTCAAACAGTTCCCCAAACCAAGTTAACTGAAAACCCCTGAAAGGATTTTTAATGAATAATCTCAAATTGAGTATCGTCGCCATCGCAATCCTCTTAGTAGCTGGCATCTCTGCGCTCGCGCAGGCAGATAAACCGAAGCACGAAATCGAGATCCGCGCGACTGTTGCCGTCCCCTCGGGCGAAGCGAATTTCTCCGGCACCGGCGCAGCCGGCTCAACCATCGATTTCAACCGGGACACTGATTTCAGCAACGAATGGGGCTTCGACATTAAATATGCCTACCGCTCTGAAGACGGTAAGCACAAGTTCGGCGCTGAGTATTTCAACACTGATTGGGATCGCACCCGGGTCATCGGCCGCAGTTTCACGTTCATGGGCGAAACGTACGTGGCGGGTGCCGCCATCGAGAGCAACCTGCGACAGTCCGCCTTCAAGGGTATGTACGCGTACCGCTGGGGCAACGATAAAATTCGCATCGGCCCGATGGTCGATATGGGCGTGGTACCAACCAATCTCGACCTTACGGGAACCACTTTGAGCGGCGGCAGCCGAAAAACAGAAGGGTCGATCAAAAAGTTCGCCGCGACAGTCGGCGGCGATATGGACTACGACCCGACGCCGAAGGTCAACATCTTCGGCAACATCGGAGGCATCGCCTTTCACCACGACCGGCTGTTCCACGCCGAAGGAGGCTTAAAGTATTTCGCTTCGAAGAATTTTGGCGTGGTCGGTGGCTACAAATATCAAAACTATAAATGGGTCAACGACAATAATTTCCTGCGCATCACTTCGCACGGTCCATTTGTCGGAGGCGTTTTACGCTTCTGATACCAGGCGTCATTTCCGACAAGTGACGCTTCCTCGGTCTGAGCATGTCGTCGTAGCCGGCATGCTCAGGCATTTTCTTTTCATAAGCCTGTAAAAACTAACAGTTATTCATCGGGTGGCTGCGGCCTAGCATTGGCCGGAGACTCGATCTGTACGCCGTCAACTAGGTGAATCAGGATGAGCTGGCTGTCCAAATATCGCGTTCGGCTCTATGCGCGAAACTCGCTTTGGATCCTGCCGACGTTGAGCATCATCGTCGCGCTGGTGATCGCGCGCCTGCTCATTTCGGTCGAATCGGCGATGGGCTGGCAGTCGGCGATCAGTCCGGACACGGCGCGCTTGATTATGACTACCGTCGCGGCTTCCACCTTTACACTCGTGGTGCTGGTATCGTCGGCGATGTTGCTCGCCGTGCAATTAGCCAGCGCGCAGTTGACACCGCGAATCATCTCGCTAATCTATCGCAGCCCGTACGGCAAGCTGGCCTTCGCGGTCTTCGTATTCACCTTCACTTTCTCGGTCGCAACGCTGGTCCGCATAGAAAAAACCGTACCGTTAATCGCGAGCTACGTCGCCGCCTATGGATTCCTGGTTAGTCTCGCATTATTCATTGTCTTCACCGACACGATGGGCAAAATGTTACGGCCCAGCTCGGCTCTGCGACGCGTGGGCCTGGCGGGCCGCGAAGTTATCCGCACGGTTTACCCCGCGTTCCGCACAGCCGACTCGCAATTACCGGAGCCTTTCAAGCTGCCACGCGAGTTCGAGCCGCGAGTGATCTCAAATGACACGGACGGCGCGGTGCTGGCATTCGACATGGCTGGTGTCGTCAATAAAGCAACCAAAGCCAATTGCGTGATTGAACTCATGCCGCAAGTTGGCGACTTTGTAGCCCACGGAGATCCCATCTTTCGCGTCTTCGGCAACGCACCATCCTTGTCCGACAGCGATTTACAAAGTTCCGTCGCCATCGGCCACGAACGCACGCTTGAGCAGGACCCGATGTTTGCATTCCGGATTATCGTCGACGTCGCCAGCAAGGCTTTGTCGCCGGCCATAAACGATCCCACGACGGCGGTATTGGCCATCGATCAAATCCACCATCTCTTGCGAGACGTCGGGAAACGTCTATTGGCCGATGGAAAGGAAGAGGACCATAACGGCCACGTTCGCTTGATTTATCGCACGCCGGAATGGGAAGACTTCGTGCTGTTGGGCACGACGGAAATTCGTCAATTTGGCCGCGACAGCATTCAGGTGCAGCGCCGTCTGCGCGCGATGTTAGAAAATTTGATTGAGACTTTGCCGTCGTACCGCCACGCGATCTTGCAAAAGGAGCTGGCAATGCTCGACAGCTCGTTGAAAAGAGCCTTCCCTGATTTGGACGATCAAATTCTGGCCGAGTCAGGTGACCTGCAAGGAATCGGCGGCAGCGATGACGAGCCGACCGAAATGGACGAAAAGCTGGCGCGCCGAATTGGCTAAACAACTAGCTAGAAACTAAAAAAGGAGAATCCCCGTGCCTATCTGGCTTTATGAAATCAGACCATTATTTGCGTCCATCGTCATGGTGGTCTTTATCGAGACCCTTTCGTTGATCGGGCTCTTTCTCGCTCGCCGTTTTCTCTTACCTCGCTTTCACTATAGCGAGGGCATCAATGACGCGGTCAGCGGTACGGTGCAGGCAATCGGTGTCTTTTACGGCATCACGGTCGGGCTGATTGCGGTAGGCGTTTGGAATACAAACTCGAGCGCCGCCGACCTTGTATCTCAGGAGGCTTCCGCAGTCGGCGGATTGTATCGAGATGTGGCCGGCTTGCCTTCGCCGCTCCGCGACGATCTAACGGCGAAGTTGCGCGAATACCTGGAAGTTGTCACTAAGCAGGAATGGGCGCAGCAAAAGCGAGGCATTGTGCCGGATGAAGGGACGAAAATCTTTAACGATTTTCAAATCAAGTTCTTTGCGTATGAACCGAAGACGCCGGGTCAGGTGGAGTTGTATGGCGAATCATTACGCGCATTCAATCGAGTGGCCGATGCTCGCCGACTGCGTCTGCATGCAGTCTCCAGCGGTCTATCCAACATCATGTGGGGAGTGATTTGGGTCGGGGCCATTATTAGCATCGGCGTCGCCTACCTATTCAAGATTGATGACGCAAAGATGCATGCGGTGCTGGTGGGCCTGATGGGAGGATTCCTGGCTATGGTGCTCTTTATGATCTCAATCAACGACAAGCCATTCTATGGAGCTGTGAGCATCGCGCCTGAGCCTTACCAGTTGCTTTTGGATCGGATCGATAAATTCTCAACGTCGCCTAAGTGAGTTTTCCGCAGCCCTGTCAAAACTGACAGTTTCGGCGGCAGACAGGAGGCATAACATACGCGCGTGTGAAAAGCAGCCGTCGCCTGCCGCCAACACGCCCCGTGCATAAGCCGGTCCCGATCTGAAATCAATTTCCGAAGGGAGTTCCTCAAAATTGAGAATCAACAGTTCGCCGCATAGGGCGATTGTGATTTGGATCGCGGCAGTGACTTTCGCCCTAACGACTGCCCATATAAACCGCGGCGTTACTCAAACGCCCGAAACCAAGAAGGTCCCAAATGGCGAGAAGGTAAAGAAATACCGCGGAGTCGTGACGAAACGCTCCGGCCAGATGCTGCTGCTCGGCGACAACTCCGGCGGCGCCCAAACTGTCGTAGTCCTGACGCCGGAAACCAAAGTAAAGAGTCACAAGAAGGGTCTGTTTCGTGGATCGAGGGACTACGAACAATCCGACCTCATGCGTGGCTTACGACTCGAAGTCGACGGGGTGGGAAATGCAGAAGGCCAGCTGGTGGCCAAAGACATTCGCTTCGACGAACAGGACCTAAGAACCGCCCAAGCCCTGAGATCGGCTGTCGATCCGATGGAGACCGAGCTCAGATCGCAATTAGCGCAACAAAAGGCGGAGCAGGAAAAGCTCGCGGGCCAGTTACAGGAAACGTCGGCCGTGGCCGCATCGGCCCGGGCTGAAGCCGCGGCCGCGCAACTAACCGCGAATCAGGCCGGCGAAGCGGCGAAGGTTGCCCAGACCAGTGCCGACGCCGCGCACAATCGCATCAGTGGCCTCGATGATTACGACACGGTCAAGACGATCACGGTGTACTTCAATACCGGCAGCTCTAATCTTACGCGCGAAGCGAAAGCCTCGATCGATGAGGCCGCCGCCTGGGTGCGCACGCAGGACCGCAACGGTTGGGTCGCGGAGATCGTCGGCTATGCGGACTCGCGCGGCAATACTCAATACAATCGGAATCTCAGCGAGCAACGGGCCAAGGCTGTCATCTACTACCTGGCGACCGAACAGAAGTTATCGCTAAGCCGCCTGGTTCAACCATTTGGTTATGGCGAATTAGAGGACAGCGCCTCAGGCCGTGCGAAGAACCGTCGGGTTGAGATTCGCTTATTGAAGAACCGTGGTATCTCCGGCGGCGCCAGTCAGCGACGGTGACGGCGGGCCCACCGAGGCAGCTGTATCGCCGCTGACAAGAGCATTCTTACGCTTAGACTGGTCGCCGATTAATTCAATCGGACTTCGGATTGTTCAGCCTTGCAGCAGTCGCTGTTGACCCGCCTGCAAGGCAACGTATCCATTCCCGCTATCGCGCACAGGAGGATTGACGATGAAAGAATTTAACCTGACACAAAAGCTCTCGGCGGAATTTCTGGGAACTCTCTGGCTAGTTTTTGGCGGATGCGGCAGCGCCGTGCTCGCGGCGGCCTTCCCCCAGGTCGGGATCGGTCTGCTCGGAGTCTCTTTCGCCTTCGGATTGTCTGTCCTAACGATGGCTTACGCCGTCGGGCATGTTTCCGGCGGCCACTTTAATCCGGCGGTTACCTTAGGATGCTTCGCCGCGGGACGGATTCCCGCGAAGGACATTCTTCCTTACGTCATCGCACAGTTGGCCGGCGGCATTGCCGGCGCCGGAATCCTTTTTCTAATCGCCAGCGGTAAAGCAGGGTTCAGTCTCAGCGGTGGTTTCGCTTCTAACGGTTACGCCGATCATTCACCGGGCAATTACACGCTCGTAGCTGCTTTGGTAACTGAAGTAGTAATGACGTTCT
This sequence comes from Pyrinomonadaceae bacterium, assembly GCA_044870975.1. Taxonomy (GTDB): domain Bacteria; phylum Acidobacteriota; class Blastocatellia; order Pyrinomonadales; family Pyrinomonadaceae; genus UBA11740. The sequence continues at coordinate 11,616 of JBIOZK010000183.1, forward strand.
TCTTCCTGATCGTCATTCTCGGCGCAACTGACGCGCGCGCGCCGAAAGGTCTGGCGCCAATCGCCATCGGCCTCGCACTGACGCTGATTCACCTGGTTAGTATTCCAGTAACAAACACGTCGGTTAATCCCGCGCGCAGCACCGGACCGG
>JBIOZK010000184.1:0-3865 GCA_044870975.1 Pyrinomonadaceae bacterium
CAACTTGAAACTTCAAACCTGAAACCTGAAACTAGGTTTCATGGGTCTCGCTGAATACAAAAAGAAACGCCGCTTCAACAAAACGCCTGAACCCGGCCCGGAAGAGAAGACCTCTGAATTAGGAAATCTCTTTGTCGTGCAGAAGCATCGCGCGACGCAGTTGCATTACGACTTTCGGCTCGAAGCCGACGGCGTTTTGAAATCGTGGGCCGTCCCCAAAGGTCCGCCGATGGATCCGGCCGTCAAACGGCTGGCGATGCAGGTCGAAGATCATCCGGTCGATTATGCCGACTTTGAGGGCGTGATTCCGGAAGGCGAGTATGGCGGCGGCACGGTGATGGTTTGGGACATCGGCGTCTACGCGCCTGAGGAAACCACAAACGTTTCGCGCGCGCTCGCGAAAGGCGAATTGAAGTTTGTGCTCCTCGGGAAAAAGCTGAAAGGTTCGTTTGTCCTCGTGCGCACACGCGAACGTCAGTGGCTGCTGATGAAGCACAAGGACGAATACGCGAAGGCCGGCGAAGATATCACTGAGACGCAGCCGTATTCAGTTTTCACCAAACGCACGCTTGCGGAAATCGCTGAAGACGAAGGCGGCGTGGTTGAAAAGGCTGCGACCGGTGATCCCAAAAAGCTTCCGCGCCGCACCGGAACGAAACGGCGTAAGAAAAGCGTGAAGAAAAAGGTCTGGCACAGCAATAGGAAATAGGCAGCAGGCAGAAAGCACCAGCCAGTAAAACATCACTCGATTGGCCGATGTTCTCTGCCTTCCGCTTTCTGCCCCCTGCTTGCTGGACCTAGGCCACGCGCCGCACCTGTCTTACCGGCCGCAATCCTCCATCGTGCAATAGATCGGCAAACAGCGCTCGATAATGCAGCATCGCTTCACGCAGTTTCTCCATGCCGACTTCGCCGCGTTCGTTGCGTTCCGCGATTTCATGAGCCAGTCGATAGTTTTGCGCCACTGCCGGATGGTCGACTGAAACATCGGCCACACGCTGGTCGAATTCCGACACCGGATAACCGCGCACGTTCATTACCTCCTGCACCAGCACATCAGCGTGGGTGACGGCTGCAGTCGGATCATCCACGAATTCCGACTGCGCGTGTTCCCACATATCGGCAAATTCGCTCTTCTGTGTTTCCGTGAGCGGCTTGATTTCAAGTTTCTGCACGCGCTTTTCCCGCTGCAACAAAACCTGCTCAGCCGGCGCGGCATCGCCTTCAGCCCTCGCGACGCGGCGATATTCCGGGCCAAACCGCGATTTCAATTCTTTAGTGCGGTGGCTGCGAAGAGAAAGCCAAATAACAGCGATGAGGGCGATGATCACGCCGATCGCGAACATAACTCCGACGGCAACCAGTAGTGTTGTTGAATTCATAATACTCCTCCCAAAAATGAACCGGAGAGAGCGCCTCAGGACTCATGCAATCAAAAATCGATCCGGTTGAGATGAGCGCGTTTTTGGATTGACGTCCGGCTGTAGGCTTCAAGATTGAGTACGGTTTCGCAACGGCCTGTATGGCATCAAGCCGTCTGAAAGTTCATGCCATTGCTGCAAATGTCCTGCTGTACATCGCCCGAGTCGGCAAATATACTTACGGTCGAAAATCTGGTCTCGGCGTCTCAAAACGCTGTCGCTTCATCAAAGGAATGGATCGTTATGTTCAAATTGATCACCCGCAGCTTTGTGCTGCTGTTCGTTGCTGCTCTCACCGCATTGATGGCTACTGATAACTCGCTCGATCGCATTGCCACCGCCAATAACTCGCCCGCGGATCCGAATCCGCTGCTGGCGGAGTGGGTGGGGCCTTACGGCGGTGTGCCTCCGTTCGACAAGGTCCAGGTCGCGTTGTTCAAACCGGCCCTTGAATCGGCCATGGCCGAGAGCCTGGCGGACATCGAGAAGGTCGCGAAGCAGACAACCACGCCGACGTTTGACAATACGATCGTGGCGCTGGAAAAAGCCGGCGCCACATTCGATCGCGTGAGTACGATCTACGGCATCTGGGGCTCGACAATGTCGACGCCGGAGTTTCAGGTGGTTCAACGTGAGATGGCGCCAAAGCTCGCTGCCTTCAACGATCAAATTACACAGAATGAATCGCTTTTCCACCGCATCGAGACGATCTACAACTCGCCAGAAAAAAAGAAATTGAGTTCCGAACAGCAGAGATTGGTCTGGCTCTACCACACCAACTTTGTGCGCGCCGGCGCGAAGCTCGATGCGAAAGCAAAGGCCCGGCTGACTGCAATCAATCAGGAGCTAGCCAGTCTGTTCACCAAATTCAGCGCCAATGTCCTGTTTGAAGAAGACAACCAGTTCATCGCGTTGAAAAGCGAAGACGAATTGAAGGGCCTGCCGCAATCGGTGCGCGATGCGGAAGCGGCTTCGGCGGCCACCAAGAAACAGCTGGGCACCTGGGTGATCATTAACACGCGCTCGTCCGTCGAGCCGTTTCTGACTTATTCAGATCGGCGCGACCTGCGCGAAAAGGTCTGGCGGATGTTCATCATGCGCGGCGACAACGGCGGCGAGCATGACAACAACGCCATCATCCCGCAGATTCTCCAGCTGCGCGCAGAGCGAGCCAGGCTGCTCGGGTATCAGACGCATGCGCATTGGCGGCTCGAGAACGCGATGGCCAAGACGCCGGACCGGGCGATGGATTTGATGATGCAGGTTTGGAAGCCGGCGGTCGCGCGCGTCCATGAAGAAGTGCGTGACATGCAGGCGCTGGCCGACAAGGAAGGCTCCGGTATCAAGATCGAGCCGTGGGACTATCGCTACTACATGGAGAAGGTGCGCAAAGCGAAATACGATCTCGATCAAAATGAGGTGAAGCCTTATCTCCAGCTCGACAAGCTGGTCGAAGCGATTCATTGGGTGGCCGGCGAACTTTTCAATTTCAAATTCACGCCGGCGACCAACGTGCCGGTCGCGCATCCGGACATTCGCGTGTGGGAGGTGACCGACAAGACCAGCGGTAAACACATCGGCCTCTGGTATTTCGATCCCTACGCGCGCGCGGGCAAACGGTCCGGAGCGTGGATGAATGCTTATCGCACACAAGAGCGCGTCAACGGCGAAATCACCACGATCGTTTCGAACAACGCGAATTTCGTGAAGGGCAAGCCGGGCGAGCCACTGCTGATTTCCTGGGACGATGCTTCGACGATGTTCCATGAGTTCGGGCACGCCTTGCACGGTTTGAATTCAAACGTCACCTATCCGTCGCTGTCGGGGACCGCGGTCGCGCGCGACTACGTCGAATTCCCTTCGCAGTTGATGGAGCACTGGCTGTCGACGCCGCAGGTGCTGCAAAAATTTGCCGTGCACTATCAGACCGGAAAACCGATTCCGCAGGCGTTGGTCGAAAAGATTGATCGGTCGAAGACTTTCAACGAGGGATTCGTCACCGTCGAATATCTTGCGGCGGCAATTCTCGATATGAAACTTCACCTACTGGGCGACAAGAAAATCGACGCGCGCGCGTTTGAGAAAGAGGCGCTTGCCGAACTTGGTATGCCGCATGAGATCGTCCTGCGACATCGCCTGCCGCAGTTCATGCACGTGTTCTCGAGCGACGGTTATTCGGCCGGCTACTATAGCTACCTCTGGTCGGACGTGATTACGGCCGACGCCTTCGGCGCTTTCACTGAAGCCGGCGGCCCCTACGATCGCAAAGTCGCCGATCGGCTGCGCAAGTCCATCTTCTCAGTCGGCAACACCATCGATCCGGCAGACGGCTATCGCAACTTCCGCGGCCGCGATCCGAAAGTGGAAGCGCTGATGAAGAAACGCGGGTTTAGTTCGTAGGAGCGCAGCCATCATTGTGCCCGTGTCAGAACCCGGAGCGGTAG
>JBIOZK010000185.1:0-37793 GCA_044870975.1 Pyrinomonadaceae bacterium
TCAGTCTGTGGATTCCTTTTCGTTGCAATCATCACAGACTGAAGTCTGTGCCACGCGGACGCGAAACTTTGGTCTGACGGTCATACAGATTTCCGAAAGGCGCGACTAATAATCTGAATACGCACCCCGGACATCACGGGTTCAGCCAGGGCCTCAACAAGTTGTACCAAGTAGTTCCCCGAAGCTTCCTCGGACATTGGAAGGATGGACTATGCGAACGACGATCAAGTTATCTGTCATTGGGCTGTTGTTGGTTATCTCCACGCTAATTCTCGCCAATCGGCTGCTGACCGGCTCTGAAACCAGCGGCCAAACAGGATCGCTAACGGCGCCGGCTGAGGTTTCGGCCTCAGACAATTCCTACGTCACCAAGGTAGGAATCAGTTGGAACACGGTGCGCGGCGCGAACTTGTACCGCGTCTTTCGCAACACGACGAACAACTCGGGCACGGCCACGGCGCTCGGCACGACCGCCGAAGGAACTTTCTTTGATACGACTGCAACCGCCGGTCAGACATTCTTCTATTGGGTGCGCGCCGAGAACGGCGCCCTCGTCAGCCCCCTGAGCGCGTCAGATACGGGCACGCGCGCGACCGGTAACATCGTCGGAGCCGGACCGCTGAATCCGCCACCACAACCTGCGGGAAACCTGGTAACTGCAACCAAGGCCTACCTGGGTAAGACGCTCTTCTGGGACGAACAGTTATCTTCGACCGGAACCGTTGCCTGCGGCACCTGTCACTTCGCTGCGAACGGAGGGTCAGATTCGCGTTCAGCCGTCGGCAGTGTGCGGGCGCGAAACGCCGGCGCCGATAATGTATTTGGCACACCGGATGACGTATTCGCCTCTCCCGGCGTCATCAGCAACAACCCGGACGGCACTTATTCATTCTCAGCGCTTTACGGTTTTCACGAACAGGTGACCGGGCGCAAGTCGCGCTCGTATATCGACGCCGGCTTTTCACCCAACGCATTGTTCTGGGACGGACGGGCGACGGGTACGTTCACCGATCCGATCGGCGGCGCGGTCGTATTGCCAAATGGCGCAGCGCTCGAAAGTCAGGTGCTTGGTCCTCCGGTCAGCTCAACTGAAATGGCCAACGTGAATCGCACCTGGGTCGATGTTGCTTCGCGCATGGCGAATTCAAGTCCGCTCGCACTATCGCCTTCAGTTCCCGCCGGTCTGCGCGATTGGATCAACAGCCGCAGCTATCCTGAATTATTTCAGGAAGCATTTGGGTCGTCCGAGGTAACTCCGGTCCGCATCGCCGAAGCCATCGCCACCTTTGAACGAACGCTCTATTCAGATCGCACGCCGTTCGATTTGGCTACCCAAAACATCACGCCGCTCGGCGCCGCCGAACAACGGGGCCAGGGCATTTTCAATAATCGCGGCTGCAACGTCTGTCACGCGGGCACGCTGTTCAGTGACAATCAATTTCACAACATCGGCGTACGACCACAGACGGAAGACACCGGCCGCTTTCAGGTGACCGGGAACCAGAACGACATCGGCGAGTTCCGCACCCCGAGCCTGCGCAACGTCGGTTTGCGCGGCCCATATTTTCACGACGGCCATTTTCAAACGCTGGAAGAAGTCGTGGCTTTCTACAATCGGGGCGGTGATTTCGACGCGCCGAATATCAATCACAACTTGATCCGGCCTTTGGGATTGAATGGCCAGCAGCAGGCTGATCTGGTTGCTTTCCTGCGCAACGCTTTGAGCGATCCGCGAGTGATTGCCGGCACCGCTCCGTTTGATCGTCCAACTCTGTACAGCGAATCGAATCGCGTTCCGACGATTACCGGCAGCGGCACCCAGGGCACAGGCGGCAATATCCCTCAACCGGTCGCTGTCGAACCACCGCTCGTGGGCAACACGAGCTTTAGCGTCGGCGTTTCCAATGCGCTCGGCGGCGCGCAAGCCGTGCTGGTGATCGACAGTAATGATCCCGGAGCGACCGCAACTATTCCCGCCACCGGATCGTTCGCCCGAATCAGTCTGACTTTGTCAGGCAACGGCGCCGGTCAGGGATTTGGCTCCGCGAGTTTATTGATTCCCGGCAACTCATCCCTGGTTGGTCAGTCGTTCTTCGGCCGCTGGTACATTCGCGATTCGGCTGCGGCCGGCGGCGTGGCGGTGAGTCCCGCGTTCAGGTTCACAGTTTTCGGCGACACTAGTTCGCTCACCACCAACGCCATCGATGACACCAACACTTTCGTCGTGCAGAACTATCGCGACTTCCTGAATCGTGAAGCTGACGCCAGTGGCCTGGCTTTCTGGACTGGCCAAATCACGCAGTGCGGAACCAACGCCGCCTGCATCGAAGCCGCGCGAGTGAACACATCGGGCGCGTTCTTCCTTTCGATTGAGTTCCAGGACAGCGGCTACGAGGTTTATCGATTCTACAAAGCGGCGTTCGGCAACCTACCGAATGCGCCGGTGCCGGTGCGGCTGAGCGATTTCCTGCCGGACGCGCAGCAGGTTGGACAAGGTGTAGTCGTGGGGGTTACAGGATGGCAAAGCGTGCTGGACACCAACAAGCAGGCCTACGCGAATGATTTCGTGCAGCGCGCCCGATTCATCAACGCCTTCCCAACTTCGATGTCACCCGGCACTTTCGTCGATACGTTGTTTGGTAATGCCGGCGTCACACCTTCGAGCGCCGACCGTGCCGGCGCGGTTGCCGAATTCGGAACGGCGACGACGACAATCGACACGGCTGCTCGCGCGCGAGCGTTGCGACGCGTCGCGGAAAATTCGACCCTGACCCAGCAGGAATTCAACCGCGCCTTCGTACTGATGCAGTACTTCGGATATTTGAGACGCAATCCCAACGACGCGCCGGAAGCCACGCTCGACTTCCAGGGTTACAACTTCTGGCTGAACAAGCTGAATCAGTTCAACGGCGACTTCAACGCCGCCGAAATGGTAAAGGCATTCCTGTCATCCAGCGAATATCGCCGGCGGTTCGGGCCTTAACGCCGAAGGCGTTCGCAAATTCCAGCCCGGGGTTGCGCGCGCCGGCGCGCTACCCCGAGGTAGCCGGCCATGGATCCATGCCCACCCTGAAAGGGTTGCGGAAAGACATTCAAATCGCTCATTGAATTTGCGAACTCTTTCAGAGTTCCATTTAGACTTAAATTCATCTGTTCCCAGGGCGTTGCCCTGGGCTGGAATTTCCGAACGCCTTCGGCGTTGCTAGGAATCCGGTCGCATCCGGGACCCCACGCGAGATACTCGCGTAGGCACCCCACGACAAAAAAACACCCGCTGCAGCGGGTGAATGGGTAACACTTCCGATCGGTTATGTGTGTTTGGTTGTTTACTGAGCGGGCGTGGCCGTTGGTGGCTGGGTGGGTGGCTCCGGCTGCTTCGCCGCAGCGCGCACGATGTGACGGGCGCTGGCCCACTTGGCCATAATCACCGGATCGTCCTCGTACTTGTTCCTCACAACCACATCCAGCGTGCGTCGCACGTCTAAACCACGATCGAGCACGTCCTCGACCGCAGCTCGCGACTCAACGTGAGCGCTGGTACCGCTCGCCTGCTGTTCGATCGCGGCTTCGAGAGCCTCGATCTTCTCGTTCAGGTCGGCAATCAGACCCGGCAGCTCCTGCGCTTCAAACTGAGCCACAAAGGGCGGCAGATCCGTAACGAATGCCCGCGCCCGAGCTAACCACGCCTGATCAGAGTCGGCGTCCGGCAACTCGAAGTTACCGCTAATGCCCGGTACGTCGTGCAACACTGCGGCGGTACGGCTGACTGCCATCACCAGGTCGCGCAAATCTTCACGCGACTCGGCCCGCGTAATACTTCCATGACGCTTACGGCCGAGCCCCGAGACTTGAGCGGCAGCGTGTTCTTCCAGCTCAGTGATGATGCCGTCGAGCGCCGTAAAGGCCTGTTTAGCGCGGCCGTTCGCCGCAAACTCATTCGCATGATCGCGACCAAAATCGCGCATGCGAATGAACATCTGGTGAAGTCTACTTGTCTTTTCGTTCATTTGAATATTCTCCTTTCAAGAGAGAAATCGAGGTTAAAGGTTTACTTCTCAATCTGTTTTGGCAGAGGAAGTTTCGGAAGGTTGCGGGTTAAAGCCGAACGATTCGGCCTGTTGGGTTGTACTTCATGGGAGCGATCCTAGCACCGGCCTTCGGTAACACAAGTTAAATGTTTGTTAACGAAGATTGAGTTGCACTTCAGATGTCGACCGTCAGATTCAAGTCAATCCTGAAGTATTCAGGCCAGCTTTCCCAGCAAATCCTGCCGGTACCACATTGCAAACCCCAGAGATGCTTTCGAAACAACGAAATATGGCTTTGGCAATCCCAAATATGGAACTGGAACGGCGGATTATGGAGTTGGCGCAACCGAATATGGGCTGGAACGGCCAGGATGGAGTTGGTACAAGCGAATATGGGACTGGAACACGGATTCTGGAGTTGGCACGTTCGGATGCCGCACTGAAACAACGAAAGGTCGATCTGGCACAGCGGAATCTCGAGGTAGCACAGCCGAATCTCGATCTGGCACACCGAAGATGGGAGCGGCACAACCGAATATCGCGTTGGAACAGCAGATTGGGGCGTTGGCACGAACGAAGCGCCCGCCGCAACGCGCGACTTCTCAGGCTACAATTTCTGCGTGAACAAGCTGAACAGTTTCAACCGCAATTCATTGCGGCTGAAATGGTGATAGCGTTCTGTCCTCGAGTGAATATCGCCGGCGGTTTGGGCCGTAACGCCGAAGGCGTTAGCAAATTCCAGCCCGGGGTTGCGCGCGCCAGCGCGCTACCCCGGGGTAGCCGGCCATGGATCCATGCCAACCCTGAAAGGGTTGCGGAAAGACATTCAAAACCTCATTGAATTCGCGAACTCTTTCAGAGTTCCATTTAGACTTAAAACTCATCTGTTCCCAGGGCGTTGCCCTGGGCTGGAATTTGCTAACGCCTTCGGCGTTCACAAAGGGCTCCAGAAACGATTCGCCTGGGTGCGGGCCCAGAAAAACCTGGATCGTGCCCATTCCAGAAACGACAACCGTCTTGAAGAAAAACATCGACGGGGCTAACGTGGAGTTGACGGCTGACGATCTCCGCGAAATTGATAATCTCACCGCGCAGATTGACGTGCAGGGAGCACGATATTCCGAAGGCGCGCAAAAGATGATCAATCGCAGATCTACCTACGCTTCTTCGTGCCCGTTCGCTCGCCACGCGCGATAGCTTCTTCCATCTTTTCTTTTCAGCGATCCCGGCTCTGATGTCCTGCTTGCGGGCAAGATATGTCAGTTCCTTCTGTAACTTCGCGTAGCTCTGATACCTTGCCCTGTCAATCGCCCCTGCAGCCAAACCCTCGCGGTGTTTATTGTTGTCGAGAGATTACGGAGATGCGCTTAGATCAAGCGCTTCTGGAATGAGTGAGTCACTGCACACCTGTGCGCTACCACACCATCTCGCGCGTCCTTAAATACAACTCAGAAGCGAACTGACGTGGGCGGCGTTTACCAGCCGCGAGCAACTCACTTTTTAGCGGACAATCATAGGCAGCCTAGCCGTGATTCTATCAATCATTCACGTTCATGTCATCGAATGAAATTGACGAAGAACTGTGGGCGGCCTGGGTTTTTCAGCGCAGCATCGGGATCCAATCATCTGCCGGTCATGAAGGCGTTACTGACATCCTTAATCAAGATGGCGTCGCTGGTTACCGAGCCGCGAGAGACGCCGAGTTGAGTTCCGTCCGGCGACCAGTCGAACCAAAAAATCTCGTCTGATTTGAAATCGGTTAACTGTTTGGCAGATCCTCCACCCACCGGTTGAATCCATATATTCGAAATGCCGTTACGACTCGTGACGTAAGCCAGCGCTCGATTGTCCGGTGTCCATCGCACGAGCGAGGCAAACACCACGTCGGGGGGAACTTCGAAGGACTGCACCGGGGGTCCACCGTCAAACGGGACAATGCCTAACTTCCAGGGCGCTTTCGCCTCCGGGCGGTAATAACATGAAATCCATCGGCCATCAGGCGATACTGCGGGACAGACTGAGGAATAGTCGGTCAGCTGTTGCGGTTCGCCGCCGTTAATCGAGACCCTGAGCAACGATCTCTTCCCCTGAATCAGACTGTGATAGACGACCCATTGACCATCCGGCGAGCACCAGGGCCAACTATCGTCCGGCCCTTTGGTCAATTGCATTTCATTGGCGCCGTCCAGTTCCTTGCGCCAAACATTCATCGCGCCCGTACGATCAGACAGAAAGACAACATAGCGCGCATCCGGGGTCACGGCGGGAAAATGATTGTTGCTGGTATCGACTGTTATTTGTTTATTGCCGGTAGCCTGGTCGGACGTCATCCAGATGCCCGGGACATCTTGAGCGGGCGATGTAAAGACAATCTGATTGTTGGCTGTCCATGAGAAACGACTATAGTAATCGGAAGCATCCCCATCGTACTTGTTCGACAAGATCTGCTTAGCTCGATTGGCGTCACCATCAGGCGCCGCCCAAATCCCGGCAATCGTTTGTTTCTGGCTGGTCACCAGGACGCTTCCGTTGCTGGTGAGGCTCACGCCCTCGTATTCCTGTAAGTCATGGGTGATCCTGCGCGCTTCGCCACCCGGATACGAGAGAAACCAGAGTTGGGAAGGAGACCTGCGTCCATTTTCAGACCCATTCAAAATTAGACCTGAGCCGTCGGGTAGCCAGGTCATGCGCCCGACTTCTCTCCACTTTTGGTTGGTGATCGGCTTCACGGATCCGTCGGTGGCGTCCACCGCTATGACAGTTTTGTAGAAGCCTGTTTGATCAGACTTGCCCACGCCGCAGACTATGCTCCGGCCATCCGGGGACCACGCCGCGCCCGCAAACGAGCACGCCGCCGGCACCGTCGGCGGCACCAGGGTCCGCTCTCCGCTGCCATCGGCGTTCGCCAGCAGCAGAGCACGTTTGCCGCCAATCGATCCGCGAACGAATGCTAACTGCTTGCCGTCCGGCGAAACTGAGACCGGACTATCGATATCTACAATCAGCCTCGCTTGCTCACCATTGTGCAGTGAGACGCGATGAAGAATGCCAATTGTGTTGTTGCGTTCCCTGACGACGTAGTAGAGGTAATCGCTTTCACGCGAGAAGGTAGTTCCAAAAAACTCTTTTTCAGCGGCAGGCACAATCTCGATATCCTCACCCGTTTCGATTCGCTTAAGACGGATTGTGTCGCTCCCGCCATTGGGCGCCACATAGGCCAAATATTTGCCGTCAGGTGAAATGACCGCATCTTTGCCCTTGCCCGTACTCGTGAGCCGGGTAAATTCTATGTTGTCAAAAAACTGACGCGGCGCGGCTGCGCTCCGATTGCGTTGGACTAATACGTACGAACCAAATCCAAGCGCGGCCACTACCAGGGTGAACGCCAGCGCGACACCGACAACTTTTCTTCTGCCCGAAGTATTCTTTACCGGGTAAGCAGCGCTTGAGCTGAAACGGGTAACGCCGGGGTCGACACCGGCGGTTATCAGCGCCGCCGGGAGATCATTCGTTTTATCTTTGCGGGCCGGAACCGCCTCCAGCAACCCCACCAAATGCTCTTTGAGCTGCAATTCTCGTTTCAGAGTTTTCAATTCCGAAGCGAGTTGTTTCGCGGACTGATAACGCTCGCTCTGTTTCTTCTGCAGCGCCTTCGTCACAATGCGCGCCAGCGCCGCGGGGACGTTTCCATAGTCAGTTATCGGCGGCGGCTCGTGCTCCATTAACGAAACCATGACGTGACTCGGAGTCTCACCGCTAAAAGGAACGCGGCCGGCGAGCAATTCATAAAGCACCACCCCGAGCGACCAGACATCGGTGCGCACATCAACGCGCCGGCCGCGTGCCTGTTCCGGCGACATGTACTGGACCGTGCCCATAACCAGGCCCGGGCTCGATTGCAACAGCGTGGGTGTCTCCAGCTCCGGCTCAATTCTCTGTTGCTCCGTCAATTTAGCCAGGCCAAAGTCCAGGATTTTTACGTAGCCATCGACGCGAACCATGACGTTCTCGGGCTTGATGTCCCGATGAACAATCCCCGCTTCGTGAGCCCCTTTCAAAGCGTCGGCTATTTGAATCACGACGTTCAGCGTCTCGCCCAGCGTCAACGGCTTTTCCTCAATCAGTTGACGCAGGGTCTTGCCGTCGACGAATTCTGTAGCGATGAAATCTGCGGACGCTGACTTTCCGATCTCGTAAATAGTGACGATGTTCGGGTGATTAAGGGCCGAGGCGGCCCGCGCTTCGCGCTCAAAGCGTCGCACGCGATCGGGATTCGAGGTGTAGTGCGGGGGGAGGAGTTTGAGGGCAACCTTCCGCTGCAGTCGGGTGTCATCGACGAGATAAACTTCTCCCATGCCACCCGCCCCGAGCTTTCGCACGATTCTGTAATTCTCGATTTGGTGACCGGGCTCGAAAGTTGATTGCGTGCTCAGGAATTCTGCCGCGACATCGCCGGCAGGAGTTTCAATGAAGTCGTTTGCGCCTTCGTGGGACGAGAGCAACGATTCCACTTCGCGCCGCAATGTTTCGTCGGCGCCGCAGCGACTGGCCAGAAAGTCACTCCGCTCGTCAGGATTGCAGGCCAGAGCAGCATGGAACAGCTCCTCGATTTGTTGCCAACGCGCAGGGGTCATCGGTCAAACCACATTTAACCTTAACGCGAGAGAATCTCACGGAAGCTCTAACCATTCGCGGCTCCGGCATTCATCTCTCGATGGAGCCACGCCTTCGCCAGGGTCCAGTCCCGCATGACCGTCCCCGGCGACACGCCCAGAACGTCAGCCGTCTCATCGATACTCAATCCTCCAAAAAAGCGTAGCTCGACGATTTGACCCTTGCGCTCGTCGAACTTCGCCAATTGTTCAAGAGCTTCATGGACTGCGACCACTTCGGCGCTGCGCTCGTCTGAAACATAAAGGGCATCGTCGAAAGAGACGGCATGGGCACCCTCGCCGCGTTTAGCGGTCTGCCGCCCACGGGCGTGATCAACCAGAATTCGCCTCATAAGCTGCGCGGCAATGCCAAAGAAATGAGCGCGATTCTGCCAGCGGACATTGCGCTGATCTACCAGCTTCACAAAAGCTTCATTAACCAGCGCCGACGTTTGCAGTGTGTGTCCGGGAGATTCCCGTCTCATGTAGTGGTGCGCCAGCCGGTGAAGCTCTTCGTAGACCAGCGGCATTAGTTTGTCGCGCGCGGTCTGATCTCCGTCGCTCCAGGCGCTGAGCAATTGGGTAACTTGTTGTGACGAGGGCGTCATCACGCAGGATCGATCCGTGCCGAATTTGAACCAAGAGAACTTAGAAAGATGACAAGTTAAAGCTATGGAAAGGAATGACAGCCCCTTCGCCCAAGCGGCGGCCCATTATATCTTCCATGAACCAATCCGGCCAGATTGCCGGACCCCAACAAAATGCCGAACGTCGTCTGACTGCGTTAGAGCTTTCACTCCTGATTCTCGCGTTTGTGAGATGAGAGACAGATTTGCCGGGAACGCAAAGGGCTATCAACGATACGAAGCCATTTGCCGCACTTGTACTGCATTTCAAGGCGACTCGCCAAGGTCGACTTATTTATCTCATGACAGAGATTACGACGAATTCAGTTAGTCCGGGCGAAGCTGACGAGGCTTCGCTGGCGCCACAGCCGCCCGTTTTTTATCAGATAAATAGCCGAAACGGGAGACGAGCTCTGTGCCCCAGCGCACCCGCCGACGATCAGGCGATTCTGCTGGGTGTCGTTCAGCCGGATGACTCTGTCAGCTTTTTGAAAGACAGGGTTAAGGTGACTCACGAATTCCTGGAGCTCGCAAGTCGCGCCAGCTTACCTGAGAGACACTTCCGATTTAGTTCGCCGTGCGTCGGCACGTCGTGCCGACAATGGGCAAGCGGAAAGTGCAGCTTACCGGAGCGACTCGGCGCATTTGTCTCCAGTTCAACATTAACCCGGGACGAGTTGCCCAACTGCTCCATCCGCGACGAGTGCCGTTGGTTCAATCAAAGCGGCCCTGACATCTGTCGCGTTTGCCCATTGGTTATCACTCGTTCCGAAGCCATCTGAGAGTTCAGAGACTTTGTACAACTAAGGAGAAGAATCATGCCCATTAATGAACAAACCGGCAGTCGTTTCGTTGTCGATCTTGGAAACGTCAAGCTACCCCCTCTGGTCGAGAGACAGGTCGAAGCTGAGATTCAGGCGATTGTCTTGCGGGAACTCGCCGAAAATCAGCTGGACAATAATGGCTCATCCCAACGCAAACCCACGATCTGGGAAACTTTTCCCGATCAGACGAGAGGGCTATGGCCGACTTATCCGAAAAATCCGCCGGCCATCTCTGGCGCCGCCGGAGGAGGACCTTTCACCGTTCAGGATCACACGCTCATTATGAGATCGGTAATGGACAATGCCTTACAAATAATCCGGCGCCTGCCTGGTAAATACAAATCCAAGGGCGGTCCCCCTCCAACGGGCGCGGTTGTGCTCGAGGCTGCGCTGAAGGTTAAAGAGATTGACCCTGCGGTAAAGGCTCGCATCCGGGAAATGCTGCCAATAGGCCGAAGGTTGGAAGAGTCGAAGTCGAACTTGCCTCAAGCTGCCAAGCGAGCCCTGGACGACTTGCAGCAACGTTTGGCGCGAGAAACCGGGAGGGGCAAACTTCGCGTGCTTCGAGATCGCAACAATCGAATGCGGATTGACGGCGTTGACCTGACGGCAAGTATGGAGTTGACCGCGCAGATTTTGGAAGACGGCGAATCTTCGATCTACTCACCCGATCACAGCTTCTACAGGATGCTCAATCGATCGAGCGCAACCGCGAGACCGATTGACATCATAAAAGACGCGGATGCTGGTGGCGGTACTATCGGAGGTTTCGTCGGTACGTGGTTCTCACCTGAGTTTGGCGATATTGGCATCGCAGGAGGTGCGGCCACAGGGGCCACGTTCACTTCGGCTGGCGCCGTTATCGGGATCGCGGCGTACGAGATTTATGATGCTATTTTTGGTGATGATGAGGAGGAGGATGTCGATATTGATGTTCACGGTCATGGTCATAGTCCTTTTGATGAGGATTACCCAGATCAATGATCCGGTTGGGAGCAAACAACAATGAATTCAGCCGGATCGTGTCTGCAGCGCCGATGGCTGCACTCTCATGAAGAGGACACTGGAAACAATCGCATCTACCGGCCCTCGCATAACCCGCTGCCTCGAACACGCGCTCCGCGTCACGTTCTGGAATTTGCTGATGGGGAGCGCGTGATTAGCCGGGTTGGCGGCCCAGCCGATTCACGCGTAGCTCGCGAGGGCCGTTGGCACGTCGAACAACCAGAGCCGCTGATCCTGCGAGTGACCTGGGACGATCTTTCAGAAGCTTCACTCGAGGTAATCGAATGCTCAGACACCGTGCTGCAAATCAGAATTTTGACGGGTTCGATCGACTAGGAGAGCAAAAATGGAAACCCTGCTAGGCAAACGTCGATGTGGTGCAATGAGAGTTCACCGGCGGTTACTGGACACTCATCCACAGTACCGTACCAGGCGGGGACGTTTGGAGAACATTACTCTCTCACGCAAAACAGTCGGTGCGGCGCCGCGCGAGGGCGTTACGACTATTCCGGTTGTGGTTCACGTCGTTTACCGCAGCATGGCCGAAAATATTTCAATGGAACAAGTAACCAGCCAGATTGAGGTGCTCAATGCCGATTTTGGCAAACGCAACCTTGACCTAACTTCAGTGCCCCCGGTCTGGCAAGGCACCGTCGGTGATCCGCGAATCATGTTCAAGCTCGCAGAGGTGGCCCCAGACGGTTCGCCAACAAACGGAGTCACTCGCACCGCCTCAAATACCACGAGCTTTAGGGATGACGATGCCGTTAAGTTTGCGACCAGAGGCGGGGCCGACGCTTGGCCATCGGATCGTTACCTGAACCTTTGGGTTTGCCACTTGGAAGACTTGCTGGGTTACGCCCAATTTCCAGAGGGTCCGCCGGAAACTGATGGAGTGGTTATCGACTACCGGGCGTTCGGAACCAATGGTGAAGTGGAAACGCCATTTGATCTCGGTCGGACAGCAACCCATGAGATTGGACATTGGCTGAATCTATTCCACATTTGGGGCGACGATGGCATGGGGTGCGCCGGCACCGATCAGGTCGAAGACACGCCGAACCAGGCCGGCCCTAACACGGGTGTACCCAGTTTTCCGAAGCTTTCGTGCAATAACGCCCCTAATGGTGACATGTTCATAAACTTCATGGACTACGTCGATGATCGTTGCATGGTGATGTTCACGGTCGGCCAAACTGAACGGATGCACGCGGCGCTCGACGAATCACGATCAACTTTTTCAGCGACCACAGAAGTGCCGCCACAACCGGTTGAACCCAACTATTTCCACACAGACTTCACGCTGCTGGCGGCGGCGCCTGAGGCAGCTGGTGACCCAGTCCTCGGAGTGTCCGACAACAAGTTATATGTGTTCTATTTGGGTGTGGACAAACATATCCACGCGATACGAGTGGTTGAAGACAGCCCAACCTAGCGCTCGGTGTCGTCAGCTGCCTGCGGGGCATCTCGTGGTTAGCGCTCTGATAAGATCGGCAGTCTCAGCGGTCGTGCGTTAGCGTGGTTGGTTCAATCACTCCCATACCGGACTTCCATCTTTCTGATCCGAGTGCCGGCGAGAACCAGTACCAGGCTGGTTACGATCAATAGTCCCGGGATCGAAATCCATGCGGGTGTCGGTTCAGCTACCACAGCGAAGGGGCCTTCCGAAATCGGGACCGGAACCAGCGAATTCAAATAATGAATCACGCTGATCTTCTTCAGCAGCGGCGGCAGCAAAAAGTTGATCCATTCCCAGCCGTAAAGCACCAGCGCGGGAATTATCGGGTTCCGCACGAACAATCCGACGACCAAAAAGAACGCGCCGTAGCCGACGCAGGCAAGAATCGTAATCGTGACATACCAGAAAAGTTGGCCGAGCCCGGCGCCTTCAAAGAAGAATCGCATGCTCGACGAATAATAATGCGGAAAGAAAACCAGGAACATGCAAACCACGGTCACGGTCGTGAACAAAATGGCCGACGTCAGGAACCCTGAAAGATATTTCCCGGCGACGAGGATTTCCCGCCGCACGGAAGCCAGAAAGTAATAGTGCAGACTGCGGTCGACGATCTCACCGCGAAACAGATTCATGAAAATCCAGGCGCAGCCAAAGAAGACGATCGTCCGCAGGATCAGCGAGTTAAAGAAAACCGAAAAGATGGTCGGCAGCCGATCAGCATGTCCACCGCCCATTGGGTTGATCAGCACCACCAATACCAAAAGCGAAATGGGCAGCAGCGCCATCAGGTAAACCAGCAGCGCGCGTTTGCCGAAGAAATTGTTTTTTAAATCAAAGGCGACGATCGCGCGCAGCTGCCGCAGCCAAAGTGAAAGATTCGACTCCGCCATCGCCGGGCGAGCTGGCTTAATTGTCTCGGCAGTTGAACTCATAAACAGTGGCACAGACTTCAGTCTGTGATCCTTCTCATTTACTAATGCACAGACTAAAGTCTGTGCCACTATTGCGCGCCAATTAGATATTCGTAGACCGCGCTCAAATCGTCATCGACCGGAACGATTGACTCGACTTCGACCGCGCCCTCGGAAACGACATTGTTAAGCGCCAAATAGAACTGGTCGGGATTGCGCAACTTGACGAAGAGACCCTTCTTGTCGTCATGCACTCGCGCTTCGACCACGTCATTTATTCTAAAGACTTGCGATGCCAGGAACGACGGCTTATCGCAGCGAATCAAAACCTGCACCGGATGCTCCATGTCCATCTCTTCACGCACAACCTGGATGCCGCCCTCGGCAACGACATAACCATTGTTCAGCAGCACGACCCGGTCGGACATCATGTCGACTTCGTGCAGGATGTGACTCGAGATGATCAGGTGTAGGCCATCCGCCGCGAGTTGCTTGAAGAGTCCAATCGTTTCCGCCCGCACCATTGGATCGAGGCCGTTGAGTGGCTCATCAAGAATTAATACCGACGGGTCGTGCGCGATGGCTTGAGCCAGACGCACGCGCTGTCGCATACCCTTGCTGTAAGCCGCGACCTTGCGATCGGCCGCCGACAACAGATCCACGCGGGCCAGCGATTTTTCGGCGAGTTCGCCCGCTTGTTTGTCCGTAAATCCTGAAATCTTCAGAAACGAAACGATGAACTCACGCCCCGTCAGTCCGCGCGGAAATGAATCAAACTGCGAGCAGTACCCGAGCTTTCGAAACAACAGTTGCGGCTGATCGGGAGGAATCCCGAGCACGCTGACCGTGCCTCGCGTCGGCCGCAGCAGCCCGCACATCAAATTCATCAGCGTTGTCTTGCCGGCGCCGTTCGGACCGACCAGGCTGGTAATGCCCGCCTGAATCTCTAACGTCACGCGATTTACGCCGAGTATCTCGCCGTAAAACTTCGAGACGTTATCGAAGATGATTGTGTTGTGCTCCGCTGTGCCCATCGTTTAGAGGCGGGCGTTGCCCGCCGTTGTGTCCGGTCTTTGTTTTTTATTCACTTCACCACTTCGTAGGCTTTCACTTTGCGCGACAGCAGCCAGAGACAGAGCACGCAGATTAAGAACAGCACAAACCACGACGCCCACAGCGGCGGCTCAGTCAGTAACGCCTGGCGAATGATCACTCCGCGGCGCATCTCGCGCACCTCGCTGACTGCTCGCACAAAGGTTCCGAACAATCCGCCCCAGATGTTGTGCATCAGCATTCCCAGGCTCATGACGTTGCCCCAATGTGTTTCCAGCAGCTCATTCAGGATGGCCGCGAACACCGAGGGAATGAAGAACAATCCAATCAGGCCGGCACTTGCCGCCAGCCGCCACTTGACCCAGGCTGAGATCGTCTGCGTCAGCAAAGCCAGCAGTACGATCCAGACCAGACTGCCAATAAAGATCGCGCTGGCAACAGGAATATTACCCGCGAACCACGACCATCCTTCGAGATAACTCTGGAGCAGGAAAAGAATCAGACCGGGCACCCAGGTAATCGTCGAGAGCAAAATGATGACGATCGACATCTTGCCCACGACGTACTCGGTCCGACTAAACGGCCGGCACAGATAGAGCGGCAATCCATTGTTGGTGAGATCGCGCGAGACCTGCTGCGGACCGACCAGCAGCGCCAGGAAGAAACCGATCCAGCACTGAATTTCGACGAAGGTTTGAAAGAACCGCTCGTCAATGGGCAGCACATTCACGACATTGAGTTGCAGAATTGCGAGCGCTTCCGCGTTGTGTCGCAGATAAATCAGGACCGCAAACACCAGCGGCGGGAAGAACGACATCGCATAAAGCCCGGTGAAGATCTTCGAGCGGAAGACGCTGCGAAACGCATGGCGCGGAATGATTAGAAACCGGCTCCACTCCGGCGACCGCGCGCCTTCGTATCGTTTGTATGTTCGCTCAAGTACCGCCATGTCGCTTCGCTATTGACTCATTCATTCATTGATCCAATGAGCCGATGAGTCAATGGATCAATTATTTCCGTTCTCCATTGCTTTCAGGAAAATGTCCTCGAGTGAATCTCGCTTATAAGTCAGTTTTCGAATCTGCACCTGCGATCCGGCAGCCAGCCGATATAGATCACGAACTTCAGTTCCGTTCTGCAGAATAATCTTCACTCGATGATCGCTCGTAACCGCGCATTCGCAACCCAACGCGCCCACGCCTTCGACAAACTTCTGTAATTCACCACGCGTCTCCAGCATCAGGAACTTCTTGTTCGCTTTGCGCTCCTCTTCGAGATTGCAGTAAACGACCAGACGCCCTTCTTTCAGAATCAAGATCTCTTCGCAACACTCCTCGACGTCGCGCAACAGATGCGACGACAACACGATGTTCGCCTGCCCGCTATCGCGAATCTCGCGGATCATTTTGATCATTCGCTGACGCGCCGGCGGATCGAGGCCATTAGTCGGTTCATCGAGAAAAATCAAACGCGGCCCGTGCACGATCGCCTGCGCCAACTTCGCCAGTTGCTTCATCCCCAGTGAAAACGTATCGACATTCCGATAACGCGCTTCCCCCAGGCCGACGAAGAACAACGCTTCATGAGCGCGCTCAAGCGCCGTGCCTGGCGGTAATCCCGACAGTTCTGCCATGAAGCGCACGAAGTGGATGCAGGACATCTTTGAGATGAACGCGTCACGCTCAGGCATGTAGCCGATTATTCTCTTGATTTGATTTGCGTCGCCGCGAATGTCGCTGCCGAAGATGCGCGCGGTTCCGGCCGATGGTTGATGAAAACCCAGGAGGGTGTGAATCAGTGTGGTCTTGCCCGCGCCGTTTGGGCCCAACAATCCAATCGAACGACCGCGCAGTTCGCCCTGCAGGCTTTGGAGAATAGGACGCCCGCCGAAAGTTACAGATAGATTGTCGAGAGAGATGACTCCAGCGCTATCGTTGATCTGAGAGTTCGTAGCTGGCACGACGGTTGCCATTTTGTTTCGCGAGACCTCTGAACGTTTTCAACAGTTGCGGGCCGTTCAGAATCAGGAAGAACGCTCCCCAGAATAAGCCGACCGATGCTTTTACGAAAAGATTGTCCCACGAGTTCAAAAATAAGATCGACAATCCCAGGGCAATGAGGGTGATCGCATTAATAAGGAGTTTATGATCTGCGGAATGTGATGTCGCTACATGTGCTTTCATCGCGAATACTCCCTGGAGCTGCGCTCACGATAGACCGAAGTGCGGAGACGAAAGCCCATCCGTCTCCGCACCCTCTTAAGTGAACTGGCGTGTAACAGTGCTGCCTGCTACGGATGCTTGATGCCTCGTTCGAGAATGCTGTGCAACTCGAAAGCGTTCGGCATGCCCAGCAACGTTGCCGGACTAAGCCCGAAAGGTCCGCCTTCCGTGTTGGCCGCCACCTCGATGCGATCGCCGTACGCATAAGCATAAGCCAGCGTCGGCTCCATCGTGGCCGCCATCGTGATGGCGTTCTTCGGACCTGACGGCATGTTGCCAACCTGGTTCGCCAGAGGCTTCGCCAGCGGCGCAAGGTTCTGGTAGACAAACGCCGAGAAGTTGACGTTGCCATCGGCCGGCAGCCCCGCAGTGAATTGCGCTGAATGAATCAAAGTGCTGCCGGAATCGTGATACTGCAGCGCCTTGTCAACCAGGGCCCGCGTCGGACAAGCAATCAGGTAACCATTCGCGAACACGTAATTCACTTCAATCGCGCCGAGATCCTTTGCCCGCAAAGTGTAGAAAGTGCGCCCACCAGATTCGGACTGGTTCCATTCCAGTCCCTGCTTCCCTTCCTTGGCCAACTTCTTGTTGACTTCAGTGACAACCTGCTCAAAGGTCTGCTGCAGGTGCACCGGGTCATTAACCTGGAAAACCAGTTTCCACGAAGGGGTCGGCAGCACCGGGCCGTCGATTGCGAACGCGTACTCGCCACCCAGCGGCGCCGCGAAATCATTCCGCAGATTCAATCCATGGTCCTTTTGCAAATCTTCGAGATGCTTGTCGAGATCCGGACAAACCGCACCCATCACGGCCAGCAAATCGTCAACCACCGCGGTTGGATTCTTCACTGCAAACCCCGCGACCAGGTTCGCATCCGGCGAGATGTAATCGAGCGATCCCATCGGCGCCGGTTGGGCCAGCCACGAAGTGATGCCGTGATCGGCCGGTGTATACGAAAGCACTGCGCGTGTGTGCGTCTTACCGTCGGTGTCCTTTGAATCAAGCACGAACGAAGTGACGTTGAATACGCCAAGCTGATTCAAAGCCTGTTCGCGATTCTCACCAGTCGCGATCCGCCGCAATCCTCGCGTATGCGCAATCACCTTTTCGAGGTCAGCCGCTACCACGATGCCGGCGCCTTCGCGATAAACCTGGGCGATGCGCGAATAGAGCGGCGTCGAAGCAAATCCATTTCCGCCCTGCGCGACGGTCTGCAGCTGCGCGAGTTTGGGCGAGCCAACCAGCACGTCGCCGTTGATCCACACGTATAGCGGCTCATTACCGGCTACCGGCTGCGCCGTCTTCGGGTCGTCAACCCAGACCACCTGCGGCGCTTTGCCGTTGGCGCTCAGCTTCTGCACTTCCGCATCAAAAAAGGCGCGGAAGCCGCCCGGGTTCTTCAGCTGGGCAAGGACGATTGGTTCCGTCGGCTGGCCCGAATCACTCATGCCGGCGCCGACCGCAATCTCATCTCCCAGCTGATCGCCGAAATCCTTAATCGTAGTGATCGCCTGATTCATTCCCGGGCCGCGCGCTTCACGGCGCGTCGCAAACCAGTCCTTGAGCGCCGGGTTCTGTTGAATACGCTCTTCAATGATCTTATTTGATTCGACAATCGAGTCCGCCAGGTTCGGAATCGCCGCGTACAACACCGTCGTCTGCGGCATCATTTCGAGCAGACGAGTCGAGTTGCGCACGCCCGGTTTCGGAACTGCGTTGAGTTCCTTCTTCAGCGCCGACAAGGCGTCCAGAGCCTGTGCGTATTGAGCAGCATTACGGCTCCAGGCAACTTCCGTCTTCACCGGAACAGCTTCGATCACGGCGTTGGTGGTCGCTTGATCGCCCGCCCGCAGAACTTTGTCATTGCCGTTCCGATCGAGGTGGACTTCGCCTTCGATCACGCTGACGCGGGAACCTTTGGTTCCGGCGTTCACGGCGAAGGTCGTACCCGTCACGGACACGATCGAATCGTTGGTCTCGACAAAGAAATCTCCCCACTGCTGCGGCACCAGGTGTAAGACCCTGGCCAGCTTGCCCAGCACCGTCCGACGACCACCGTTCTGCTTCGTCGCCTGAACAATCACGCTGCCGCGATCGACGTGCAGCGTCGTGCCGCTCATCGTCCGTCGCAAAGAAACCTCTGAACGATCTTTCACTTCAATGGTCGAGCCATCTTCCAGACGCACGACCGCGGTCGCGTCCTTCGGCGTGCGAATGACGTCACCGCGACCAATCTTCTCTCCGACATTCAATGCGCGGGTCTTGGAGTCAGCCACTACGTACAGCGGCCCATCGGCAGCTTGCACTGTCGCTTCCACGCTCATCGGCATATACCGTTGGGCGATCGGTAGCGCGATCAAGCCAAATCCAATAACCAGAGCGGCCGCGATGCCCCAGCGCAAAACGACCGGCCGCAAGCTGTATCTCGGCTTAGCAGCCTTTCGCCGCGGCTGTAAGTTCAATGCGCGGTCCGCCTGCGCGGCCACGCGCGTTTCGCGCGCACTCTTCAGGGCCTTGCGACAGGGAATGCACTCATGCGTGTGATCGACCAACAACAGCACGCGGGCTTCCGACAGTTTGCCGCCGAGGTACGCCGGCATCAGCGATTGAAAATCGGCGCAGCCTTCGATGCGACCTTGGGCGTTCGCCTCAGGCGCAGCACTCGCGACGATCTCGCTCGCGTCATTCATTCGCGACCAAACACGGTTGCTCGCTTCAGTCATCGTCGCGTCATCGAGCTGCTCCGATCGAATCCCAGCAGTGATTTCATCCAACATATTGTCGAGTTCTCTCTTTTTCATGATTCACTCCAATGATTGCTAATCAAAACTCTTTCGTTTCGTTTAGAGGCGGGCTACTGCCCGCCCGGAGGGTGGTAGCCCTCCGCTAAACAATCTACGAACGCAAATACATTCCAATCTCTTTCCGCAGACGCGCCCGCGCGCGATGCAAGGTAACTCCTACGACAAGCGCTGAGGTATTCATCATCTGCGCAATCTCAGCGTTGCCGTAACCTTCAAAATATCTCAAGGCGAACATCTGCCCGGCCGTATCGCCCAACTTCGACACCGCTTCGCGAATCAGCTTTCGCAGTTCGCTGTCTTCGTGGTGCGTTTCAGGATTATGCCGCGTCACAAAAGGCGCAACACTGGCCTGGCCTTCAACGTCGTCAATCCCCACCGTCTTCGAGCGCTTTCGGCTGCGCAGCAAATCAAGCGACGCGTTGACTGCCGCGCGCGAGAAATAAGCCTCCGCATTCTCTGCGGCCGTAGCGTTTTCCTGCCCTCGAGCGACGCGCAGGAACACGGTCTGGAGCACATCTTCGGCATCCGCCGCGCTCCCGGTCACGCGATAGGCCGTCCGAAAAACTCGCTGATTGTGTTTCTTAAAAAGCGCCTCAACGCCGTCAGGGACGGATGTGGCGGATTCCGTGTCGGCCGTGGATCTGTTCAATAAGTCTGGGGATCCAGAGTAGTTAGCGGGAAACTTAAGCGTTTTTGCGGCGGCCAGCACAGCGTCCTCCTGAAAATCTTCTCCGCTCATAAAACGCCTCAGCGGGGAGATTATTAACACGGAGTGGCTGAAGTTGTTAACGCCAGCGTCACCGGATCCGCGCGACGGCACAGAAGAACAGCATCGACTCAGCTAAGCGGGCTCTGGTGCCCCCCGTTGTTCGGCGGCAGGGTTACGGGTTCATCCAGAACCAGATTGCGCCACGTCGTCGCAGGGGCACGGTCAGATCGACAGTCCGACGTCGCCTTCCAGAACCTGTTGCTCGAGGCGCGGCGGCTCGCCTGGTCGCCACAGCTTGGCGACATGCGCGACGCGATAACGTATCGGCCCGCCATCCGGGCTCGCGTTGCGGCTGATCGGCCGCGGGATGCACACGAATTCGGTTCGCATCTCACTGCCGGTGAGGCGCACCTTGGCGTAGCCGTGGCCGCCTAGATCGACGAACTCCAGGTGCGGCGCAAGCTGCGGGTTAGAGAGCTCGCGTGCACGCTTGAGATCGAAGCTTTTGGCGTACTCGAGGCAAGCGCGGACGCCGTGCCGGAGCAGCATGTTATTGGTCCATGCCGGCTTACCGCCATCCGGCCGGTCAGCGAGGAACAGGGCGCGCAAGGGGTGATCTTTGCGTAAGCCATGCTCAAGTGCTTCCATCGTGCCCGGGCTTGTCAGCGACGCGCCGACGAAGCTTAGTCCCACGGGTTCGAATTTCCGCGGCGGAAGCTCGGCCGCGGCATACCCGGCCCAGAAACTGTGCCGGTCGCCAGACACAATGGCGAAGCCGGTGATCTTCACGTCCCGCACGAGGTCGTAAATCTCCTTGCGTTCGGCATAGGCCGCGCCGTAATCGTCGGTGCGGGCTATCCCGTAAGTGTCCGCCGGCCACACATTTTTGGATATTCCCGGGGGCAGGTTTTGCAGGTCCGCGCGGTGGTCAAGCGCGCCCAGCGAATTGCCCCAGATCTTCCACGTTGCCTTCGACTTGCGCAGTTGGTCCTTGAACCACGCCTTCTGCTCAACGCCGAGAATGGTTCGCGGCGGCGTGTCCTTTCGTGGATTGGGAATGCTCACATCGCGGAACCGGACTTCGGCCGGGGGCTTACCCCCATCGAAGGCGCGGCCCGCATCCAGAGCGATCATCGCTTCCTCCGAGAAGAAGCCTCGGAACGACGGGTCGTAGATCTTACCGATCTCCTCACCATTGCTCGGGTCGTCGCCGCAGAAGCTGTGCTGGTCGGTAATGAGGAGGTCGAGGTGCTTGCCGTAGCGGAGCGCCCGGTAAGCGATCAGGCTGCGGATCGCAGTCAGATTGTTCGGCTCTAGCCCCAGCCCGTTTCCGTCCCACTTGTCGATCTTGACGTTCTTGACCGCCACCGTCCCGAATTCGGCGAGCGAGCCGCTCGGCGGGGACACGCGCGCCGGGACATATTCGAACCAGGCCTGGTTGGCGGCGACCTTGACGGTCTGGCCGGGCTGCGGCGGGCCGCCGGCCTGCTGAATGCTCTGCCGGCCCTGCCACGAGAATTCGTGATTGTCCCACATGCAGACGAACGGCCAACGAGCCCGCGCGTCCTGGAGGTCTGGATCGGCGAGATAGCCTTTGTAGACGACGCGATAGCCCTCGAGAGTGAGCGGAAAATGAAAGTTGCTGGACTTGCCTCCATCAGGAATGCGCCCAACGTCATAGATCGTGCGGTCATACCGCGTCTTCACTTCATCCGGATATTCAACCACCTCGTAAATGAAGTCGCCGAGGTGAAGCACGAAATCGAGCTGGTCGCCCCGGGCGGCGCGTTCATCTTCGAAGATCATGCGGCGATAAGCGTTGAGCTTTCCTTCGTTGACGTCCTGGCAGCTGACGAAGGCGAAGTTCACCGGCCGCGCGTCGTTCGGCAGCGGTGCGGTGATGGTGCGGCCGACGCGGCTGCCGTTGCCGTCCGCGTCGGTGAATCGATACCAATAGACCCGCGCCGGCTTCAGGCCGCCGACCAGCACCCGGGCGGTCCAGTCAGACGCCTGCGAGACCGGAACGCGCGCCTGGGCTACAACCCGGCGGAACCCCTGGTCTTCGGCGACTTCGACCGTCAGGATCTGGCGTTCGCCTTTATCGAAAGGCCTGCGGGTCCAAAGAATCACGCTGCCGGAGTCCGGGTCGCCCGAAGCGACACCCTCCGGATAGAGTTCGCGCCGTTCGCGCCAGCGCGTGCGCGACGCTCCCGCCAGGCCCGACCATGCGAGCGTCGCGCCAATGGCAGAGGCGAGCCGGATGAACTCGCGGCGGCTAATAGTCATGTCATACCCCCCCAGTCGCCAAGCGACGACAGATGTTAGCCCCGGGTGAGCGAGTCCCGAGGTATCGGGACGAGCGAGCCCGAGGATCACGTACCCTCAGAGCCCGCGAAGCGGGCGACCAGATTCATTGCGCCCTACGGGCCGAAGCCTCGGATTTACAGATACCTGCGCGTCAGGTTTGCAACCAGCGCTTGAGTTGACCGGGCCGCGGCGCTACCGAGCAGCTTAGCCGGATCACGCTTGGTGCGAATCGCTTCCCGTGGCTCCGGTCCAACGATTTGTTCGAGCGCCCGTTGACTAAGGACTGCTTTTCAACGCTTGCTCGATCGCGTCGCGCTCCAAATTGGCAGTCATCTCAGAGTTAAATCCCGTGAAATGTTTTACGATGCGTCCGTCTTTGGCAATCACGAACGTTTGCGGAATAACCTGACGTCCGTGAACGCTCTCAACCAGCGCGACGGCCAATGTACCATCGTCCCAGATACTTTTGTATTTGATCTTCAGCGTTCGTAGGTAGTCTTTGACACGTTTTGAGTCGTTGTTTTCGTTGTAATCCATTACTAGACCGACGATTACGACACCACGAGACTTGTATTCTTTGTGCATCTGAGACAGTCGCGGCATTTCAAGGTGACATGGTCCACACCAGGTTGCCCAGATGTTTATGACCACTACTTTGTTTGAAAAGTCGGAGAGCCTAAAGCGCTTGCCGTCGACCGTCCTGAACGTAGTTTCCCGCACAGCTTTCGGTATGATTGGAGAGTCAGTTTCTTTTGCGTCAGATTGGGAATTGACCGTTGACACACGTTGGCAGAGACCATTGCATCCAGCGACGAGTAAAATAATCAAAACGGCTTGGTATCTCACGTTTGTAATTGATGCGCGCGAACGACGGAGTTGACCGGGCCACGGCGTGACCGAGCAGCTTAACCGGACCACGCTTGATGCGAAACACGCTTCCCGTGGCTCCGGTCCAACGATTCGTTCCGTTTCGCGTTATTTCGCAAGGCGCCTCTGCAAAGCGGCCAGGATTTGCTCCTTTGCGCTTAGCTTTTCCACTAAGTGCCAGGGGTAAGATGGAAAAAAGAATGGCCGTCCCCCGAGCGAGTTAATTTTCGTAAGATATATGAACCGTTCTCCAACCAACGATTTTCGAGCATCCTTTATCGAAACAAATCCGGGCGCAAAGACAATCTCGACGGTTTTGGGTGAATCGTCGGTGACGGGAAATAATGGCTCTCCGACGTTTACTTCTAGTTCAAGGACTACGCCGGGCCCAGTGTATGCGGGCTCGGGTACAACCTCTCGCAAGCTTCCGTCTACTAACTCGCAGGCCCGCACTATTGTTGCTTTACCCACGAAGACGTGTGTTGCCAGGTCAACTCTCTCAGCAAGCGGTTTCGGCTTAGGTGGTATTTGCGCAAAACTCGGAACAACGGAGCTGCACAAACCAATCAGCATCAAACCTGAACCGCGCAATCTGTTCATCGTGCACCTCCCGAATCGAGAAAGAAACCCAACGGTTGAGTTGACCAGGCCACGGCGCGACCGGGCAGCCTAGCCCGATCACGCTTGATGCGAAACGCGCCCTCCCGATGCATCGGGACTCCGGTCCATCGATTTGTTGGGCATCGTTTCGAGGGAAACACGCAGCGGTAAATTCATGTCGTTAACTCTTTACGTACAACTTCGGAGGCAAAATCAACTTGCTTTTCAGTATTGAAGATATGAAGAGAGAATCTTATTCCATTGAACCCAAATTCTTTGTGAGTAGGACGAATACTTAATTGATATTTATCAAGGAGCATTTTTACAAATGCACCTCGCTTGAATTTATCGGGCAGGATGCCGGCCAGCATTGGGGAAGCCAGGGGGCCGGCGGCGGGACTGACGATCGTTAAGTTACTCAAGTCTTTGAGCCGGTCATACAACTTATTTCGTAAGCTTAAATTATGCTCTTCAACCTTACCCATACCGACTGACTCTAAGTATTCAATCGCTTTGCTGAGTCCCAGAATACAGGCCAAATTTACTACGCCGTTGCTGTCATTGTAGGTATTGTAAGATTCCTCAAACTGCATCGGGCGAATGAGATTCTGGGCATCTTTTGACAGATACAACAGCCCGGTTCCTTTCGGCCCCATCAACCATTTATGGCCACTAGTCGCATAAGCATGACATCCCAGCTCTTTGACGTTGACTTTTATCGCTCCGGCCGCCTGCGCGCCGTCAACGACACATAAAATGCCTTGTGAGCGGGCGATTGAAGAAATTTCGGCAACCGGCATGCGCAGTCCGGTCGATGAGAAAACATGACTTATGCTGATAAGCCTGGTCTCTTTTTTGATGTTCTGCTTTATCCGCTTCAGAATGGATTCAGCGTCATTTTCACCCGGCGGAATAATTACTGTGTCAACTGCCGCGCCGTAATATTTGGCCAGATATTTCCAGCCCAGCAACCCTCCGCCATGCTCATGGTTAGTAGTCAGGATGCGGTCGCCTGCTTTTAATCGCATCCCCTGAGCAACGGAATTCATTCCGTTCGTGGTGCTGTTTGTAATCACCATTTCGCTCTGATCGCAGCCGAGGAACCTCGCCGCCACCATTCGTGTTCTCTCAGCGAGTGATTCCGCGCCATTGTTTCCATAAAACTTGACGGGGAATGACTCTAATTCTTCCCATATTCTGGTTGCTTCTTCGATGGTGTCTCGGCGACAGGGGCCCAGGGTTCCTGTGTTTAGATAAGTAAGGCCATCAGCAAAAAGGTATTCACTTTTGGTTTCTGAACCAGAAAGGAGCCAGTTTGTTTGAGCGTTCGCAGTGGAAATTGGAGAGATAGTATTTATAAGAGCGCCTCCGGCAGCGCTCGCTGTAATCGCGCCCAAAAACTTTCTCCGGTTACATTCACTTGATTTCATATCGTTTTCCTATTTTGAAAGAAACCATGTTTGCAATCGCACAAGATGCCCAACGTCTGAGTTGACCGGGCCACGGCGTTACCGAGCAGCTTCGCCGGATCACGCTTGATGCGAAACACGCTTCCCGGGGCTCCGGTCCAACGATTTGTTCGACGGCGTCGTTACCGCCAAGGTGCAAGCCGAAAGCGGCGGAGGACGCCAAGAAAACGTTTGCGGTCTCGTTGATAGCGAGCGGTGTCTGTCCACAGTTGCGCTGTGTACATTGGACCCCCGCCGGGACGAAATGCAATGACCAACTCGTCGACCCGATTAGAGCCGCGATAGCGAACAGTTACACTGTTCGCCGCAAGTCGGCCCATGCGTGTTTTGTACTTGCGGACAATGAACCCGCCACGATCTTCGGAGAAGCCTGCGGTTTGCGACGCTGCGATTGCCGTGGTAGGCCAATCAAGCGAATTTGGTTCACCGTCGAACGTGATGACGCCAGCACAGTTGCGCGACAGCACAATACTAACGCCGCGCTGAGGGCCTGAAACGGGGACAATGCGTCCGACTAGGTTG
The DNA here is from genome assembly GCA_044870975.1 of Pyrinomonadaceae bacterium. GTDB lineage: Bacteria > Acidobacteriota > Blastocatellia > Pyrinomonadales > Pyrinomonadaceae > UBA11740. Next base: position 26,062 of record JBIOZK010000185.1, read on the forward strand.
CGCGGTAAGGCGACCGAAAAGCCTTCAGCGTAATTAACATAGCGACCGACAACTCGTTGGCCTGTGCATAAGTCTTGTCGCCAATCTGAAGGCGTCGTTAATGAGAGAACCAAGAAAAGGAAGAACATCATTTCTCAATGAGCGTAGCCGTCGAACGGTGGAGTTGACCGGGCCACGGCGCTAGCGAGCAGCTTAGCCGGATCACGCTTGATGCGAAAGGCGCTTCCCGTGGCTCCGGTCCAACGATTTGTTCGGTCGCGCCGCTGGATTAGACCTGGATACGACAAGTAGCGCACGTGCCGGTGCCCCATTTTACGTCGGTGTCGAGTTCGTTACCACAAATCGGACAATGCGTTGGTTCGCCATCGTCAGTGTCACGAAAAAGCCATAAGCGAGTTGGGACCTTCGCGGAAAGAGTTCGCGCAAGCTTGAGGCCGTCGCGAGTGACCTGACCGTTTGGGTCGAGAAGTCGCCCCTTGGCGTATTCTTCGTATTCGCCCGAGTCCAGCCATAGTTGGTACAAGGCAGTTGTGGCCGCGTACCATCGGGCAACAGATTCAGTTTCTTCGGTCGTCAGCGCGAGCCGTTCGGGATCAACTTCCTTGCGGCAGAAATGGCAATGGATAGGGTTGTCCGTTAAGAGATCGACAAGGAACAACCCAGACAGCGAGTTGCATTCGCAAGCCTCGATGTTAGTCCATGGGCGAAGTTTGTCGTAAGCATTCATCTAGCGACCGAACGGCGGAGTTGACGCGGCGGCGCGAATTCATTCAAGCATCGCCGGACCAGTTATCATGCGAAACACGCTACCGCCGCTCGCGTCCAACGATTTGTTCGGTTCACGCCGTTAGTTCCAATCAAATTGTAGCAACGGCTTGCCGCATTTAGGACAAGGCGTTCGTAATCGCAAAAGATCGACGTTCGCAATGTGGCAGAGGGGACAATACACACCATCGTTTGGAAGATCTATGGATTCGCGAATTTGGGACAACCGAGACGCGATGGAGTAAACCTCTTGTTCAGGCGCGCCAGTTGCCGGCAGCCCCTCGGTGTCGGGAACCAATGTGTTGATAGGAACGGTTTCAATCCAATCATCGACTGAGAGAGTTGAGTTATCGCCAAACCGTTCGGTCACGTCGACCTGAGTAAACCTGAGCGTTTTGGAATCGACAGTAGGAACGGAGTCCTTTTTCTTAAATGGCCACATAGAAGTGAACCGAACGCTTGAGTTGACCGGGCTACGGCGCTACCGAGCAGCTTAGCCGGATCAAGCTTGATGCGAAAGTCGCTGCCCGTGGCTCCGGTCCAACGATTTGTTCGACATCCTCGTCAGCGACGAGCGGTCGTTAGATTGACGCTCTTGAAATCACTGATGAACCGATCAATTTCATCAGCAACTGCCCTACTAATAACGTCAACCGTGAGTGGTTCACCGATACCATTGGATTCCCAAGTGGTAAGGTCGCCCTCAATTGACGGGTCGCGCGCAAGCCGAACCCGTTGGACCAATTTCGCTTTGACGACAACCGGATACACATGACCGTTCGGCTTGTCGCATGTGATGAGGACCATCAACTGCGGCGATTCTGAGCTTTCCATTTCGTTAGCCCAGTGAAACAACTGGATGCCGGCCTTTTGGAACTTTGCGATTGCGTCAGCCTCGACGGATCTTAAGATGGCCGGCCGGTCAGCTTCGTCTATCGCACCAGCGCGACCAAACATTACGACCAAGCGAAGCCCCTTAAGTCCTCGTAGATTCTTTTTCTGGCCGGGTCCAGCCTGGCCCAGCGCCGTTACTGTTGAGACAAGGAGTATTGTCAGCATGAATGTTATTCGTTTCACTGGAGGTCTCCTTTCCGCAGAAAAGAATAGCTGTCGAACGTTTGAGTTGACCGGGCCACGGCGCTACCGAGGAGCTTGGCCGGATCACGCTTGATGCGAAAGTCGCTGCCCGTGGCTCCGGTCCAACGATTTGTTGGGTTGCGCGGTTACTTACTTCCGTTCCAAGACGCGACTTATTTGTCGCGTGCGCTCGACCACGCCCGGAGAACTTCCGCCACCCTGTGAAGCGCAATTTGCAAGCAGAAAAGTCTTGTCAGAGATCGCCACCTTCGCATAATACGGCGGATATCCCATCGCGATAAATCCGCCCGGCATTTGACCTGGCTTATCGGGCAAACTAATTGGCCCACCCAACGCGGCGAATTCGACTGCAAATAGAGTCGAAAGTTTGGTCGCCTCGTATTTTTTGGCGAACTCAAGATCGATCATGACGAGCTTTTCGTCCAGAAATGACAGCTCAATTCTGGTAAAGTCTCGATTCTTGTAAGTCAATTGTCGGAAGATTTTTTCTTTGTGTTTAGCATCCAGCCATTTGCCGAGCTTGGAGACGTCTAAGCTGTCGGTTTTGTCGGCAACCGCCTGGCCGAGCGCATTCCTCGCGTCGTTGAGCGTAGTGTCATTCAGCATAAGACCATAGAAACCATCCGGAGTGGCCGCCGCCTGCGCGAATGTTCTGCACGTTAGCAGGAGCAGGCAAAAGACGAATGTAAGTACTCGTGTCATTTATGCACCCTCGAGGTAGCAACCCAACGTTGGAGTTGACCGGGCGGCGCGATTTCATTCAACCCTCGCCCGCACCAGGCTTGATGCGAAACACGCTCCCGCCGCTCCGGTCCAACGATTTGTTCGGTGCGGCTGTGTTAGAGCTTCCCACCGCCGGCCAGAAAATCCGCAGCCTCATTTGCAAAGTCGTTCCGACTTTGAAGATAGTCAACAGATAGCAGTTGGAGCGAATGTTTCACTTCGTTCGGCTCCATGTAGTCAGACGACAGAAATGCGAAATACATCTCCTTGTTCTCCAGACAAATCCTTACGGCACGGATATAGTAGTCCTGCGCGACCGCAGCCTTCGTCGCGATTAGCATGTCTTCAATCTCAGAGAGGTAGTTGCCTTGCATATTGTAAAGGAGTTGTGAGAAGCCTCCCTGGTTGACATCATAATTGAACTTCACGGCCAGGAGATATTGGAAACGTGTCAAAGGGCCGCGCGCCGCAAGCTCCAATTCATGAAGGTCAACGGGCCGATATAGATACGCATCTTGAGGTTCATTTTGAATTGACATGGATAGAAACTAATAGCACCGAACGGTTGAGTTGACGCGGCGGCGCGATTTCATTCAAGCATCGCCGCACCAGTCATGATGCGAAACACGCTCCCGCCGCTCGCGTCCAACGATTTGTTCGGCATCGGCGTTAATGGTCGGACGCCTTGAACGTAAAGTCCAACGTTTTCTGTTCGCTACCCGCGAGAAACACGTCAACGGTCTGTTCACCAAGTAATTCATGCCATGCGATGATTGTATATTCGCCCGGAGGCAGGCCCGATATTTTATATGAGCCGTCTGTGCCGCTGACGGAGAAGAATGGATGCGGAAATACGGCTACGATCGCTCTTTCCCACGGGTGTTGATTGCACTTCATGGGAAACGAGAACTCGGGCAGCGCAAACCGATGCTGGAGAGTACTCCCCGGAACCTGTGTTTGGTTCCAGTCAGGATTGATCTTCGCCATCGCGTGAGTATTGTGCATAGTCTCATCGGCGTTAAGGATCTTCAGAGTTTGTTGTGTTTGGATACCCAACACGTGCGGCAAATATCGACACCGTCTATGCTCGAGTGTGACATAAGGTGATGATGCTTCAAACGAGTAGGCATCCAAACGCTGGCCGCGCACGTAAATAAGAACGTCGCGGAGTTTGTCATTCGTCACAACGACACCCCAATCGATGGATGAGTCTGGATTGAGCGTTTCGCAAATCGGATCCGCGCTCATATCGATGCGCTTTGGTTCGGGCACTGTTCCAACGAAAGAGATTGTCCCGGCAAGAGTCGCTTCGCTGCCCGTAGGTTTATAGGTTGATTTCTCTTGGCCAGTTGACGCCTGGAACGAAAAGCCAACGAGCCCAAACATTATGAGCCCGATTATGCGGACACGAGTCGCAGTTCTAAGTCTGTCCATAGAAAAGATGCCCAACGTCTGAGTTGACCGGACCACGGCGCTACCGAGTAGCTTAGCCGGACGACGGATGATGCGAAAGTCGCTTCCCGTGGCTCCGGTCCAACGATTTGTTGGGTTGCGCCGTCGGGAAACTGGATAGAGTCAGAACATTTCAAACGGACTGCGGACGAGCCACTCTGCCCAGACCTGTTGAGCGAGGACGGTGTCCCAGCCAGCGATGAAGCTTAGACACAGCATGACGACGACCATGAGCGCGATGATTCTGATCGTTTGCCGTTGCATCATGTGATGGTTCTACGCTCCCAGGCAAAGCCGACAAAGATTGCGCGGTTTCGGACAAAGTGAATCATTGATCCTGCTACCGCTCGCGTTTCTGACACGAGAAGCAACCCAACGGTTGAGTTGACGCGGCGGCGCGAATTCAATCAAGCATCGCTGAACCAATTATGATGCGAAACACGCTCCCGCCGCTCGCGTCCAACGATTTGTTGTGCGGCACGTCACGCAACACCGAGTAACTTTCGACGCATGACGATCCACCGACCCCAGCGAAGTTCGACGCGATAGAGATAGTCGTAAGCGTCAAGCGATGCGGCGGTACAAGCACCGCGCACATAAGCGACACGTTGGGAACGAAAGTCCACGTTGGCAATAGAAACAATGATTGACCAACGGCCCGTATCGGCATTCTTGAAGTTCCGGAACTGCGAACGTGTCATCACGCGCTGGCCAGAAGACGAAAGTCGCGCTAAGAGGCCGTCGTCGGGGTCACGGCCTTCGTACTTAACGAAGTACGTTTCAGGTGAACGGTCTTTGTAACAATAAGCGATTTGGTAACGATAAACCGATTCGACTACGTCTGTCTTCCGTGCGTCACCGACTGTTTGACCTGAACAAGAGGCCGCGATAAGAAGCAAGGCACCAAGTGTGATGATGATCTTCAGCATATGTGCCGCACAACGTCTGAGTTGACCGGGCCACGGCGTTACCTCGCAGCTGCGCCGGACCAATGATGATGCGAAAGTCGCTGCCCGTGGCTCCGGTCCAACGATTTGTTCGATTGCGTTTCAGGGAAACGCTTGAGATTGGCCAAACAGCGCGACCACAAGAATACCCATGGCTCCACCAACGATCCAGCAATACAGAACGTTGAAACTCCAAGCACCGAACCAAGGACCGAGCATCGCGAAATTAAGAAGCGTCCAGCCAAAACCAGCCAGACTGCCAAGCAGAACACCAATCCAAACCCGATTGATCGTGCGTGCGCTTCGCAACAATAAGGCAAACGCCAGCGCTGGCAGAAGCAGAGCAACGGCGAAGAGGGATGTCCAGAACAGAAATGCATACATGTCAGCGGCGCCAAATCCATGCTTCAATGCGAGCAGGATTTCCGCAACAAGAGTCGAAGCACCGAAACATACAACTGATGCGATTGGGAATGCGAGAAGTGTTTTGACGGTGCGAGTATTCACGTCATTAATGAGAGCGACCCAACGTTTGAGTTGACCGGGCCACCGCCCGCTAACACGCGCCCATGATAGAACCGGATCAGTTTGATGAGAAGCTCGCTGGCGGTGGCTCCGGTCCAACGATTTGTTGGGCATCGTCTAAGATTTTGCGAATTTGTGGCCGAGTAAAAGACTCGACTGGATCAGTGCCGCCGCCGTGATAGTAGATAGATCGACCACGCGGGTTCAATTGAGTCCATCGGTTTTTCACCGTCAATCAACATACCGAAGATTGCGTTCATTACGCCGTCGCCGTCTTGATAGGAGAGAGTACCCTGGTCAAAGCGTTCTGCGACGGTAAGCGCGATTCGGTTATAGAGCTCGGCTAGTTCGATGTTTTCGGCTGCGCAAAACGATTCGGCGTCGGCACGATTCATTCGGCCGGTCGTAGCATCCCGGATTATGCGTTCTAACGCGTCCATAGCGAAGATGCCCAACGTCTGAGTTGACGAGGGCGAGCGCCATCACGAAACAATAAAATCAACAAGCCAGTTGAGAAGCAAGCTATCGAGCCTCGCGTCCAACGATTTGTTGGCCGTCGCCGTGGAGGTCAAGAGCATTTTGGCATGCCCATTCGAGTTAGGAATGGCTGAGGGTCACGGTAGTCGCCGCGCTCAGTGTGTTCCGATGTTTGCACGTACCTTCCATGGCGACTGCGCAACGTAGCAATAACTCCTTGGTCGCCACCTTCGCGGGTATAAGTGGTCAATGTATTCCACGAATCAATGCGCCGATGGATGTAAAAGAACCAAGCCGTAAAAGTGCCACGTAACTTTGCCGGCCGATCAGAGAAAATGCCCCAAGTGCAATTGCCAGTTGCGCCACAAGATAGACGAACGAAATGTTCATTGCGACCGTCACCGTTCAAGTCATACGCGAATGAGCCTCCGCAGAAGGCTGAGTCGCAGGGATTGTTTTCGCGCAACTTCACACTCCGAATTAGCGAAGCGAGCCGTGGAGTCGGTTGAAATGCGGCACCCTCACACTCGCCGCCAAATTTCGCGACAACAGAACTAGCCCGCTTTGCGGCCGATTGCACCGAGAGCGTAACGAGCAGAGCGAGCAAAGTGATTTTACGTGTCATAGAGATGACGGCCAACGGCGGAGTTGACCGGGCCACGGCGTTACCGAGCAGCTTAGCCGGATCACGCTTGATGCGAAAGTCGCTTCCCGTGGCTCCGGTCCAACGATTTGTTCGGTGGTGCCGTTAGTTAGAACCCGCGGCGACTGTTCGATACCAACAGTCGAACCCGGGCACGTCAGCCAGCCGGATAAGAACCGGAGATGCGAAGGTTAAGCCGCCGAGTTCCTTCCCAGCGTGCAATGCCTGGTTGATAAGGTTCAATTCCACGCTAAATGCTACGACCGAACTAAAGAGTTCCCGTGGAATCACGCCCTTCCTGAGAGTCTCCTCACCGATGTGACACGCCGTTTGGAATTCTGTGACAGACCCTAGTTGCACGGTCAGTCGCCGATCGCCGTCAAGCACAACCGCCGTTTCGGGCAGGTGAACCAGCGATGATATCCGTGCAATGAGCGCACGAGCCAAACCGAGCGGCACAAATACGGCGAGCAATTCCGCACGGAGGGGATCATAGCCCTGCGCGACGAGTTCGTCGACGATTTCCTGGTCAGTGGTCGCGTTCGTTTTCTGAAACGCGGCGACCGTTGCAAAGACATCTTCGTGTACGGTCATGAGAAGCCACCGAACGGTAGAGTTGACCGGGCCACGGTTACCGAGCACTTAGCCCGATCCCGCTTGATGCGAAGTCGCTTCCCGTGGCTCCGGTCCAACGATTTGTTGGGTTGCGTCACCTGGAGCGCGCGACATCCTCCAGCCAATTTTGTTCGTCACAATAAGGTTGAGCTGTCTGAGGAAGCCAACGTTCGTTCCAGTCAGCACCCCAGACACCAAACTCGCGTATCAGTGCGCCGCGACGGTCAACCATTTGCACGGACAATCCTGTGCGCGGACTGAACCAGCCCACCTTCTGTTTTCGAAACATAATAGACACGTTGTCTGAACAGCGGGCCGTTTGTACCCGCGGCAACGTGTCGAGCGGTCCGAACCGGGTCATAAACACAAACGCCGCGCAGAACGTTACCGAGGCTACAACGGCTGGCCAGATAAAACTATTGAGCTTGACGTTCATTGAGAAGCAACCCAACGGTTGAGTTGACCGGGCCACGGCGCTAGCGAGTAGCTTAGCCGGATCACGCTTGATGCGAAACTCGCTTCCCGTGGCTCCGGTCCAACGATTTGTTCGGTGCGTCACAAGATCATAGGCGCCGCGCGATAGAAACGCTACACGATGCTTGGTTATTACAGCCCTTCACGACGGGGATGACCGTAACGGTTGCTGTTAGTTTGCCAGCCGCTCGTCGCGGAACAGTTACGACGATCGAATCCGTGCCGCGACCAGATTTGATGCGAGCCTTTGGTACACCAGTCAGAGACCAATGATATTGCAATGGCAGCAGAGGACCAGCGGCGCGCGCAACAGAAGCCTGGAACTTGATTTCAGACTGTTGGTCAACCGTTTCAGGACACGCGACGGTGACAGTTTCACAGTTGTCAATTTGCTGGGTTGCGGTTGGCAAGCCGAGTGACTGTACACCGCCGATCACGCCGGACATGAGTAACATCGCCGCAATGAGTATCATCTTCAGCATTAGTAAGCGCCGAACGGTTGAGTTGATCGGGCCACGGCGCTACCGAGCAGCTTAGCCGGATCACGCTTGATGCGAAAAGTCGCTTCCCGTGGCTCCGGTCCAACGATTTGTTATGTTGCGCCCATCATTTCGACGGGCCATTGTAAGAAGGCATTACAGGGTTGGCATCGCCCGACGAGTTGGGCAAAACCTCCGGTGTACCCTTCAAGCGAAACTCTTTGCCCGTCCATTCGTAACGCGCTCGCGTGAACGCACTGGGACAACACAAGCCTTCTTCGCCACGATACAAGTTACTTCCGATGATGCGGTCCTTTCCGTACAGTTCAACGACGAGTTCGCCGTGGTCGGCGTAAGCGTTGCGAAAACCACCGTCGGCGCGGTCGCCGGTTTCGAACGACCACAAAAGTTTAGGCTTACTGTTTTGCAACGTAAAGATGTAGACGATCTCAGGAATAGCAGAGCCGCGCGTTTCGATCCCGAGCATCATCATGGCCTCTTCGATCCCGTCGCCAGTAACGTCCCCATAGTTGAGCAGCGCGGGCCCGCCGTCGCCCGGTTTGAGTGTGATGTATTTCTTCTTTCCGCGGTCACCAATGTAATCGGGATAGTTGGGAAACGCGACGTGATTGAAATCGATTGAGCGAATCGGTTGCGACGGCGATGGAGAAGTGTTCGGTGTCGCGGCAGTAAGAATGGAATTGCTCGGTTGCGACGACCGAACTTGCGCCCGTGAGCATGCGAGCGTAAGCAACAGGATTGTCAGTGAGAGTCGAAGCAACATAACGGCGGAGTTGACGCGGCGGCGCAAATTCATTCAAGCATCGCCGGACCAGTCATGATGCGAAACGCGCCCCCGCCGCTCGCGTCCAACGATTTGTTGGATTGCGCCCCCGGTCAATTGCGCATTTTATGGTTTGAGTTTCCACACGCTGCCATCGGCGAGCGCAACCTCAGTTACGGCGAGTTTACCCTTTGCGCACGCTTCGCCAGGGAAGAAACCGTGATTAGAAGTCCAAAAGCGACAAGAAAGATTGCTTGTGTCAGCGGCCGCGAGGTCACCATTCTCAAACGGTCGTTGCGTCACGATTCGATATTTGGCACCCTTCGATTCGACGCACCCAAGCCGGAATTGCACAACGCGAACAGCAGACCTGTTGCAGAACTGGTAACCCCTGCCGTTATAAGCGGCTTCGAGTCGGTAAGTAGCCGAAGGCGCCTCCAAGAGTTTAGATTGAATTGCTGCAACGTCGTCTTCACGCGATTGGGCAGCAATCAAGCAAGAGGCAGCGATCAGCCCAGCGACTACGGAAATGAGTTTCGTAAGAGTCATCGCCTTAAATCAAAGAAGCAATCCAACGTTTGAGTTGACCGGGCCACGGCGTTATCGAGCAGCCTAGCCGGATCACACTTGATGCGAAAGGCGCTTCCCGTGGCTCCGGTCCAACGATTTGTTGTGCCCGCGAGCGCGCCGCAGCAAAACCTTTCAGGGAGAGACTGTGTGCCACTTAGCGATAACCTTGCCATTTTTGCCGATTACGACAACCCACCGCTCCACGAAAGCGTAGTACCAGTGCTCTTCAGCACATTCCCTGAAAAGTTGGTCATTACCAGAGTAACGTGGCTGATAGCAGTCTTTCGACTCGCTAGGTTTCCCCATGATGTCGAGGATCTTCTGTTCTGAATCACCCTCCGCGATCTGCGCGAAACCGCGTTCCCATCGTCGCGGAGTAGAAAGCGAGTTCCAAGCGTACGCCGCGCCGATAGCCAGAAGGAGTATGACCAATCCAAAGATTCCGCGCTTCAGAGTTTTTGACATCAGATGCCTATCGAATCGCGGGCATAACGGTTGAGTTGACGCGGCGGCGCGAATTCAATCAAGCATCGCCGGACCAGTTATGATGCGAAACACGCTCCCGCCGCTCGCATCCAACGATTTGTTGGGCCGCACGCCGATGATAATAACGCCACGTGTAATAGCAAACCGCAAGAATGTTGACGGCGACAACGAGCAAAAACAAAAACATGAAAGCACCCATTACCGGGATGAGAACTATGTCACCATCGGAGGATGTACGTGCGCCGGTGGCATATTCGTGGTCAACGACACTAGACAAGTATTTGAAATAGAGAATCGGCGCCCCATACAAAACAACCATATCGGCAAGAAGCCAAATCAGTATCTTCTTCATGGTAAGTGCGCCCCGCGCCGGAACGGGAATTGTGCGGCCCAACTAAGTATTATGCGGAATCATTCCGTATAAGCCTCTTATACCGCCTCTTATACGGAATGCCAAGACCTATAAGTCCATCGGACTCCTTACGCCACGTCCGCCCCGATTGAGCACATGCGTGTAGATCATAGTTGTCTTAACGTCCTTATGGCCCAGCAATTCCTGTACGGTCCGAATGTCATAGCCCTGCTCCAATAAATGCGTCGCGAAGCTGTGCCTGAAGCTATGACAACTTCCATGTTTGGCGATACGCGCTTCGCTCATTGCCGCTTTGACTGCCTTCTGAATTGAGGTCTCTGAAAGGTGATGTCGCCGCTCAATGCCGCAGCGCGGATCGATTGAACGGCGCGCTGACGGAAACACATATTGCCAGCCCCACTGTTTCGGAGCGTTGGGATACTTCCGCGCGAGCGCGTAAGGAAGAAAGACCTCGCCGTACCCGGTTCTAAGATCTTCTTCGTGCAGTGCTTTGATCTTCTGCAAATGAACCGTGAGCGGTTGCTTGAGCTTGCCGGGCAACATCGTAATTCTGTCCTGTTCCCCTTTGCCGTCCCGGACTGTAAGTTGAGCGTAGGTGAAATCGACGTCCTTAACCCGCAGCCGTAAGCATTCCATCAAGCGCAGCCCTGAGCCATAAAGCAAACCAGCAATCAACCAATATGGGCCTTCGAGATTTGCAAAGATGCGTTTGGTCTCGTCACGACGTTCACCCCGTGAGATAACTTCGCAATCGATTCTTGATGTATCTCTTTCCCCAGCTTGACTTGAGATATTTCTCTCGGTGAGTTGCGTCTGCCTGGCTGATGCAACCTTCCCAATAGACTAGTTCAAAGGGTACGCGCGTTTTGGTAGAGAGAACCAAACCCCTGTTGTGATCCTCGATTCTCCGCGGCAGATTCTTGGTGAACCCGACATAGAACATGTGATCCTTTAGAGATCTTAATACATACACGTAGCAATAGCGGTTCATGGTTTTTATCTCACGGGGTGAAGACTGTTGGTAACCGCTTCGGCTTCCGCGCGCGTTCGATGTTCGCCACGTATTTGAGATCAATCTTGAGCACGTCGCGATAGAGAAACAGGAGGGCGCTCAGAGCGACGGTTTGCGTGGAAGCCGTGATGCCGCCTGCAACCGCCAGATGCGAGATGAATTGACGAATCTCGTCCTCGCCCGGCTTTGCTGCAAAAGTCGATTTCTACGTCCGCGAAGCGGACTGAATGCCAATAGCCCAGCGCTTTAGCGCTGGGACAGGGGCAGGTGAATTCGCAGTCCGCTTCGCGGACGGCTGAAAACCATAGG
>JBIOZK010000186.1:0-68083 GCA_044870975.1 Pyrinomonadaceae bacterium
CGATCACAGACTGAAGTCTGTGCCACTTTTATGAGCATCGTCTTGCATCATCTCAATAAGCAGTTCGGCGCGAATCGAGTCGTCGACGATCTGTCGCTCGAAATTGAAGACGGCGAGTTCGTAGTGCTGCTCGGACCGTCCGGCTGCGGCAAGACAACGACGCTGCGCATGATCGCGGGCCTGGAGCAGGCGACGTCGGGCGATATCGTGATCGATGGCGAGCGAGTGAATAACGTGCCGCCGCAACGACGCGACGTGGCCATGGTCTTTCAAAGCTACGCGCTGTATCCGCACATGACGGTGGCGCAGAATGTCGGCTATCCGCTGCGAGTGCGCAAGATGGCTCCTGATCAAATTGCCGATCAAATACAGCGCACCGCGGCCATGCTGGAAATTACGGATTTGCTTGGTCGGCGGCCACGCAAATTGTCCGGCGGCGAGCGTCAGCGCGTGGCCCTGGCGCGCGCAATTGTCCGGCACCCGAAGGCTTTCCTGATGGACGAGCCGTTGTCCAATCTCGATGCGAAGCTGCGTTTGCAAATGCGTGGTGAGCTGAAACGTCTGCAGCAACAACTCGGCACGACGACCGTCTACGTCACGCATGATCAGGCCGAAGCGATGACGCTCGGCCATCGCGTAGCGGTGATGAACAAGGGAAGATTGCAGCAGTTCGACACGCCGCTCAGGATTTACAATGAGCCGGCGAATCGGTTTGTGGCCGGCTTTGTCGGCAGTCCGACGATGAATTTTCTCGAGGGCGAGATTGACATGGCTGGTAAACGATTCGTGAGTCAGCAAGCGAGTTTGCCGGTGAACGATTTGCAGTGCGAACTGCTTTCCCGGCGTGGCCAAAAGCAAGTCACTTTAGGCATTCGACCTGAAGACCTGTCGGTCTCGCTGGATGAACGGTCGGGCTGCCAACGCGCCTCAGTTTATGTCACTGAGTTGATGGGCAGCGAAACGTTTGTCATTCTTCAGATCGACAAGACAAGATTAGTGGTCCGCGCGCCCGGCGATTTCCGCGCGGAAACAGACAGTCCGGTGTGGATCGAAGTCGATATGAATAAGGCACATTGGTTTGACCCGAATTCGACGTTGCGCCTGGACGCTATGTAGAGTCGGGATCGCAACGAAGCAAACATTAAAGATGAAACTATCATTCAATGGCGCGACCACGATGAGGGCTGACTTGCCGACGGACATTCGCGCCGCCGCCGCTGCCGGCTTCGGCTATGTGGAAATCTGGGCAGCCAAGCTGCGAAAGTTTCTCCAGGAGAATTCGGCGGCTGACCTGAAAGCATTGTTCGCGGAAAACGGCATCAAACCGCTGAGCATTAATTCCATTGAACACGCCACCCTGCGCGAGCCGGCCGCGTACGAGCAAATCAGATCTGAGTGTGAAGAGCTAAGCTCCATCGCGGAAACGATCGGCTGTCCTTACATCGTGGTGGTTCCCGGCAAATTACCAACGGGCGGCATGAGCAGCTATGAGGTGATCGAAAAATCTGTGGGAGCACTTCGCGAGCTGGCGTCGATTGGCGAACGACATGGCGTCGGGCTGGCCTTTGAATTCCTGGGGCAGCGGGATTGCAGCGTCCAGACGCTTGAGCTGGCCGATGAAATTGCGGGTAAAGTGAATCGCCGCAATGTTGGCCTGGTGCTCGATAGTTTTCACTTTTACACCGGCGGCTCGACGATCAAGATGATCGACGCGCTCGATCCTAAGCGGCTATTCATTTTTCACATTGATGATTCTGAGAATCTGCCACTCGATCAGTTGACTGATGCGCATCGCTTGCTGCCGGGTTTGGGAATCCTGCCTTTGAAGGAAATCATCGCGGCGTTCAAGCGAATTGGTTATGACGCGAACGCCAGCGTCGAGATTTTTCGACCGGAGTATTGGGAGCGCGATCCATTTGAGTTGGCGCGTGAGGCCAAGGCCGCAGTGGAACGAGTGTTAAGTGGCACAGACTTCAGTCTGTGATGACGCTCAAGGATAGGTCGCCGAAACAAGAATCACAGACTGAAGTCTGTGCCACGAGGAAAATGACTAAAATCAAAATCGGTTTTCTTGGCGCCGGCTACATCGCCGGGGTGCACGCGTCCATCCTGGCCCGCGATGACCGCGTTGAGATTTCCGCCGTCCACGATCTCAAGAAACCAGTTGCCGAACAACTCGCTCGTTCAATCGTAGCTACCGTCGCCCACTCAGTGGCGGAAGTGTTGGCTACCTGCGATGCGGTGTACATCACGACGCCCAATACCAAGCACACCGAGCTCGCGATTCTGGCCACCGAAGCGGGCAAGCATGTCTTCTGCGAAAAGCCCATGGCCACGACGGTCGCCGATGCGGGGCGCGTGCTCGAAGCTGCGGAAAAAAGCGACCGCGTCTTTCAAGTCGGTCACAACCGTCGCTTCGCGCCCGTTTACGCTGAGTTGAAGCGGATGCTCACGGAATCGCATCAGCCGCATTCCGCGCATGTGAAAATGAATCGTGGTGAATTGCTGAACCCGGAGTGGGTCGGCAATCCGAAAATCACCGGCGGCTTTCTTTACGAGACGACCATCCACATGTTCGACATGATGAGATTTCTTTTCGGCGAGGTCGCGTCGGTGCAGGCGCTGGGTTCGAGGCATGAGTACGAGGAGATTGACGACTTCTCGGCCCTCTTTACATTCCAGAACGGAATGCATGCGACGCTGGCATCTTCGGCTGATGCCAGTTGGTTGTTTCCGTTCGAGCGCGTCGAAGTGTTTTGCCATCACGCGACGATCACCACGCGCGAGATGGAATCGTTGATTGGCAGCGAAGGCCTGACGGGCAAGCTTTGGGAACATTCGATGCACCAACTGCCAAAGGAACAGAAGTGGGGCTACGAACAAGAGGACCGCGCTTTTGTCGATGCGATAACGAGCGGTCAAACTGCGCCCGTCACCGCCCTTGATGGATACAAGTCGGTGCAGTTAACGAGTGCTGTCTACGACTCAGTCGCGGAGGGACGACGCGTCAGCTTCGATCAATAGCGCCGGCGAATTATGGTAGTCCTTGAAACAGAACGCCTGCGGTTGCGCTGGCTGGCACTCGACGACGCGCCGTTCATCATCGAGTTGCTGAATGACTCTTCGTTTATTCGGTTCATCGGCGATAAGCAGGTGCGAAATATCGCAGATGCCGAAAAATATTTGGTGAACGGTCCGCTGGCGAGCTATGAAAAATACGGGTACGGCTTGTACGCGACGGACCTGAAAGATACCGGAATAACGATTGGAATTTGCGGCATTCTGAAGCGCGAGACTCTGCCGCATCCCGACATTGGCTTCGCCTTTTTGCCTGCTTACTGGAACCAGGGTTACGCGTTCGAAGCTGCTGCCGCGGTGATCAAACACGCGCGCGCCGCCTTTAACGTAGACACGATTCTGGCAATCACCACGCCTGACAACGAGGCGTCGGGAAAACTGCTGAGTAAGATTGGAATGACTTTCGACCGGTTGATCAAGCTGACGCCTGAAAGCGACGAAGTGAAGTTGTTTACCACCTCCGAAAATGGCGACCGATAAGAGCGAGGATCAAATCGAACGCGTACGGCGCATCTGTTTGTCGCTGCCCGGCGCGTGGGAAAAGATTTCACATGGCGAGCCGACGTGGTTTGTCGGCAAGAAGGTATTCGCCATGTTTTCGAATAGCCATCACCACGATGGACACGTCGCGGTCACCGTGCCGGCAGCCATCGGCATCCAGGCAATGCTAATCAAAAAGTCACCCAAGAAATTTTATTCGCCGCCGTACGTTGGCTGTCGCGGCTGGATTGGGATTGAAGTGCCGCGCGTAAGTGACCAGGAGTTGGCTCTCCATATCAAAGAAGCGTGGCGACTGATCGCGCCGAAAAAATTGGTCGCGGCGTCTGAGGAATAGCGATGCTCTACATGGTCGTCGAGCGTTATAAGAACCGCGATGCCGATGCGGTCTATCGCCGCTTCAGAGAGCGCGGCCGTATGATGCCGGCCGGGTTGAACTACCTCGATAGCTGGGTCGAGCCAAACTTTGATCGTTGCTTTCAACTTATGTCTTGTGATTCTCCCGATCTCTTTCAAGAGTGGATTAGCCAATGGGACGATCTGGTCGATTTCGAAATTATTCCCGTGCTTACCTCGAAGGAAGCTAGCGAAAGAGTAGGTAACGCGAGTAGTCAATAGGAGAAGCGATGGCGCAAAAGGATCAATTCATTCCGCACTTGATCGTCAGCGACGGATTGGCCGCGCTGAAATTCTACAAAGAAGTATTCGGCGCCGAAGAAGGGCACAACATGATGGCCCAGGACGGCCAGCGCCTGATGCACGGCGAGATGACGCTCGACGGTCATGTGCTATTTGTCAGCGATGAATTCACCCGCGCGGAAGGCGGCACGTGTCAGAAGCCTGAGACTCTCGGCGGCACCAGCGTGCGCGTTACGTTGATGACTGATGATGCTGACGGCGTTTTCCAGCGCGCGACTGAACGCGGCGCGGAAGTGTTGATGCCGCCGCAGGACATGTTCTGGGGCGCGCGTTACGGACAGTTTCGCGATCCGTTTGGCCACGTTTGGGGCGTCAACCAACTGTTAAAGGAACAGACGGAAGCCGAGACAAACGCGGCGGCTGAAGAATTCTTTGCCGAACGAAAGGGGTCGGATGAATAAGCAATCGTCAGCAATTGCCAGCTTCCGTGAATTGCACGAGTCCGGCTGCTTTGTGTTGCCGAACCCATGGGACGCCGGATCGACGATTTACCTCGAGCGCCTCGGCTTCAAAGCGGTAGCGACCACCTCGGCGGGTTTCGCTTTTTCAAAAGGCTTGCCGGACGGACCGCAATACGTTCCGCGCGAGATGATGCTCGATCATTTTCGCGAGATTGCCGCCGCCACAAACTTGCCCGTCAACGCCGATTTTCAAAACGGCTATGCCGACGAGCCTGAAGGTGTGGCTGAGAGTGTGAAGCTGTGCGTCGCGACCGGCGTGGCGGGATTATCAATTGAAGATTCGACCGGCAACAGCGCGAAGCCTCTCTACGATTTTGATTTGGCGGTCGAGCGAATCAAAGCTGCTCGCGCTGCAATCGATTCCGCGTCAGAACCGGTAGCCGGATCAAGTGAAGCCCGCGTGGTGCTGACGGCCCGTTGCGAAGCGTACCTGGTTGGCGATGACAATCCGCTGCGCACATCGCTCGACCGCCTGGTGGCTTTTGCCGATGCAGGCGCCGACTGCTTGTACGCACCGGGTGTGACCGACACTGGCGAGATCGAACAGATTGTAAAGTCAGTCGCGCCGAAGCCCGTCAACGTTCTCGTCTCGACGAACAATTGCAACCTCACGGTCACGCAACTTGCCGATCTTGGTGTGCGGCGAATTTCTGTCGGCGGCGCGCTAGCTCGAGCGGCCTGGGGAGGCTTCGCCCGCGCGGCAAAAGAAATGTACGAGCGTGGAGCCTTTACCGCCTTTGCCGAGGCAATGCCTTTTGGCGAACTGACTGAGTTGTTTACTGGTCGGGACCGGCCGTGAAATTCTCGCGGGTAGTCGCCCTGATGAAGGCGCCGTCTTTGGAAAACTTGAACTCTCGTAGTTCGTAGGACCTTCCCCTGGTTCGACCTTTCGGCTGTGCGATCCAAATAGTTACGACAATCTCTCCTTGATCGTTGGAGACGAGGGCCGGTGGCTGAAATGCACGTTTCTGAAAGTCCGCGTTCCTCTCCGTAAGCACCGTGAGGAATGCCAGCCAACTTTCTCGCACCCACGCTGCGGCGAGTCTTTCACGATTTGCTCTGGCAGCAGTTTGCCAGCCAAGTAAGTCGAGAGCCTCTTTCCAGGTTTCGGCCTGACCCGGTTTGAAATATTTCGATTTGACGAAGACGCCTTCGAAGCGGCAGCCCCAATCGAACGCGAAGGCGCCGACCGCGATTAAGGGGAGAGTCTTGCCGCGAAGAATGCAACGCGCGCTGCGCTGATTCAACTTTCGGCCCAGCAAAGCTTCGCGGGCCGCGTTCACTCCGTCGTCGGTCGAAAGATCGAATTGGGAAGCGTCTTGTCCCTGGCTAAAGGCGGGCTTTCCGGCGCTCAGAAAAAAGACGAGCGAGATAGCAGCGATGTACACAAACAGTTTCACAAGGCTCGCATTCATCGACTCTCGCTCGCCGGCCCCGCCCCAAAAACTAATTACAATTCTGCAATTGCATTGAATTGCCCATGCCGTTCGGTCACTGCCATGTCGTTGTAGTGACAGGTAGGCGATGCATGGTGTCGCCGTCACTTGGTCACTTGCACAACTGCGCACGTAGCGAGTGTTGCAGGCCGCTGGTAATCGCCTCGGCATTAAATCGGCCACCGCCAACGTAGTTCTGCTCGAGCGCGAAACTTGTCACCATGCAGTTTGGGGACCCCGGCAGGCGGAACATCACATAGCCGCGCTTGTATCTTCCTGACGGAATTCCGTTGCTGAGGTGGTTGACCTGCCAGTCGCCATGCAGCATGCCGATCTTTACGACCGTGGCTTTGGGGTTCCTATCCTTCAGCCAGCCGCGACCTTTGGCTTCGATCATCGCGTCGTGAAAAGTCGGCGGGAACACCCACTTGCCGGCGTTTTCATTTGCGAGCGCCACCTTCCGGTCATGCGCCGCGTCGTATTCAGCGAAGACGGATTCGTCAGGCATGGTGATACCTACCAGGGCATAGTGTTCCTTGTACTGTTCCATCACTTCCGCGTGTCGGGCCGCCTTGTCGAAAGCGTCGATTCCCAGCACATAACCTTCGCGCTTATCGAACTCGGCAATCGCGGATTCGATGCCGGCGATTTTCTCAGCCACCTTCGCGCCCAGCAGTTGGTTCACACAGCTTTTCGCGATTTCCTCGCGATTCTGGGCCCACCGGCGAACGTCTCCGACCGTGTGATATGGGATGTCTTCATTGCTGTAACCTTTCTGATTCTCAATACCTGGATACTTCTGCTTGATGATTTCGAGAAAGGCAGCTCCATCAGTCAGAGCTTTGCGGACCGACGGTAGCTCACGGCAGGAAGGATTACTGGCCTTGCTTCTCGCCATATACATGAGCTGCTGTATGCCAATCCGATAGGGTTCCATGTCTTTGTTGAATGCCCTGACTTGTTCGTCGGTGGCGCCGGTCGCGACCGTGTTGTTTGTCATCGGCCGCGTGTTTGCATTCGGAGCCGTCGGCGTTTTATTGCCATTGGGATTGGGCTGAGTCGGATTGGCATTCGGATTAGTCGTCGGTGGATTCTTCGGCTCGGTCCTGGGAGTCGGGATGGTGACATTCCCGATTCTGATTTGCGCCGAGACGCCGATACCGAAGATGGCAATGACGAAAAAGGTTGCTAAGAGTTTCGCGGCTGAAGAGTTTCTGTTCACGTTACACCTCCGAGGATCAAGGGCCGGCTATCTCAGGCCCTGGTGAGTTTGTTAGTTGACGATGTAGAAATCGCCCTGCTTGACCGTGCGAGTTTTGCCGTCCGCGAGCTTCACTTCCACCGAACCTCCGCTGACGCTGGTCACCTGCGCAAACGCGAACGATTGATGTTCGCTGTCCTGCTTGACGATTAGAAAGTCGTTGGCTTTTGGAGACGCTGCGGGCGCCGGATACGGCAGGACTTTTTCCAGAGTCAATTGCGATTGCGGAAAGCTCGCCGGCCACTTGATGCTGGCTTTGTTCCCGGAAGCGCTGACGACATCGCCGATGTACCACGTCTTGTCAGTCCATTCCGCGACGACGCGTTCGCCGGTTTTCGGTTTGTAGTCAGCGGGCGGATGCGGCCGGCCGGTCTTGGCGTTCTTGAGAAATGCGACTTCCAGCGCGTAGGCCTTGAACTCTGCGGCGGCGGCGGAATTGATCTTGATTATTTTCTCAGGCGGCACGTTGAGTGAATCGCCGTTCGAAACGATTTGCACCTGCACGACATCGCCGCCGGCATTTTTGACCTCCGCCCCCGGCCAATATGCCTCACGCTGATAAGCGACCACGATGTCGCCGGGATTCAGTTCAACCTTCGTCCCCGGTTTCGGCATCGCATAGACATCGCTGGCGTCAACCGTCTGCGCCGACTGCCCGTAAAGCAGTTTGTACCGCGTGCCGTCGATACTCTGGACCTTTCCTTCGACGTATCCCTGACGTGAGAACTTGAAAACCGCGGTGTCGCCTACGGCAGGTTTAGCCCCGGAGCTGGAAGGTTTATCGCTGGCAGTCGTCTTGCCGCCACCGCACGCCGTTAACAGACACATCAAACCGAGAAATAGGCATAGTCTCTTCATCAATCATCCCCCTGAACTACGATCTGAAAGAACTAATTCGCGTGATTCAATTGGGTATGGTGATGGTTCTAAAAAAATTTCAGGAATTTTTTGGCGCAGAAGCGGGAGCGGTAGCGACCGGGATAAATGACAGTGACGAGTGACAGGTGACGAATGACGACAAGGGATGAGTGAGCGGTGACGACTAGGTGACAAGTGGAGAATGATCGCGATTATTAATTCTGCGAAGTTTTCTCTCTCTTGTCACTCGTCACTGGTCACTGATCCGGTCACTACCGCTCCCGGTTCTGACACTATTCCGGCAGCGCGCGGAAGTAATACCGGCCGACCGATTCGAGCTTGCCGTCGGTCTTGCGCTGCAACTTGACCTGATAATCGTCGGTTTGAATCAGACGCGCGGGAACGTCAAACGTGACCTTAGTTTGACCGTTGATATGCGGCTTTAGATCCTTTTTCACGAGGAGCGTTTGACCGTTGGCGTTCGCAACTTCGGCGGTATAAGGCCCGTCGCCCGGGTTTTCCAGAATCAGATTAAGACGGACGACATCCTGCTCGCCGCGAGGCACCGCGATGCGGGTCATGTTGCCGCTGCTGCGCAAAGCGCCAGGCAGCAACACAAACGTCGCGACCGCGGGCGAAACGTTGCGTTCAGGACTTGGTTTCGATTGGGGCTTAATGTCCGGGGTAGCTTGCGCCGTGGCTAGCGCTGGTGAAGATTCGACTTGAGGAAGATTCTGAGGCTGCGTCTCGGCGGGCGGATTACTCGCGATTCGGTCCTGATTTTGACGAGTGCCGCGGCTAATGAACCAGACCAGACCGACAATTATGATTAGGATTGCCGCCGCACCGGCAAACGCAAGACCTGGATTCCGCAAACCGAAGAAGGCGCCGAGTTGCTCACCCCAGGATGGCCGCGCTTCTTGTGCGGCAGCGACAACACTCGGCGCTGGTTCGAATTTTTCAAATGACGTGAGCGCAGTCGCGAGTCGCAGTGCGTTCCGCCGCTCGTCTGTAACAAGGAATTTTCTTGTGAATTGTTCGCGCTGCGCAGGCTCCAGGTGGCTGCCCGCATAATCGTCAATCAATTCAGACTCTGCCAGCGAAACCCTCTGTGCGAACTCATCATCGACCAGCAGACGTTCGTCGAGACCTAGCCGCAGTTTTTCGTCCACCGCGCAAAGCAGATATTGCCTCAGAGTCGCGTCCGAAACGGACTGCAACCCGTTTCCATCCAGTTCTTTAGAGTTGTCGGGCACCAGCAGACCTTCTCCCTATCATTGTATGGCCATCCGGTTAATTAAATTTCAAAAAAATCGGTGCGCTCCAGGCACCGGGCCAGACACGGCTGCAACTTCTCCTTCATGCGCAGCACACGCAGCCTCAAAGTGTTGATGGTGATCCCCATTTCTTCAGCCATCTGCTTGTGCAAATCGACTTTCGCTTTCTTTTGCTGCGAATAGTAATGAAGAATCATCTGTCGCTCGGCATCGGAAAATTTTGCCAGGCAGCGCTCAAGACATTGGTGGATTGTTTCTTTGTCCGGTTCGTTCTTTGCTGATGCGGTTGGTAATTCGGGATCCGGCGGTCGCTTCAGATATTCATGATGGACGTTGTTGGCGACACCGAAGAAGTAGCGCGCCTGGTCACCAACGTAATCGTTCGCAATATCCGGAACCCGGCGCGCCACGCGGTCGATAGTCTCGTCCGCTAATTCCTCCGGCGTAGCACAACCGCGCGCGGCAAAAATCGTAATCAGCCGCCGGCGAATTTGTTCATAGCGCAGCCCGGCAGCTTCCGGATCGTCGTCCAACCAGGAAAGAAGCTGATCGAACTGCGCTTGCTCGAGAACGTGAGTCTTGCGGGGCGGCGGCACGAACGCGAGCCTAGCGCCAGTCGCCCTGCAATGTAAACGCTGCCCAGTAATACGGCGAGCGCCAACGAGGCTGCCGGCGCATTTCAGTTTGAGTCGATCGCAAAGCACTCGCCGCCGTCATGTTTTCGCGCAGCAGATGCCGATAGAAAGTTTTCATGAACTCGGCTGTGGCTTCGTCATCAACTTTCCAAAGACTGGCGATCACACGCGGCACGCCCGCGTACATGAAGCCGCGGGTCAAGCCGATCAAGCCTTCGCCCTTCACGTCTTTTCCCAGCGCTGTGCTGCACGCGCTCAGGACGACAAGCTCGTTCGCCAGACGCAAGTCATAAATGTGATTCAGGCGCAGGAATCCGTCTCGTTGCTTCCCCTGCGCGTCATAAAGCGAAAGCACGATACCGGAAAGCTGCGGATGTTCGGTGTTGAGCAATGCATGAGTGGCAAAATGCAGAACCCGGTATTGATTGAGATTCTCGCTGGTCAACCGTTCGCGGTTCACTTCGAAGTTGAGCGCCACGTAGCTGGATCCTGCGGGCGCAAGTGACGCGATTGCCTGGGCCTCTTCCCGGGAAGCGATCAGGCGCGGCAAGTTAAAACCCGCAAACGCGCTGCCGGGATTTTCCGGGCGCTTGCGTGCCGACGCCGGCAAACGTGGATCGTCCGATTCGAGCACCGGGTCACCAAAGACTGCCACCCACTTTGCCGGCTGCGCTCTACTATTCGCGGGACGGCGCAGTTCGGGGAGCAACGCAGCGGATGGCAAAGACACCACTTCGCTCGATTCAGCAATAGCTGTCGTCAAGGCAGTGAATGGCAGGTACTGCAAGATGCCATCAGCGATTATTACCAGGCGCTTTTGTCTGATTGCTGTGCCCGGTCCCAACAAGGAGGTGGACAGCCGTTGAGACATTTCCTGTGCGGCGTCATCAGCCGTTTGAATTCGCAGCCGGCGCTGGAGGACGGTTTCGTTCGTCAGCGTGCGATTGCGTTCAGTTAAGTGCTCGTAGAATCTCCGCGCCTCGCGTTCGAGTTCCGCGCGCGGCGGAAGTTCATAACTTGCCATCGTGGTGTCTGAAACAATCCAGAGGTAGCTCCGAGCGTCGCCTAGTTTGTATTCGAGCAAGACCGTTTCCGGATCGAGCTGACGCTGCAAATCCGTAATCGATAACGGCCTGGCATTAAGCATCTCGGCGTAACGTGGATTAGCCTCGCGGATTTGACCCTGCAAGGCTTCATACTCGAGCGTCAGCGCATTCAGCTCCCGGCCCAGGGCTTTGGCCAGTTCAGCTTTCTTAGGATCGCTGAACGCCTGTTCCTGTTGCGCCGCCTTGCCGGCGATTAGTTCCTGCAACTCCTTTTCGCGCGCCAACAGTTTGGCTGCGACGCCTGGTCGCAAATCTGCCCTGGCTTCCTGCAGCAGGTCGAGCAGACTGCGCGCGCGCGCCTGTTCGCTGGCTTGCAGGGCCGGTATGTTCAATTTCTTTTCAGGATCGCGGCCGTGCGCAGCCATCAATAGTTCAATGTAGAGATCATAGAACTGCTGGACGGTGGCAAAGTACGAGGAACGCAGATCGGGACTGGCGATCTTGCCGCGGATTGATTCGACGATCGCGAGCGCCGCGGTGATGTGTTCCCGAGCGTCATCGAGCCCGCCCGTCTGGTTCTCAGCTTTCGCGATCCGGTAAAGCATCAGAGCCTCACCGTTTTTGTTTTCGGTGTCGCGAAAAGCCGCCAGGGCCCGGTTGAAATATTGGAGGGCCGTCTTATTTTGGCCGGCGCCGGCGAACGCCGCCCCCAAATTATTCAAAGTGAATGCCTCGCCGGGCTTCGTCTGCAATTCGCGCTGGATCGTCAACGCTGCTTCGAACATTTTGATCGCGTCGGCTGAGTTGCGCGTGGAATTAGCCAACAGACCGAGACGATTAAGATTCGTCGCTTCACCGGTTCGATTCTTGATTTCGCGGTTAATCGTCAGGGCCTGTTCGTAGAGTCTGCGCGCCGATTCGGCATTGCCCGCGTCCTGATCCAATTCGGCGAGATTCGTCAGCGCGGTTGCTTCGTCCAGGCGGCTTTCCGCTTTGCGAGAGGTGAGCAACGCTTCGTTGAAAGAATTGCGGGCCCGTTCCTTTTCACCGAGCGACGAATAAAGCGAGCCGGAAGAATTGAGCATCCGGATAACGCTGCGAATCTGACCGCGCTGCCGAAAGATCTCGGCGCTCTTCTGGTAATAATTGAGCGCTGTCTGAATCTCGCCAAGGCTGGCGTAGGCCGCGCCTAAAAAGTTATAGGCGCGCGCTTCACAATCTTTTTCCCCGAGACCTGAGCAGAGTGAAACTGATTGCTGGTAGTAGGAGATTGCTTTCCGATTCTCACCCAGGTCGGATTGAATCGCGCCGAGGTACATCAGTGCTGTGCCGATGCCGTGCGGGAGGTTTCGTTCGCGAAAGATCTTTAACGCTTCAGTCTGACAATCGCCGGCCGACTTCAAGTCGCCCATGCCGCGATAGGCTTCACCCATGTTACTTAGCAGATAACCGACCAGCACTCTAGTGCCGACCTCACGATACATTTTCAAGGCGCGCTGAAAGTATTCGAGACCTTTCGAGATTTCGCCGCGCTGAACGTAAACATTGGCCGTCTCGTGATAGGCCAGCGCCTCTCCCTGGATGTTTCCGGTTTCGCGATGAATCTGTGCGGATTGCTCCAGTACCGTAAGCGCCGCGTCCAGGTTACCGAGAAATACGTTCATGCCGCCCATTGACGAGAGCGCGAGCGCCTCACCGCGGCGATGCTTTGCCTGTCGTGACAACTGCAATGCCGAGGCGTAAGTATCCAGCGCCTTTTGATAGAAGCTCTGCGCTTCATAAATGCGGGCTACATGTTCGAGCGCGACCGCTTGCCCCGTGATGTTGTTAATTTGCTTATAGAGTTTCAGCGCTTCCTCAAATTCTCGAAGGGCAACGGGATTCTTTTCCGTCGAAGGCCGCGCGATCAGCTCGCGACCCGCGTTGATGTGATTGTTGGCCTCTACCAGCAAACGGTCGCCGGCGGTCGCAGCCCGCATTCCTAGCAGCGTGATTTCGTATTTGCCGCCCTGTTCGTCTATTACTCCGCCCACACGCACAAAATAGTCGCCACTTGCCTCTGCGATGAACTCCAACAACTGTGGGCCGACGCGGCCGTAGTGATCCCGCACGCGAGTCAGTCGTGTGCCTGAAGCATCGTGTGCCGTCAGGACGACGTTGACGCCTTGCTGCATAACCATGACGCGTACAAAGCTGCCCGCTTCCGCGTGCAGTTTGTATTGGCGGAATTCACCGCCTTTCAAAGTGCTGGTCGCGGGCTGACTGACACTGAGAGTGGGAATTTCCAGACTCGTTTGCGTTATCACGGTGGTGAGAGCGCCGCCGAACAAGCAGATTGCCAGAGCCACAAGCGCCGACGATGTTTTATGAATCACTCGCATTGAACCTCTGGTTCAAGCCTTAACCCATCCGAGGAATCGACGCTATTATCATCATCAACATAAGTCAGTACCACCTGCGGTAGCGGGTGGTTAGCGTTTTCTATGAATCTAATTGACCTTCGCGACCTTTATCTACACATGGAGTGGGCTGATGCGGCTGGGTGGCTCGCATTACTGGAGTCTGAAGCTGCGCGCGTTGATGAGAAGCTCAAGCGATACTTCTATCATCTGCACCTCGTTCAGCACGCCTGGCTGCGCGCGTGGCGCGGCGAATCGGCGGACGCAGCTTTCACTACGTTCGATGATGCGGAGTCAATTCGCACCTGGGGCCTTAGCTACTACGCCGAAATCTTTCCCTACCTTGAGGGTCTAACTGACGCAGAGATTGCCAAACCCATGAAGCTGCCGTGGGCCGAACTAATAGAAAAGCAGATCGGCCGTAAACCCGCGCCAATCACGATTGCCGAAACCATGCAGCAGGTGGCGCTGCACAGTCTCTATCATCGCGGGCAAATTAACGCGAGGCTGCGCGAAGTCGGTGGCGAGCCGCCGACGGTTGATTTCAATGTATGGATTTGGCTGGAAAGACCGCGAGCGAAATGGACCGCCGCCGCCGGCTAGATCATTCTCTTGGGCGTCAAAGGCACCTGCAAGGTCTGCTCGCCGCGGCGAATGGTTAACTTGTAAGTCGAAGGCTTTTCGAACAACTCGGCGATCTTCGTCGCCTTTAATTCCGCTGCCGGTTTTCCGTCGACGCTTACCAGGATGTCATCCTTTTGTATTCCCGCCTGGGCTGCCGGCGAATTCTCCAACACATCCATGACGCGAACCGTCGAATAGTCTTTGCCTTCTGTCGTTAACACAACGCCGGCCGTGGCCCGGTCCATCGGCTGCGCGAAAGTTGAATTAGGCTCGAGAATGATCCGCGAATGGTTGTAATCGAGGAAGACTCTGAATTTGCCCGCAATCAACTGCCCGATGTTGCCAACCAGTTGGCTGGTAGCCATCGCGCCGGCTTTGTCTTCCGAAAACAGCGTAATCGGATTGCTGATCGTGAATTTACCAATCTGCAAAGAGCGCACGCGCCCGATCTGTCCGTTGCTCTGACCGCCGGCGCCGCCCACGCCGATGGCCTTGATCGTCTTAAGGCCATTGGCGAGCAAATTGTGTTGCGTCACTACGGGGCTCATCAATACGAGCGAGCCACTTGAGCCCAAATCAAGCACGAACTTACCCTTGATCGATTCGCCATTCGCGGGAATTACCTCGCCGTCCAACAGCGGATATCCCATTTGATTGAGTTGAATGGGAATGCTCTCGCCCGTACCTGAGTAACTGAATTTGTCCCGGTCGTGCAGTTTCAAAACGCGATTCTGGTAATCGACCTCGACGACGTATTGCTTGATGAAGTCAGCGCCGATGATGCCGTCGAAGTCATGACCGGCGCGCGCCGCCATGCGGCTTAGAGGAATCGCAATGCTGATTGGCTGCGAAAAACCTTCCAGGCCGGGTAATGTCCAGGTCGCCTCTTTCACGAACGAACCGGGCAGAGTGTCCGCGCCCGCGCCGCCGACGCGCAACTGACCTTCGAGTTTCAATCCCAATTCTTTCGCCGTATCGGTATCGACGATGCCGACTTTGTCGCCGGTGTCGAAAACGAATGACAGCGGCCGCGAATCATTAATCCTGACCTTGACCACGATGTGCCGCGTGACCAGCTCAAACGGAATCGTGACCGGCGCGGCGCTCGCGGCTGGCGCGGTTGTCTGCGCGCCACATAGGCTCGCACTCGCAAATGCGACGAGCAGAAAGAGAAAGGCCGGAAGAGATCTTCGTTTCATATTGGTTGGGTAGACTCCGGGCGTCAGATTTGAATTTTTGAACGCTTGGCGCTCAGGGAAGTTTCAAAAAAAGCCATGGTGCCAGGGAAAGTTTCAATATGCCCGATGAGTGGTAGCGTGCATGAACGGTATCAATTCACTCGAATAATAAGGCTCCTCAGTACACCAGAAAATGTAGTCCAGTTTCAATTCATCCGCCGCAAACGTCAGCAAATCAACCACAGATGCACGTTTCCCGGTTTTGGGATTCACGTCACCATAGTTGCCGTCCTGCACCGCCAGACCGGTGGGGACCTTGCCCGCCGAATCACGAATCAACGGATAACTGTTCGCTCTTTGAAACGGCCTAAACGGCAAGAGGTCAGGTCCGCCAACGGCTATCTTCGATTCTCGCGCGCCTTTGTAAACTTCGTCCAGATGAGGCCTTCCGCCGGGCATGAAGTTGGCGTAAACCATCGTGATTGATTTGGGAAAGGCGCGCTTCAACTCCTTCATGTTGGCGATGACGGCGTCGCGATAAATCTCTGGCGTGAAGCCCTGCGGATATAGTTTGCCGGTCGTACCAAAGCCGATCGACGTCTCCTCCGTATTTATTCCCACAATTCGCCCATCGAATTCTTTCGCCAACGCGGCAAACAATTTGTACATGCGATCTTGCACTGCCGGATCCCAACGTCGCGCCACCCATCCTTCGCGAATCGGATGATCATCATCGCCTTTTCGGTCGCTGATTTGCTGGTCGACGCCACCGTGGTATTGCGGATCGTTGAGCAGGTATTTCGGCACGTTCACCCGACTCGCATTGAAACTCACGTCCTGAAACTGAATCCACAGCTTTTTACCGTGAGCTTGCAAAAACTGCAGGTCCTCGCGAATCAGGCTGAACTCATATTGATCCTTACCTTGCTCCAACTGCCGCCACGAGTAAGCGATCTGGGCGCCTTCGAATGCCGGCGTCTCCAGGAACGACTTTGCGTCTTTGAGCTTTTCGCGATCCATTCCGAAGAAGACGTAATGATGGATCGGCTTGGCCGCGGCCGGTGAAGTCAGAGTAAGCGCCAGTGAAAAGTGTGGCGATGCAACCAAAACAATGCTGAGGATTAAAGTCTTAATTGTCATACGTGATTGATGGGACTCTATCTTCGCTGCGCGAACAGCCACGGCAGTAGCTCAGTTTCCTTGACGACTCGCGGCCAGACCAAGTGATCGACGTCGGCGTATTCCGTATATCGAGCCTGACCACCGGCTTGCTTGATCGCGGCGACAATCGATCGCGACCGTGCGACCGGAACTGATTCATCCTTCGCGCCATGAAATGCCCAGATAGGCGTCTTCGTTAAGCGAGATACCTTGGCCGGGTCGCCGCCACCACACAAAGCAACGCCCGCCCCAAACGTAGTCGGGTACTCGGAAATGATCGCGAAGGTGCCAAAGCCGCCCATCGATTGGCCGGCAACATAAAGCCGCGTGCTGTCGATACTGTAAGTCTTCTGCAGCTCGCCGAGCATTTCGTAGACGAGTCGCAACTGTCGCGTCGGCGTGATCGAATCGTATTCAATCCAGCCTTCCTGCATCGGTGATTGTGGGGCCACGACGAAGCTGGGATAACGCGTCTGAGCGTCGTCGCCGGTGAAAAAGTCGATTAGATAACCGTTGCCGCCATCGAACTGCTTGCGATTATCGTCGCCGCGACCGCCGCCGCCGTGCAGATAAAGAACCAGCGGGTACTTCTTTTTCGCGTCGTAATTCTGCGGAATGAAAACACGATAAAGAAGCTTCTCGCCGCTTTGGTTCTGAAACACTTTGGGCACGAGAATCTTTTCGCGCTCTTCAACCGGGCGAAGTTTTTGCGCCGAGCAAGCAGCTGAGCAGAGCAGAGTCAGGATGAAGACAGAAATGAACTGGAAGCGTTGCACGATTCAAATGTACGAGCCAGAAATTCTCAACCAGCCTTTGCAGTCACTCCCCGCTCTAATCTCATGCGCCGGTTCTTTTGATCAAACGTGACGATGAAGTCGCGCAGCACTTTGAATCCGACGTTGGTATCAGACAGCGCGGGAAATTGCACCGTCGGCTGGGGAAAATCAAAATGGCCGATGCGAATTGTGTCCCGCAATTGGACTTGTTTTAGTTCGATTCGATTGCTGACCGACCGCGCGCTTCCCACGGTCACCGGCGACGATAACAATTGCAGCTGCTCAACGATTTCCTCGGGCAGAATGAAACCTGCTACGAAGTTGCCCGAATCAACGTGCGCCCGCACGCGCAGCTTGCCGATTGCCAGCTCGATTACCGGAATACGGTTTTCAATCTCGAAGTTCAAAATGTCGGTGCGATTAGCCGTGGGCAGGTTGCCGCGCGCCAGCTTCAGTTGCATCGCCGGATAATCAAGCGTCAAGAGGTAGTCGGTAAATAAGGCAAACCCGAGAATGCCGTCGATGGCGGGATAGTCTTTGGTGATTCGCTGCGGCCGCACGAGCACCGTGACGTGGCGGAATTCCGCTTTGCCAATCGTCAGCGAGTCGATGGTCGTGGTCGCCAGCTCCCGGTCATTCTGTCCCGACGGATCACCACTAATCGCGCGACCGGTCGAGCGCAGGTTCAAACGCTGCGCGACCGAAGTATCGATGTCCGCCTGCATGCCTGCTCCGGTGTCCAGCATGAACGCGAACGGTCCCTGGCCATTGAGCTGAACTTCGACTACCGGCATCAGCCCGCGCATGTGCATCGGCGCGACCGCAATCGTTGAAGTCTGCGCCGCGCTGTAAGCACCGCCGAGCAGCAACAGCGTGAATGAAAAGATAAGGCGTGTTAGATATCGCATCGATTGTCGGAGGAGGGCAGGCGATTGATTATAACAGGTAGGACGCGGAGCGAATCTCAAATCTTCCGCGAGTCGTATGCCCAATGCAGTAGTGCTTGCCGCTGTCGCCGCCGGCAGTCGAGCGCACGCGGCAGGCAATTCTGCTGCAGTTGGGCTAGGTGACGACGCACTGCGCGCCAGCGCTTAATCTGCCGCTCGTCGTCGGCACATCTGCGGCCCGCGTAATAGCGGCAATACCATTGAAACCAGCCGCGCGGGTCTTCGTGATAGATCCAGCCTTTCTGCTTCCAAACTGACAGCGGCTGCGATGCATTCACGTGAAAGAAATTCAATTTGGCGTCATGCTTCTCATGACACAGCCTGGCCCGCGCGAACCAGGACGCCGGAAATTCCTCACGACAGTCAGTCATGTACTTGCCGCCAAACACGCCCAGCGCAAGCATCTCTTTCGGCGTCAGCTCAGGTTGGAAATCGGGATGAAAATTCTTGCCTGCCGGCTCGGTAAGGTAATACACATAGCCGCGTTGCATTAGGTCGTTGACTTTGACTGTGGTCTTGCGCCTGCGCATGTTCGTGCGGAAGACATCATACCAACACGAACATGCACAAGTAATGAGCAACCTCTACTTCTTCGTAGCTTCCCATTTGGCGGTGAAACCTTCGGTGGTGAACTCACCGATCAGTTTTCCCTCTTTGAGCGCGCCGTTGACGACAATTGATTCGTGCTTCGGGAAATCAAGCGTCATGCTCAATTTGCCATCGACCCATTTGCCCTCGCGGATCGTGCCGGCGCCCGTGTGATCTGAGGCTGCGGTGCCGGTGACCTTTGTTCCGTCGAGCTTGAACGTGAACGTGGCGGGTGTTTTCGAATCGTGAACAAAGAAAGTCACCTTCCATTCGCCGGAAAGCGGATCGTCGGAACCATGTCGCAGATGTTCGTTAACCAGCGTGCGGTGACGTGCATTGATAGCCGCGCATCCTGAAACTGTCGTCAACATGACCACACCGAGAGCCGCGACTAATAGTATTTTTGAAATCATCTTCCTTACTCCCTCACAAAAAATTCTGACCTGCAGTAGGGTGACGTTGAACTTAATGCACGATTAGCAGGTGAAGACACTTCGACGGCCAGTTGATGGACAAACAGGCTTTTATTGTTCAAGATCGCCGGCAATGAAGCCGAAAAAGACATCAGATCGGCGAGCTCAGCGTACGCGTCACCAGGTCCACGGCGCGCTGTTCGACTTGATTCAGGAGAAGCGCTTTGACGACATTACCGTGCAGAACCTGATTGATCGCGCCGGTGTCGGACGCTCGACCTTCTACTCGCACTTTCGCGATAAGGAGGAGGCATTCGAGCACCAGTGGCGACAATTTGCCCATCACCTGGCAGAGCAAATCGACTGGGACAAGGCTGGCAACGATTCTTTCTTTCCGGTGAAGTTTTTCTTCGCACATCTGCAGGAAGTGCAATCGTTCTATCGCGGGCTGGTGCGCTCCGGAAAGGTTGACGCCATCTTCAAAAGCGGCGTCGAGTATCTTCGTCATGACATCGAAGCAGCATTAACAGACCGATGGAAAGCTCGAGCGGTTGGCATACCCATTCCCGTGCTTTCACATTATCTGGCGAACGAATTTTTCGGCTTAGTCCGTTGGTGGTTGGATGCCGGGATGCCATACACGCCGGAAAGCATGGACAAGATGTTCCATCGGCTGGTAAATCCGACGATTAAGAATGCGCTTTCCGGCTCTCTATCTCAGACCCGATCATAAGGGAGGGTGTCCTGGTTTGCACCCTCCCTTACGGTTGGGTTTCTGATAATCGCTAGGGCTTCTTAACGGCTGGTTTCAGCGTTGGGGGGATTTCAGGTTTCTTCGGTGTTTCTTCGGGCTTGTCGGGCGGAAAATCTTTTTCATCAACATCGATGATTTTGACGTCGGTGCTGAACTTGCGATAGCCGCGGAAGAGAATCTCGTTGCGTGTCTGCTCGGTTTGGCCACGGTCGCGCGCCGTCAGTTCGACGACTGCGCGCGAGGGCAACAGATGCGGCACCTCATTGATCGCGACCCAATCGTAATCGATAATCTTGCTCGCTCCGGTGATGGGAAAGCCCGGCTCAATCTCAGTGCTGATAGATTCCAGACGCAGCACCCGGTAGTTTTCCCGGTCCACCCAGATGCGGCCGCGATAACCTGAAACTGTTTCTTGTTTCAGCGAACCACCTTCGCCCCAGCCCAGCGTCTGTCGCGAATTCTCTCGCTTCACCTGATACTCGTAGATGATGGTGCGCCGGCCGCGAATCGTGTCGGTATCCACTGCCTGAAATTCAGTCTGGCTCTCAGGTTTGAAGATGGAGGTGAGCGTGCTGACGTACTCGCCGGTTGAAATTGTGCCGCCGAGTTTCATGTTGTAACTCTGATCTTCGTTGGGCGGCATGCCATTGACCGAAAGTAGCTTGTAGTCCTCGCCGGCCGTCTGACGGTAACTCACAGCAATCGTCAGACGATCGTACGGTGACCAGTTTCGGCTCTGGCCGAATGCGTGCGAGCGGGTGATCTGTTGCTTGACCAAATAGTCGGGCATGGTTTCAGCCGCGCCCAGGGTCGCCTTCTTTGCCTGTTCGAGAAGCGCGTTGGTTTCGGCGGCCGGCGGTAAGGGCGTGGCCACGGTCGGATTCGCGCGGCGACGCGCCGCCTCGTCCAGCGTGTGCAATAGCGATTGATCATTGCCGCTCTTCGTCGCTACCAGCGAGCGCAAGCCGGGAGTCATCGTGAAGCCGATGCCGCGCTTGCGGATGTCGTTGACCAATTTGTCCGTCTCGGCAGGATTGGTAGCAATCTGATGAAGCCGCCGGACGAACTCTTCGTTCGTCAATGGCGGGCCCTGTTGTAGCTCCGTCGGCTGCGGAAACGGGCCGGGTTCCGTTTGGGCATAAGCGGTCGTGAAGCAGGCCGCTGTTATCAGCAGCAAGACCACCAGACTGATACGGGGAACCAGCGGAGCGAAGTAACCAGGAGAAAATTTCAAGCAAGACCTCACGAAATTAGTGCTACCAATTATAACGTCTGATTCGAGGTTCCCGTTACGCGTGCGGTTGCCTGATAGGACGCGGGCGGTAATTCACAGACAGAATCTTTGGATGGATTGTCGCAGGATTTCCACACATTTGGCGAGTTCCGCGACAGGAACGAACTCGCCCGTGCGATGGGCGACCCGAATATCGCCGGGCCCGAACACTACTGCCTCGGCGCCTAACGCGATCATGCTCGGAGCTTCCGTTCCGAACGCGACGGTGCCTGAGGATTTTTCGGAGGCGCGTTCAAGAAACTGCACGAGCTCTGAACGGCCGCTGGTTTCGAAGCTCTCGTCGAACCGACCGGCATCAATGTCGCACGAAAGATCGTTGTCGCCGCTGCTCATTTCTTCGACAATGTCTTTCAAGATATTCAGCACGTAGTCGGTCTTCTGGCCCGGGATGGGCCGCCATTCGAGAGTGAAGCGACACGAGCCGGGAACGACATTTTTGGCGGTACCGCCGTTGATTAGTCCTATGTTCAGGGTGGTGTAAGGCGGATCGAAGGCCTCGTGCTGCCCGGTCTTTATTCTCTCCGCGATTCCGTCTATGGCGCCAATCAAATTGGCCGCACGCGTGATGGCTGAAGACCCGAGCTGCGGATAAGCGCTGTGTGCCTCGCGTCCATGCACAGTAATTTCGGCGAGACAATAACCCTTGCCGGCACGCATCGGTTGCAGCGAAGTTGGTTCGCCGACAATCGCGTAACGCGCGCTGAATGGTTTCGCTGCCGCGAGACGCTTCGCACCGAGGCATCCGATTTCTTCATCGGAAGTGAAAACCAGCGCGAGCGGCTTCTTCAGTTTTGCGACATCGATGCTTTCAACGGCGGTGAGCGCCGCCGCGATGAAAGCCTTTGTGTCGCAGGCGCCGCGGCCAAATAGCTTCTCGTCATGTTCAGTAAGCTGCAGTGCGTCTTTCCAGCCGGGATCATAAGGAACCGTATCCGTGTGGCCGACCAAAGCCAGTTCGACAGTGGCACAGGCTTCAGCCTGTGAATCGCTTTGATCAGTTGAATCACCGACTGACGTCTGGGCCACCAGATTAATTTTCGTTTGGCCGTTCGAGTCGGTGTGCGGGTACTCGCGAACAGTCAGACCGCGCGATTCACAGCGCTGTCTCAAGTAGGAGATGATCGGGGCGTTCGACCGCGCCGAAACGGAATCGATGCCGACAAGTTCCGCGAGTGTTTGTTCGACAGACATCAAATTGAGCAGCCGCGCTTTATCAAGCCCACAGTCTCTTCTGCAAATCGTTGAATCGATCGACGACTTCTTCCTGCAGCAGGTGTTGACCCTCCGAGACGATTGGTTTACCGCCGACAACTACTTCGCGAATCGCCGCACGCGAAGAGGAAAAAACGATCGTGGCCAATAAATCATCGTGAGCCGCGCCGGCGATCGAGGGATCATCGAGGTTCACCGTGAAAAAGTCGGCAGGCTTACCTGAAGCAAGCGTTCCGCCCGGCGCGCCAATGCTGCGCGCGCCATTGATGGTTGCCGCCTCGAACAGACAATCAGAAACCCGACCGTCAGGGAGGGTGCCGTCATCCTCGTGAGCAATCGATGCACCCTCCCTCTCGGTCGGGTTTCCGCTCAGGATCGCGCGCTCAAGCTTTTGCAGACGAAGGTGATACTCCAACTCCCGCGCATCCTCGAGCAGATCGATTTGAGCGTGACTGTCCGTTCCGAGACAAATCGCCACCCCGTGCTTCAGATATTCATTAGCCGGCACCACACCATCACCCAGGTTTCGCTCAGTCGTGGGACACGCGCAGACCATCGCTCCCGTCTCGGCGAATGAGGCAATCGCTTTCGGGGTAACGTGAATCGCATGCACCGCGGTGAAGTTCGGGCTCAGCAATCCTTCTGTCTGCAACAACGCGATTGGGGTGCGGCCGTATTCCTCGACGCAGGCCGAGACTTCAGCCGGTTGTTCGGCGACGTGCATGTGCACCTGCAGACCGTGTTGGTTGGCATAACCGATCACGTCTCGTAAGTAGTCGAGGGGAACGGCGCGGACACTATGAGGCGCGATGCCGATCCAAATATCAGAAACCCGACCGTCAGGGAGGGTGCCACCAGTCAGAGTAGCGCCTGGGTTACCAGGTGCACCCTCCCTGACGGTCGGGTTTCTGATACCCGTTGTCAGCGCTTCAAGATTTTTCAAAAAGGTTGCCGGGTCCGAGTCGATGAATCGGGCTTGCTTTGGATTCGGCTCAGTTTGAAATCCCGAGCGCGCATAAGCCACGCGCAGCAATGCTATTCGCAAACCCACATCTCCTGCCGCGCGAATCACTTCTTTGGCCAACAGGTTTGAGTCGTCATAAGGCGTGCCGTCCGGAGCGCGATGCAAATAATGAAATTCACCGACGGCCGTAATCCCGCCTAAGGCCATTTCCAAAAATGCCATGCGCGAAGCGTCGTAAACATCTTCCGGCGTCAGGCGCGTTGCCGCCGAGTACATCAATTCGCGCCACGTCCAAAAACTGTCGCGCTGATTTGCGGTGCGATACTCCGTGCGCCCGCGAATCACTCGTTGGAACGCGTGCGAATGCGCGTTGACCATGCCTGGGAGCAAAGCTCGCCGCGGGAGATTAATTCGCTTTTCGTCGGTAAGCGCAGCGGTCTCGACGACCCGCACGATCGTTCCGAACTCATCACTGACTAACGCGCGGTTCGATTCAAACCGGTTGCCGAGGTAGATGGACTCGGGCACCCACGCGATTTGCAGTTGCGGATTTGATTCGTGAGTCACGGACGATTGAGATTTAGCAGCCGGACAATGAATGAGGGCGCTGGCGGCGCGGCCACCCCACGCGCTTCATCAGCAGATTTTGCGCGACGGCGCTGCAGTTCCAGCTTCAGACTTTCCTCACCGCGCTGCATGCACCAGGCATGGTTCGAACGAAAGATCGGTTTCAATAAGAAAGAAAGCTTCTCGACGATCGGCTTGTTCGCTTTGATCGTCCATTCGTAGGTTACGTTAACGAACGGCCCGTCCTGCGCGAAGCTCCAGACGCCTTTTCCTTCCAGGTCGCCGGTCGCCTCCATGGTGAATCCGTGCGGGTAGCGCGATTCAACTGTGCGAAAATCGATGCGCAGAGTGTACGGCAGCCACCCGCCCGCATGCAGCCTCATCAATTTGCCGACACCGTGCTCGCCGCCGGAATCAATCTCTTTCGCATCGAAATAGGTTGATCCCCACCAGCGCGGCAAAGACACAGCGTCTTCAAGAATGTCGGCGACTTCGTTGAGGTCGCCCTCGACGCGCCAGCGATCGACAAAGTGATAAGCGTTGTCGGCCATTGGTTGATGAACACCGAGCTGAGAATATCATAGGTTACGGTGCGATTTGGTTTGGTTGGTCGCAGTCATTAGAATGGCCTTCGCGTTTCCCAAATGGATGCTTTTACTTCATCGCTTGCGGTGTTGACCGCTATGATCACGCCGGCCGTTTTGATCTCAGCCAGCGGCACGATGATCCTGTCGACATCGACGCGACTCGGTCGGGTGGTCGATCGGGTGCGTGAATTGTCCACTCGTGTGCGACATCTGGCACATGAGGACGTGGCCGTAGAGTTTCTGGAAGAAGAACGAGCGATGCTATACGACCAACTGGACTGGCTGACCAGCCGCTCGCGCCTGCTGCAACGCGCTCTCACCAGCTTTTATTTAGCAGTCGGTGTTTTCGTGGCGACCAGCGTGGCGATCGGCGCGGTTGCCTTCTTTTATTCGCGCGGTCTTTCCACTGGCGCTCGCGGCGCATGGGTGCCCGTGGCGATGGGACTAATCGGGGCGGTATTTCTTTTCTACGGCAGCATGCTGGCGATATTCGAAGCGCGGCTGGCGCTGACGGCGACCCACGCCGAAATGGATTTCATCTGGCGAATCACGAGACGAGTTGTGCCAAGGGAATTGGTTGAGCAACACAAGCCCCACTTTGTGCATTTCAGAAGAAGGAAGGATGACTAGTGGCATGTCAGAACCGGGAGCGGTAGCGACCGGATCATGTGATTCGAGAGAGTCAATTGATCCCGTCGCTACCGCTCCGGGTTCCGACACCTACGCCTGATGACGACCGCACCTTCATATCTCGCACTCCTGCAATCCGGCGAATTCGGCAAGCGCGTCGAAGCTTTGGAAGCTTTACTGTCACGCTGCACGGTTTGTCCACTCGACTGCGGGAACAATCGTCTCAAAGACGAATTGGCGCGTTGCTTCTCAGGCAGCCTGCCGATCGTCTCTTCCTACACCGCTCACTTTGGCGAAGAACCACCGCTGAGCGGGACCCATGGCGCGGGCAACATCTTCTTCGGCAACTGCAATCTGCGTTGTGTCTATTGTCAGAACTACCAAATCTCGCAGGCGCACAAGGAACAGATCAAAAACCAGGTCTCGCATGAGCGACTGGCTGAGATGATGCTCGAGCTGCAAGCGCGCGGCTGCCACAATATTAATTTCGTTTCGCCTACGCACTTCGCGCCCCAGATGGCGCGCGCAATTCTCATCGCCGCCGAACAGGGCCTGCGTCTCCCGATCGTCTACAACACCAACGCGTACGATTCAGTCGAAGTCCTGCGGCTACTGGATGGCATCGTCGATGTGTATCTGCCGGATTTGAAGTACGCCGAGGATGAAGCCGGCTATCTCTTTTCAAAAGTTCCGCGATATCGGCAGATTTCCCGGGCCGCGTTGGCTGAGATGTATCGGCAGATGGGCGACGAACCTGTTTACGAAGCCGGCTTGCTCAAGCGGGGTTTGGTGATTCGTCTGCTGGTGTTGCCGAATGATATCGGCAGTTTGCGTGAGTCGCTCCAGTGGATTCGGGACGACCTCAGTCCGCGCGTCGCGGTCTCGTTAATGGCGCAGTACTACCCAACGAACGTGGCCGGGACGAACGCGCGCTACGTTTTGCTATCGCGCCGGATCACGGAATCAGAGTGGATACAGGCCACCTCAGCTTTGGCAGAGTTCGGAATGGAAGAAGGTTGGCTGCAGGAATTTGACGGGGCCGCGTTTTACTATCGCCCTGATTTCAATGATGCCGACACGCCGTTTCGTGACGTGCGCGACTTCATTTCGCCTACCTCGTAATCGGCAATTGCGGTCGCGTGGGCGGTAGCGCTTGCTCCTCGTCTTCGGCCATCTTGTCGAGCACGTCCTTGTAGATTCTGACCTTGCCCGACTGCTTCATCCGAGACATTACTGAGTTCAGATAATCCTCGAATACCTGGTTCTTTCTTTCACTCACCGCCTGCTGCATCAGCGAATCGCGTTGCTTGGCGTATTCAGTCAGGTCAGCGTCAATCTTCTTATTGACACCGAGAACTACATAGTTCGAGTTAAGAAAAATTGGCGGGACGACATCTCCGGCTTTCGCGGCATAGAGTGGATCGTCAAGCAAAACGCTGGATCCTGCCTCGCCCAGAGGCGTCGACAATTTGTAGTTGGCTTCGGCCTTCGCTTCCAGACCTGCTTTCTCGGCAGCGGCTTTCAGTTCGCCGGGAGATTTGACTGAAGCAATCTCTTTGGCTTTCTGCTCGAGCATCTCTTTCGCCCGCTGGTCCTTCACGGCGGAGCGAACCTTGTCCTTAACTTCGTCGAACTCAGGAATCCGCGGGGGCTTTTGTTCGACCAGCAACGGAATGGCAAATCCGTTCTTGATACCGACGCGTTCGCCGACGTCGTTGGGCGCATTCAGCGGAGCGATCGCATCTTCGAAAGCCTGCGAACTGCCGATGTTCGGGACGTCGTCGCCGGGCTTTACGTACGGGGTCTCGCGCACCATGTCGGCCGCGTTCATGTTGGCTTCAGCGGCGAATTCCTGCGCGACCTTTTGTGGATCCTTGTTCTCTTTCAAACGATCCTGCGCCTTTTGCGCAATCTTCTGCGCAACTGAGAATCCGCGACGATTGCGCAGCGAAACTTCCAGTTCCTTCCGGGCATCTTCGAAGGTCTTGGGTACTCCCTCGCCCCGGCGCAGAATGTAATAAGCGTTCTTGAATTTGATCGGGTCCGTCACTTCGCCGGGCTGCATATCGAGCACCTGCTGAAAAGGATCGGCCTTCTTGTTGGGGTCTTTCTTAACGATGCCTGTCACCCGGCCGCCGTCTTTGGCGGTCGCAGGATCTTCAGAGTTACCTTTTGCCAACTCACCAAAGGCATCTTCAGCGATGGTGTCTCCGTTAGCCCGCGCCTTGGCGACCAGGCCATCGGCCTTGGCCTTAACTGAGGCATCGAGGTCTGGCCGTGCCACTTTCAAAACGATCTGCTGGACCTTCACCCCCGCTTGTTTGTACTTCGGATCAAGCCCGTCATACTCGTCATGCAGTTCCTTATCACTGAGTTGCACCTTCTGTCCCGACTTGTCCTGATCGATGAAGACATAGCGAATCTTCTTCTGCGGCACCGCAATGTTGTAGTCATTTTTGTGCGCCTCGAAGTAACTCTTCAGTTCATCGTCGGTTGGTTGAATCTTCTCGGCGAGTTTTGCCGGCGACACCACCACGTAGGTCAGATCGAAAGTAGTGTTCTTCTTTTTGAAGTCGGCCTGGATGTCTTCCTCAGAGACGCGGACGCTGGCGGAAACAAACGCCTCAAGTTTTTCGCGCGCGATGTCTTCCGCGACGCCCCGCTCAAAGGCCGTCACGTCGCCGACGCGCTGCTCGTACTTCGCCATGTCGAGCTTGCCGGACGCATCGACCAGAGTGAGTTTCCCGGCGGCATCGCTGAAGGTTTTCCGGATTCGATCATTCACCTCGGCCAGAGACGCGTCCAGGCCCAGCCGCCTCGCTTCCTGGACGGCGATTTTTCGTTGAATCAATCCGTCGAGAATCTTGTCATCGGTATAGCCCATGCGGGTCAGGCTGATCTGACCGCCGAACCGGCTGAACTGCATTTGCAAATTCTGCTTTTGCGTGGCGAACTCACCCAGGGTGATGTCTTCGCCGTTGACAGTCGCTACGACTTCGCTGCTCTTCGTCGGTTCAACTGCGGACGAACTGCCGCCGGGGCGGAAGAAGAGCACGAGACTGACGGCCATTATGGCGACGAATCCGAGGATGAGTACTTTGCTGGTGCGTTCGAACTTGCTTAATTGTTTGAGCATTAGGAAACCTTCACTGCCGTATTGCGAAACGCCAAATTCTAAATGACGGCGTCGCGCGCCGCAACGTGCGAGCCGGCGTCGGGTCTAAATCTCAGTCGGCGTATTGACGGATTGCTACTGTTGGAAGCGTCAGCGCGACTCGAATCTGGACCTGCGTTTTGTCCCGTCGAAAGCGGATGCTATTTTATTTCCCTAAATGCCGCTGGCGACTTCGACACTTGCATGGATTGGTTTTTGTACTTTTATCCTCATAATGCTGGCGATTGATCTTGGCGTTTTCAATCGCAGCCCTCACGAAGTAACTACAAAGAACGCGGCAATTTGGAGCGTCGTTTGGGTCACGCTGGCCGGCATCTTTGCCGGCTTGTTATTCGGGCCTCTAGGCTGGGAGCTGTTCGGCGCCGTCCGCCACCAGAAAGCCCTCGAATTTGTCACCGGCTATCTCATCGAGCTGTCGCTTTCGGTTGATAACCTCTTTGTTTTCCTGCTGATTTTTTCGTATTTCAAGGTCCCGCCGAAATACCAGCATCGTGTTCTCTATTGGGGTGTGCTGGGCGCTCTGGTGATGCGCGTCACGATGATTTTCGTGGGCACCGCGATTATCAACCGCTTTCACGCAATCATTTACGTTTTCGGAGCATTTCTCGTTTACACCGGCTTCACAATGATGTTCGGGAGCGATGACGATGCGAATCCCGAAGAGCGCCGGATTGTGCGCTGGGTCACGCGATTCGTCCCCATCACTCGTCATTATGAGCGGCGAAAGTTCTTTACCGTCGTGGACGGCAAACGCGTGGGAACCCTGTTGCTGCTGGTCCTGATCGTGGTGGAGATCACCGACCTGGTTTTTGCAGTCGATTCAATTCCCGCCATTTTCGGGGTCACGACAGATCGATTCATCGTCTATACCTCAAATGTCTTTGCGATCCTCGGCCTCCGGACGTTCTATTTCCTGCTGGCCGGAATCGTCGATAAATTCCACTACCTCAAGATTGGCCTGGGAATTGTGCTTGGATTCATTGGGGTGAAGATGTTACTGCCCCTGATTTCCAAGGGTCTCACGGTCGCATTTCACGCTGCCGGAATGGAATCGCTGGCGGGTTATGCTCACGAGGCAACGGATATTCCGATTGGCATCGCCCTTGGAATCGTGGTGCTGGTGCTGTTGGCTTCGATCGTCGCCTCGCTCCTCTGGCCGCCAAAAGAAAAGAAGCACTAGAGACCCGTAAATACGACCCGTAAATACGACATCGCCCCGAAGGGTTTTCCCTGCGGGGCGACGGAGCGCGTTGCCGGAAAGCTCCGACAGCATTGTTTGGAAACGGTGCTTAAGCTACCTAACTGTAGAGAGCCTCGGTGTTGACTCTTCTCTCGCCGTGAACCCAAGTGAATTAGGGAGCCAGCGAGTACAGCTTCCATTTAACTTGGTAAGTACTTGCAGTCTAGCGCCGTGTCACAAAACGGTCAAGTATCATGTTGACCGCACCTGATACATACAGGCTAAGTGCCGCCGACAGTTCGCTTAACCTCTCCAGATCAAAGGCGCAAGAACAACTACGACGATGGCGCAAATCGCTGTGAGAGGTGTCCCGACTTTGACGAAATCGCTGAATTTGTAGCGTCCCGGCCCGTAGATAAGCAGGTTGCCGTGATGGCCAATAGGCGTGAGAAAAGCGACCACTGAAGCCATGGCTACGGTTACCACATAAGGTTCGGGCGGTCTGCCCAACGCCTGCGCCAGGGCGATCGCTACGGGAGCAAAAAGCGCCGTCGTGGCCGAGTCGGACATGAACTGAGTTATCACGGCAACAAACGCGAATATGACCAATAGGACGACTTGCTCAGGCCATCCGCTGACGGCCTTCTGCAGCCATCCGGCGAGCAGGTTCGCGGTCCCGGTTTTCTGCATTGCCGTGCCCAGCGGAATGGCGCCGGCGATGAAAACAAAGATGCGGGCGTCGATTGATCTATAGGCCTGATTGAGCGTTATGCATCCGCTCAAGACCACCGCTGCCGCTCCGGTGATGGCCGCCATTTCGATCGTCATCAGGTTGAAGGCTGCCAGCAGGATCGTAGCCAGCATAATCGCTCCGGCGATCCACGCGCGTCCGCGCACTTTGGCGTCGGCGTGAAACGGAACCAGCATCAAGAAGGCATTGTCGCTTGAGACACGCGCCAGAGCTTCTTCGTCGCCTTCCAGCACCAATAAGTCATTAGCGCGCAATTTCACCTTGGACACTTCCTGCGTGAGCCAGCCGTCCTTGCGCCAAAGACCCACGACAATCGCTCCATAGCGACGATGAAAATTGATGCTCGAGATGGTGCGGCCGATCAAATCTGATCGTGGCGCTACTACGGCCTGAACAAAGAGATCCGCGCCGTCCTCATTTTCATTTTCCTTTTCTCGCTGCTTGGTTTCCTTGTCTGCGCCATAGAGTTTCACCGGTCGGAGTTCCAGTTTCTTGTCTTTGCGAATTGATACCAACTCTTCCGGCGTAGTCCGCACTATTAGCACGTCGTCCTTCTTCAATTCTTCATTCCGAATTGTTCCTCGGACCCGCCGGCCGCTGCGAATCACGCCAGCTACGTTGAAATGGTTGGCTTGATCTTCCTGAATCTCGCTTACGGTTTTGCCGATGAACGGCGAATCTTTGACGAGGGCGATCTCAGTCAGGTAATCCTCGAGACGGAAGTGGCGCGATGCGTCGTCTCCGCCCTTGTGAGCCGGCAAGAGGAACCTGCCAATTAATAAAACGAATAAGGTGCCGGCTACTGTCATCGTCAATCCGATGGGCGCAATGGAAAAGATGCCGAGACCTGATCGGCCGGATTGCTGAAGCACGTTGCTCGCAATCAGGAACGCGGGCGCGCCGATGATCGTAATTGCCGTGCCCAGCGAGGCGGCGAAAGACATCGGCATCAATAACTTCGAGGCCGGCATTTTTTGTTCGCGGGCCACGTCCAAAGTAATCGGCAGCATTACTGCGGTGGTCGTCACGTGATGTGTAAAGGCGGAAAGCAGCGCGACCGACGGCATGATCACCGTGATCGCGCGATTAAGACTCTTGCCGGCATAGTGTCCAATCCAATCGCCCAACTTGTCTGACAGACCGGTCGCATGCAGCGCGCCGCTCAAGACAAATATGCCGGCAATGACGATCGCCGGTTCACTGCTGAAACCTGACAACGCCTCTTCCGGCTTGAGCACCCGCGTGACGTAAAGGGCGATGACGATGAGTACTGCGACCACGTCGGTGCGAATCCATTCGGTCACGAACAAAGCCAGCGCGACGATTAGAATCACGAAGAAAGCGATCTGTTGTGGGTTCACGTTTGCGAACAAAGTTACTCCTTCGACTTGCAGTAAGAAATAGGGTTAAGAAAAGCTGAACTGAAACGGTGTTCGAGGATAATCGTGCAAACTAAATGCCGGGAAGCACCGCTTGACGTGATCGACGCAAACAAACGCATTTGCTAGAGTTTGCGACATGCAACTGACTCTCAGGACTCCGACTGATTTTAATTTCTACCGCACGGTTTTGAGTCACGGCTGGTGCGCACTGTTGCCGTTCGAATTGGATCGGGAGAAATGGAAATTGACGCGCGTGCTCGATCTCGATCGCGGCCGACCAGTCACAGTGGAAATCTCGACCCGCAAGAGTGCCTTGAAGATTCTGGTCTCCCGGCAGGTCAATGAGGGCGCCGCCAAAAAGATCATTCGCGACGTCCGGCACATGTTTCGGCTGGATGATGATCTGAAACACTTCTACCAGATCACTACGGCTGAACCGGAGTTCAGTTGGATCGCGGAACAGGGCGCCGGGCGCCTGTTGCGTTCACCCACGGTGTTTGAAGACCTGGTGAAAATGATCTGCACGACCAATTGCTCGTGGGCTTTGACTGAGAAAATGGTGACGAGCCTGGTAAGTGAATTGGGGACCGCTTCAGATGACGGGCGCAAGTCCTTTCCCAGCGCCGAAGTCATGGCCCAGAAACCGACTGCGTTCTATCGCGATAAAGTTCGCTCGGGCTATCGCGCTCCTTACCTGAAAGAGTTGGCCCAGCGCGTGGCCTCCGGTGAACTCGACGTTGAGAGTTGGTTGACCACCGATGCCTCACTCGCCGATCTCATCAAAGAGATGAAGAGCGTGAAAGGTGTCGGCAACTACGCCGCGGAAAATCTTTTGAAGCTCATCGGCCGCTACGATGGTCTCGCGTTGGATTCGTGGACGCGCGCAAAATATGCCGAACTACGCAACAGCGGTCGCGTCGCGAACGACAAAAAGATTCTGCGCTTCTATGCTCGCTTCAATGCCTGGCGTGGCCTGGTGCTGTGGTGTGACATGACGCGCGAGTGGCTCGATCCTCAAAATATCGCCAAATGGTAAGTGAACTTCAAAGCTTTGGATGGTCGTCCAGATTCCTGCCGTAAATATATGAAATTAAAGCGGTTGTAACGCAACGTTTGTAACCTCCCGCTCACTAACTACGTATCAGCTAGTGAGAATTGTTTGACCGCAGGAATGCGAGTTGCACGATTGAAAATTGGGAGGGTAGGAAAAATGAAACGTTTCATGAAGATATTCTTTGCCGCATTGATTGTTGGCGCGCTGGCATCACTTAGCGCACTGGCGGCAGGCGACAAAGGCAAGGTCGAGAAGAAGACAATCACATTTCCGGAAGACGTGATGGTAA
This sequence comes from Pyrinomonadaceae bacterium, assembly GCA_044870975.1. Classification (GTDB taxonomy): domain Bacteria; phylum Acidobacteriota; class Blastocatellia; order Pyrinomonadales; family Pyrinomonadaceae; genus UBA11740. The sequence goes on from JBIOZK010000186.1 coordinate 33,175, forward strand.
ATGGCACGCTGGTGAAGGCGGGCGAATACGAAGTGAAGTTCGACGAAAGCACGAACGAGTTGAGCATCATGAAGGGTGGCGAGGTGAAGGCCAAGACACCGGCGCACGTCGAAGCGCGTCCAGAGAAGGCCAAGAACACCGCACTGCGAACTATCGACAAGGGCGGCGCGACCGAGTTGCTGGGGGTGACCTTTGGCGGTTCGACGCGCGACGTGATGGTGGGAGCGAGCGCATCGACCGGCGGCACTCAGTAGTCAGGGTGTCCACTTAAGACAACAACGGCGCGGGTCTAACACCGCGCCGTTTTCTTTTCTCTCATGCTGGCGCACCGGCTCAGGTGGATGGCACCGACTCAGCGCCGGTTCGATAGCGCAATCCAAGTCCAATGATTTTTTGCAGCAGTCCTTCATAATCGATCCCGCAATGTAGCGCTGAGTCAGCGAAGTCCTCGGCGTTGGCAATCTGCGGATTTGGATTCGCCTCCAGCAAATAGATCTCGCCCTCGTCCGTGACCCGGTAATCAAGTCGTGCGTACCCGCTCAGAAACAGCGTGCGGTAGATTCGTTTTGACAGCCGCTCGAGCTTGTCGATCATTTTCTTGTCGAGTTCGGCGGCCCTGGTGACGACGCCGACTTTTTCCTGATACGCCGGGTCCCATTTCAATTTCGCAGTCGCAATGTTTGGGGCGCCTTCCGGCAGTTTTTCGATTACCAACTCCCAGGGCGTATAGGTTTGCAATCGTTGATTGCCGATGACGCTGACGTAGATTTCGCGGCCCGCGATGTACTGCTCGGCAATCGCGTGCGTTTTGGTTTGACGATGAATGAACTCGACTCGCTCGGCCAGTTTTTCGTCATCATTGACGATCGAGGCGCGGGCAATCCCCACCGAACCTTCTTCGCTGATCGATTTCACCAGCAGCGGAAACTTCAAACGCTTCGATCGCTTGACCACTCGGTTCATGTGAAAGACAGCGAACGCGGGCACGTGGATGCGATGGTAGGCGAGCACCATTTTCGAAAGCGCCTTATCACGACAGATGGTCAGCCCGCGCGGATTGCATCCGGTGTATGGCTGCTTCATCAATTCCAGATAACTGACGACGTGCTGATCGTAGAGCGGGTAGCCGTGAAATTCTTCGAGCAGATTGAAGGCGATATGCGGCTTATGTTCGAGCAGCGCGTTACCGATGACGCCAAGGTTGTTGTAGACGCCGACCGCGTTAACTTCGTGGCCGATCTTTTTGAGCGTGGAAATGACGTCCCACTCAGTCTTGTAAGGTGCAACTTCTTTCGCCGTCAGGCCGTCGATGCTCTCGGGTGGCACCAGGTCTTCGTGGCAAAGCACAATCACGCGCAGCTTCTTGAAGGCCTCGCTGCCGTTTTTTGAAGCGGCTGCCGGCACGTTCGCCTTGCGTCCGTTGCGGTCCGATTTTGTTTCGTCGTTCTTCACAAATCCAAGGGTTCGGAATTCGCCGGGCACCCTCCCTGACGGGCGGGTTTCTGACGCTAGAGCGCGATTCGGTAATAACCTGAATGCACCACGTTCATTGTCTGCACAGTCAACATCACCATCAGGTGTCGCTTCAGCTGCTCTTCGCGTCCGGCGGCGCGCAATTTCAATTGGCCGGCGCGCGCAATCATCAACTCCAGGACGTGATCGATTGCGTAACCATGCACGCCGGTTCCTTCCGAAACCAGTTGTTGGATCTCAGGCCCCACGCGCCGCAAAAAGGCAGCCGCCGTTTCACGCGTACGCTTATTCGATTCCGCCGAAAAGATCCGCCGCAGATCATTGTCTAAATATGCCGGCCATTCGAACGCATACTTTTCTCGCCTGCGGTCGTAGTGCTCGCGCAACGTAATGCGGATGTCCGGCAGCGTCTCGATCTTGCGACGCACGCGGTTACGCGGGCGTGCCCCGGCGACCTCGTTCAGCAACTCATCTACGTATTCCAGTTTCCGCAGCGCCGGCCAGCCCCGATAACGGCGACGCCAATTCGAGCGCGGCTGCAACCAGACAGCGAACGTCTCGGCAAAATCTTCCGCGGGGTGCGCCTGCGCGTACCACGCGTCGAGATTCAAAACATAGCGGCGGCTGTTCGGTTTTGGTTTGTATGAGGGCGGATACTTTTGCGCGAACGATCCGAACGTGCGAATCCAGCGCCGTTTGAAATGCAATCGAAATGCGTTGTCCAGGGCATGGCCGGCCTCGTGCCGCAGAATGCGCATACACTCGACGTCAGTTCCGCCTTCGACTTCGCGCATGAACTTGCGCTCGAGTTTCATCAGCCGGGGATGCGCCAAATAAAACGGAATCGCAAACCCGGGCACGCCGTCAGGCGTGAACCATTCGGCCGACAACCAGACGTGCGGCTTAAAGCGAATGCCGCGATCGTTCAGCTCGCTGTAGAGACGTTTGATGTTCGGCTCGATGAAAGAACCTTTAATGCGGATGGGAAGATCGCAGATGCGAGTGTCGAGCAAACGTTCATCGGAGACGAGACTCCATTTGAATCGAGTCGGCACGCGGGCAATTGTAGCGCCTGATCAGAATTACTAGCTATACAAATCTCAAGCAACATGGGTGAGCGTTCCAATCCAGTTAACCGGGAAGAAGACTCTTTGCCGTTATCAAAAGGTCGCTGCTAGAATCGCCACCCCCAATCAGACGCCTTAAAATCGATCTTTTCGCGGAGGTCCTTTCATGAAAAAGCTATTTTTGTTTGGTCTCGCTCCTCTTCTAATCGTTGTCGCTAGCGCAGGCGCGGCACTCGCTCAGAATGATCAGCCGACCGTCCAGTTTGACTCGCTCCAGGTGAACGCCTGGACGAACAATTCGTACAAAGGGAATTACGACGTTTGGAGCTGGGTGCCAAAGATGGATTTCAAGGTCAACGGTCCCATACCGAGCGGGAGCCAGCTCTACGCGGAGTTCCAGCAGCCTGGCGGCGCCGCGCCGTGGCTCAAGTTCGACTGCGACACCGGCGAGACGCAGAAGGGCCGGTGGTGGAAGACGGGCGAGTGCGGAGGCCGGCAGGTAGAGGACAAGAGCATCCTGACGACCGGCATCGTCAACTTCGCCATCAAGATGCGGAACGAGCTGGCCGGTTCAGACACGACGCTCTTCAAGGGCCGGATCAAAGTGGCGAAGACCCACTCGGGCGAGGTCGGCCCAAAAGCGGCGCAGAGATTTGTCTACTACGTCGATCAAGACTGGAACTTGCCGATCGGCTACGTCTGGTACACGCCTGACAGCGTGTACGGGTGGGACTATCCGGACTTCCACATTGCCTTCTGGGTACGCGGGGACGCTTACAAGTTCGATCCGCACTTGTTCTTTCAAGGTAAGGAGATTGGCCGGCTCTTCATGGACGGGACGCAGGTGGGCGCGGCCAGTTGCGAGGCGAAGGTGGATCTCCAAACGACGATCTCGCCAGCCGATACCTTTCCGCAGAAGGCAAAATGGTCACGGGTCGAGTGCGGCTTCCCGGTGATCAAAGAGTGGGACAAGACGAATGGAGGGCAGGGACAGCCGAACACTAATGAGATGTTCAAGATGGCTTCGAACCCGGGTGAATACGAGTTCAAGGTGCTTTGGAATAACAAGCTGGCGCGCTCGATCAAGTTCACGGTTGGCCCGAACGGAAAACTCGATAACGGCATAGCTGCCGCCAACAAGCTGGGCATTGATCGCGTCGTCGTGCCCGTGACGATTATCGGTGAACAGGACGGAGTTTGGGACAAGAACGCCTGGAAGACAGACGCGTTCTACGGAAATCCGTTGACTGGATTTAGCTGGCCTTGAGTAACGCGCGCTAGCGTTTTTCGATCTTCTTTCGCAGCTCAGGAGACGTTTGCAAAAGGCCGCAATCAAGCCTGGAAGCGTCGTTGAGCGGTGAGATGCTGCCGTCCGAAAACATCACGCATGTAATCACAATGCGCTCCTGGGCAGGTTTGACGGGATGCTTGAGTTCATCGACGGTGACGGCTCGTTGCTGTAGCGGCAAACGTTCGATTTGACCTTTGAAGATTTTGGTTTTCTGCGCGGCAATATCGACCGGTGTCACGAAAGGCAGGCTAAATACTTCCTGACCGGTATTCGCGTTAGCGACGACAAAATACCAGCTCACGCCGATGATCGTCTTCTCGGTATTGCTTTTCGCTTTTACCGAAACGGTCATCACCCGCTGTGCAACCACGCGCGTTGCGGGTTCACCACCGCGACGGGACTCAGGTATCGATTCAGTGACAAATCGGCGTTCACTGCCGAAGCTGTGTTTGAGGATGATTAATTCCGTCGGCGCGACGTGAGGTCTGGCGTCAGCCTGGTTCTGAGCATAGCTAAAGCCGCAAGCGATGGACAGAGGGATGGCGGCTAGGATCGCGGCAATCTTCACACTTTAATTGGTTCAGACGCTCACGGATTCGTGTCCTTCTTCCGCACAAATACTTCACCACGTCTGGTGAGACCCGACTTGCTCGCCAGCGTAAACAGCACCGAATCGAGAATGTCTTTGTTCTCGAGTTTGAAGCTGGCGGCGCCCGCAACTTTGCTATCGGGATCGTTGTACTGCAACGTCAGATACTGCACCTTCGTCTTGATGAAACGAGCCGGTAACGCATAGATGCTCGGAACATTTTGCGCGACTGTGGCTGCAGCCGGCTGCACTTTGTGTGTATCGCCAAACGCGCCGGTCAAAGCCTGGTAGGGGATAAACAGAATCTCTTTGCCGGTCTTGTCCTTGAATACGAAGCGTGAACTGGCGTCGTCAAAATTGACCGTTCCTTCCATTGTCTTGTTATAGCCGAACACGCCGCCTTCGTATTTGGCCTTGACGGATGCGGGAGCTGTGGGCGGTCCGGGAACGGTGGTTGATTCCTCAGTCTTGTCCGGCGTCGTCGTCTTGACCGGCGTTGTGCTTGTGTCCTGCGTGGTGATGGTTCTGGGCCGTTGCGCGAAAACGACGGCGGCGACGCTAAACGCCACAACGATCACACACGTTGAGCGAAAGAGAATATTCATCGGTTTTAGCTCCATCGGTTCAAGCGAGGCGTAAATATTGATTCAAAGACGCCGGTTCCGCCGTGATTGGTTGCCAGCCGCGTGCGAATTTGTAGGGAAACTTGTTAACGCCTTGCTTTGCCAAGTTGATCGTCGGCAAACGTGTACCGCGTCGTCTTGAGCGAGCCGCCAATAAACGTGTAGATGAGGCCTTCTTTCAGGTTGCGGAAGATGGTCGAGCTCTTCGATTCATCTTTCACAAAGGACTTGTTTTCTGCGAGCTTCAGACTTTCGGGAGTGTCGGAAGACGTCTCGTGCTGCAGGACCACCTCGAGCACCGTGCCCACCAGTTCCGGTTTGAGTTTCTTGGCGTTCACAAAGCGCTCATTGACGAAACTCACTTGCACCGTCCCGCCCATGACTTTGAAGCGCGCAACGCCGTCGGGACTCTCTCCGAGGGGCGCGCCTAATATCTTCACGACCTCATCGCGGCGCGTCTTGAAGGGCTCAATGCCGTTCCACGGCGCCGCGCTGACAATTGATGGAATTACGAATGGTGCGAGAAGGATGACGATCGCCAGCCGCTGGAATAGTTTCGCTTGATTCATGGTCAACGATGCTAAGACTAGGGTGCCGGTTTTGCAAAGGGGCGCATGCGCTCCAGGCCTTCCTTGAAATCAGCGTCGTCCGGCGCGACCTTCAGCGCCTTCTCATACGTGGCGAAGGCCTTCGGATACTGCTTTGTCTTTTCATAGTCGTAGCCGAGTTCGCGATATGAATTTATGTCATTCGGCGTCCTGGCAACCGCGCGTTCCAACGTCGCGATTGCTTTAGGAAAATTGTTCGCGCGTGAATACGAGAGACCGAGCAGGTACAGCGTGATGCCCGAAACCTTGTCCGAGGTCGCCGCTTTCTCAAGCACCGTCGCGGCGCGCGCGTACTGCTGCGCCCCGATCAAAGCCCGTGCGTACAAACCGAGGGCCTCTTCATCAGATCGCAGGCGCGTCAATGCTTCTCCGGAACGAATTGCTCCCAGGTAATCGGCGGCGGCTTTTGATTCATCCGTTGACGTCTGCGCGCGTCGGAGATATGCAGATGTCAACATCGCCCATCCGGAAGTCTGTCGTGGATCATTGGTGGTGGCGCGATTCAAAACTGAAATCGCCGTGTCGAAATCCTTTCGGTTCACCGCGATCTGGCCCAGGTACAAAAGCGACGCCGCATCTTTCGGATTAGCTTTCACCGTGGCAGTGAACGTCTTCTCGGCAGCTTCCATTTTTCCGGTTTTGAATTCGGCGAGCCCGCGATAGTAGAGAAACTGTGCGTCCGGATTGCCGGGCCGCGCCGTAATTTTCACCAGCAACGGCAGCGCGAGATCGAATTTCTCTGCGAGCGCATAACTTTCCGCCAGTGCATCGACCGTGTGTGGATCTTCCGGTCCGGCTTTGCGCTGCAGGTCGAGCGCTTTCTGCAAATCGTCACTGGCCTCGTTGTATTGCTTCAGATAGAACTCTGAGAATCCGGCGAGCTTCCAGGCTTCAGCATTAGTCGGATCAGTTGCGGCGACCGCCTTCGCTTCCTTCGCGGCCTGCGCGTACTGATGTTGCTGAAATAATTGAAAAGCATGGGTCGTGTCCGGCCCGGTTGACGCAGGTGCCGTGTTCGACGCAGTCGATGGCGATGAAGTATTCGTTGCCGTGGAAACCGGCGCGTCGCCGACCGGCTTGGCTGGTCTCACGTCGAGCAACGGCGCATTTCTGTCTGTGCTGGGTGCCGCCTTAGGGGGCGGCCCCAACAGCGTCTCGGGCGTCGGAGTGGGCGTTGGCTTTACGCGGCGTGGTCGCGAAGACTGGGCGCTGGAAGACATCGTCGCCATGAACAGTAGGACCAGCGCGAAAAGCGCCAAGACAAGACTTTCAAGCCTGGGGATTCGGTTCTTCATTGGACGGATTCTTTCAGATTTCCGGCAGAATTTACAAACTAAGTGGCGCAACCTGTCGGTTTGCGCGCCGATTTATTCGGGAAGAGGCAGAGGCGATATTTCGGATGCAGGCGCTAACCGGCAGGTTCGCCGAATCCCGCCAAAAGTTGATACGCTACGGCGGCACCCGGCCGGATTATGATTTCAGGAAACGGGACATCTTCAATGAAACTGTAGTTAGATTACTCGCTCGAAAGCCCCTCCGGGTTTGAACCGTAGGCGCGAAACGCTTATAAGACATTGGTTCAAAGATCGACTTTCCTTAGCCTCTGGATGAACCCTCGATACAAAAAATTAATTCCGCTTATTTTGATTTGTGTGGGTGCGCTGTGGACGCGCGGCGCGCTTTCGCAAACCGCCGACAGCGCGCTGGATTGGCGCGAGTTCAAATCTGCGGACGGCGGCTTTTCTGCCAAGTTCCCTGGCAGCCCGAAGTTTGATAATCCCGAGTTAAAAATCGGACCGGTCGCGGTGCAACGGCATCACTATTCACTGCGGCTCGGAGAATTGCTTTTCGAGGTCGATTATATCGACCTGCCCGCGGGCAGTGATCCCGATGGCGCAATCGAAGGGGGGATTCGCAATATCATTAACGGGTTAGGCGCTCGCGGCGCGACGGTCCTCAGCGAGGGAAAGGTGACGCTCGGCCACTGCACCGGACGTGAGGTTCTGCTGACGACTCTCCAACCTGGCACAGCCAGGCGCGGTCTGTCTCAAACATTAATCGTTTGTTCCGGGTTGCGGTTCTTCGACGTGGTGTTCGAAGCTGCTGCGGACACTAAGCCAAATCGCGAGATCGGCCGTGCCTTTCTAGACTCGTTTAGTGTTATCGGCGGCTGCAGTTCAATGATCGCTCCCGCGGATGCACCCTCGAGCAACGAGAACGAAGAGATTATCGAGGGCACTACCGATTCCGCATCCGGCTGGCGAGTCATCGAAAGCAATGAACTTGGGGTGCGAGTAATGGTGCCCGGCGCGGTCCGTCACGTTTCTCGTAAAGCCCAGGCAAATCCATTTCCGCTTATCCATCACACCTACATTTACTCGAATGAGGGATCGGTCTACTCGGCGGAAGTTGTCGGCGAGTATCCGGAAGGTTGGCGCACGACGCCTTCGAGCTACCAGACCGCGATCGACGTCACGCTTTATGCGGTAAGAAAGAATTTTGGAGCAATTGGATTTGAAATCAATCCGGTACGCGATCTTCGACTCGGCCCAAACCCCGGGCGGGAGTTCTCGATGCTCAACCAGCAACGCGGCTCTCACGGCCGCCTGCAGATCTATGTAACGCCAAAGCGCACCTACATCTTTACGGCCTTCACGCGCAGTGACAGTCCGCTTACTCAGGTCAGCCAGTTTTTCTCATCGGTTCGCATCTCGCCGAAGTAGGAATCATGACCTTAAAATTTACTATCGAAGAACGCGTGCGTTGGGGTGATGTCGATGCCGCGTCGATTATCTTTTACGGCTCTTACATTCGCTTTTTTGAAATCGCGGAGACTGAATTGTTTCGCACCGTAGGCATGCCTTACGGGAAAGTCTTTGAGGAACTCGACATCTGGCTGCCGCGCGTGCACCTCGAGTGCGATTTCCTGCGCGCGCCGCGGCTTGATGATTTGCTGGAAGTCAGCGTGTACGTCGGCAAGATTGGCCGGACCTCTTTGCGTCTTGATTTTGAAGTTCGGCGCAAGACCGAAGATGGCACGATTGAAAAGGATCTGATGGCGACGGCGCACTTTGTGCTGGTCGCGACTGACCGCGCTAATCTCAAACCCATTCCGGTACCGGATGAACTGCGGCGGGCCATCCAACCTTACACTGAAGTGATCCTGTCGCAGTCATAAGCCTAACCTGTCAGAGCTTTCCTTCGACGCGCGACAATCCTTCGATCAAATGATCCATCGCCAGCCAGAGCGCCCACGCGTGATGGTAAAACGCGAGCGGAAAAGTGATTCCCACAACGAACAGGGTCGTTAACATGACCCGCTCATTAATGTTTGTCAGCGTGATGCACGCGAGATAAATCGCGACGATGATAATTTCAGTCGCCACCACGTTCGCCATAATCGCGCCGACAAAAAAGCCTTCCTCACGTTTGAAGATAACGCCGCATGAGTCGCAGCGATGTTTCAAATTGAAAGGTCGTTTTACTATGGACGCCTGGCCGCAAACCGGGCATTGCAGTTTGAGCGAACGCCAGATCGTGAGCCCAATCGTGTGGGGATCTCTCTTCACTTTGGAAAGCGACTGAGGTCGCTCAGTCTTTAGGCGAATCCCAGCCAACTCAGAACACGCCCAAACTTTCTTGAGCTTATCGTAATCACGGACTACTATGCGCGTCTGATTTTACAGCTGTCCAACCGATGAGGTCGCCTATGAAAACGAAATCCCTCCTGGTGATATTACTGACTGTCAGCGCATTGCTCTGTGGTTGCAAATTCGGCCGCGGCATTGCCGGCAGCGGCAACCGCAAGGCTGAGAAGCGCGAGCTGAAATCCTTCAACGCAATCGACACCAGCGGCGCTTACGAAATCAATATCACTTGTCAGAAACCGGCGAGTTTTGAGATTGAAGCCGACGACAACATTCTGCCGCTCATCAAGACTGAAGTGCGCGACGGCGTTTTGGTTGTCAGCAATGACCAGCAGTATCACTCTTCGAAATCGCCGATCTTGCGGATCAGTTTGCCCGAACTGAGCAGCGTCTCGAGTCATGGCGCTGGCGACGTCAACATCGCTGACGCAAACGGCAGCGACCTGGTTCTTAAATCTACCGGGGCAGCCAACATTGACGCCACGGGTAAAGCCAAAAGCCTGACGATTTCATCTACCGGCGCCGGCAACATCGACACCAGCAAGCTTACGGCTGAGAAAGCGAAAGTTGACGCCACGGGAGCGGCCAACGTGGACGTTTACGCCAGCGAACAGTTGGACGTGAGTGTGTCAGGCGTAGGCAGCGTTACCTACAGCGGAAATCCTAAGGTTGTGAACAAAAGCGTCAGCGGGATCGGAAGCGTGAATCCGAAGAACTAACTTTGCGCCGCTACCAATACGGTGTCAGCAACCCCGCGATTTGATCCTGGTTTTGAGCACCCGACACGAAATAGAAAGATGTCCCTGCAAATGTTAGGTGTCGTTAGCTAACGATCCTTCCTTTGACGATAAGCAACTCATGAGACGACTAAAGACAACCATCGTTCTGACTCTGGTGCTGCTCCTGAATGCGTCCGCCCTCCAGGCGCAACCCAAGGAGCTGGCGCAACGAATTCAAGCGATCATGGATCGGCCTGAGTTCAAGCATGCGTTATTCGGGATCGAGTTTTATTCGCTCGACAAGAACAAAGTCATTTACGCCATCAATGCGGACAAGTTGTTCACCCCCGGCTCAACCACCAAGTTGTTAACCGAGGGCACCGCGCTGTCGCTCCTGGGAGCCGACTATCGTTTCCACACCCGCGTTTATCGTACTGGCCGCATCGATGAAGAGGGGGCTTTGGACGGTGATTTGATTCTGGTGGCGAGCGGCGATCCCAATCTCTCGGGCCGGATCAAAGACGACGGCACCCTCGCCTTCGAGAATGAAGATCATTCGTACGACGGCGATCCGAACACGCGCGCAGTGCCCGGCGATCCTCTGCTCGTCATTCGCCGGCTGGCCCAACAAGTCAAGGACAGTGGGATAAAGAAAATCCGTGGCAACGTGATTGTCGATGCCAGCATGTTTCGTGAAGGCGCGCGCGAATTGGGCACCAACGTCGTCATGTCACCCATCGTCATCAATGACAACATCGTCGATGTCGTCGTGACACCGGGGGCCAGCGAAGGCGCGCCGGCCGTCTTCACTTCGTCACCGACAACGTCGTACGTCGCCTTCACCAACAAGGTAAAGACCGGAAAAGCTGACTCCGATCCGGATGTTCGCTTCGTCCCCGGCCCGTCCGGCCCCGAAGGACAGCAAAACGTCATAATCACCGGCAGCTTTCCGGCAGGAAAATCACCGATTCTTTTCAAATACGTCGTGCCCTCGCCGACGCGTTTTGCTCAAACCGTGTTCACCGAAAGCTTGAAGGAAAAAGGAATCCAGATAGAACCGCTCGCTGGATTCCGCGACCTGTCCGCCCTGGCAGCGTCGTATGTTCCCGAGCAAATGATCGCCGAGCATATCTCGCCGCCACTGAAAGAAGAGATCAAAGTCACGCTCAAAGTGAGCCAGAATCTTCACGCCAGCGTCACCCCGTTGATCCTCGGCGCGCTGTTGGCGCCCAAGAACACCGAGCGCACCGGCTTCGATTTAGAAAAAGATTTTCTGATAAAGGCGGGGCTCGACCCGTTGGGCGCACAACAGGGCGATGGCGCCGGCGGCAACGCACACTTCTCGCCCGACTTTATGGTCAGCTTCCTCACGTACATGTCAAAGCAGAAAGATTTCCAGGTCTTCCACGACGCGCTCCCTATCCTTGGCCGCGACGGCACGCTCTTCGACATCCAGACGCAATCACCCGCGGCCGGTTTTGTGCACGCCAAAACCGGAACCTTCTCGGTCTACGATCCGTTGAACCGTCGCCTGCTCGTCACCGCCAAAGGCCTCGCGGGTTACATGACGACCAAAAAAGGCGAGCGACTGGCTTTTGCGATTTATATCAATAATGTTTCGGTGCCGACGGAGCGTGACGCTACCAAGAAGATTGTCGGGCAGGCGGTGGGGGAGATTGCGGCGGCTGCTTATTGAAGGTGGTTTCAGAAGCCCGACCGTAAGGGAGGGCAGTTCAGGCAACACGCTCCGATTCGAAGAACCGTGCAATCGTTAGTTGCCCTCCCTCATGGTCGGGCTTCCGACACATCGCCCGCGGCGCGCCCAGCTACTTCAGATTCACTGGCAAACCCTTGCGCGACGACTCATAAATCGCCTCAATCAATGCAACGCTCCGCCGACCTTCGCGTCCATCACAGACCGGCTGGCCGCCGGTTTCGATCGCGCGCAGAAAATCTTCAAGCAAACGGCGGTGACCGCTGACGTCTGAAACGATGGGCGATGACGCGCTGGCGTTCGTGTTGCTCTCGCCGTGAATAATCAGGGTTGGGTCAGGAGTGCGCAGATCGGCCCGGACAATCCGATCGTGCTCCAGGACCAGAGTGCCTTCACTGCCGCTCACTTCCACCCGGCGTTGATAGCCCGGATAGATCGACGTCCCGGCTTCGATCGTGCCGACGGCGCCGTTGCAAAACTCGAGGGTGGCCACCGCCGTGTCTTCCACTTCGATTTCATGAAGCGCCGTGAGCGTGCGCGCATAAACCCGTTCGACATCGCCCATCAACCAAAGCAGCAGATCGACAGTGTGCACACCCTGGTTCATCAAAGCCCCGCCGCCATCAAGTGCGGGCTTCCCGCGCCAACGCGAATTCGAATAATAGTCAGGCGGCCGATACCACTTCACATACCCGCTACAAACAATCGGCTTGCCGATGCGCCCGTCATCAATCAACTGCTTGAACCGCACGATGTCCGGCGAGACTCGATCCTGAAAACAGACGCCGAGCTTGACCTGGGCCCGCTCGCATTCCGTGATCAGCGCATCTGCCTGCGCCGTCGTGACATCAATCGGTTTCTCGGTGAGCACATGCAGCCCGCGACGCGCCGCGGAGATTCCCTGTTCAGCGTGCAGCGCCGAAGGACTTCCGATGATCACAATCTCCATCGGACGATGACTGAGAAATGATTCGAGATCGCGAAAGACCTCGCCGCCATACCGCTTACTTAACTGGGACGTCTTTTCAAAGTTGTCGCCATAGAACGCCACCACCTGGACGCCATCAATCTCGCCGGCGGCGCGCGCGTGCGTCTCGCTAATGCCGCCACCGCCGATGATGCCGATATGTTTCATGAGGGCCGGAATATATCAGAAACCCGGCCGTCAGGGAGGGTGCGAGGATGGGGTTTGCACCCTCCCTCACGGTCGGGTTTCCGTATAGGGCTCGCTTCCACCCGAGAATCTTCTTGAATACAATCACGTACCATCCGCAGAAGGAGTCAAAAATGAAATTCGCCACAGCCCTCATCTCGATCTTGTTCGCCTTCACCGTCTACGCCCAGCAACCGCTCCAACTCAAGCCCACGCCCAAAACCGTCGCGTGGGGTTTTTACGACGCGTCGACCGCGCCGGTGATGCGAGTCAAATCCGGCGACACGGTTGAGGTGCAGACGTTGATTACCTCTTCGCCGGCGCGGCTTGAAGGCGCGGGCGTCAAGCCGGAGGATATCGAGCAGTCACTGCGCGATATCTATAAGGAAGTCACCAACAAGGGGCCGGGTGGACATATTCTGACAGGGCCGATCTTTATTGAAGGCGCGGAGCCGGGTGATGTGCTGGAAGTGCGCATCAAGCAAATTAAGTTGGCGATTCCTTATGCTTACAACGCGTTCTCGCCGGGGCGTGGATTTATTCCGGAAGATTTTCCTTACGCGAAAATGCGCATCATCCCGCTCGATGAGAAGCGCATGGTGGCGCACTTCACTGACGGAATTGAGATTCCGTTGCAGCCATTCTTTGGCAGCATTGGCGTCGCGCCGCCGGAAGTGTCGGGACGCATTTCAAGTGCGCCGCCCTGGATTCATGCGGGCAATCTCGACAACAAGGAACTGGTGGCGGGTACCACGCTCTACATTCCGGTGCATGCGAAGGGCGCGTTGCTGTTGGTCGGCGACGGGCACGCGGGACAAGGCAACGGCGAAGTCGATATCACCGCGATGGAGACTTCTCTCGTCGGCACTCTGCAACTGATCTTGCGCAAGGACATGCATCTGAAGTGGCCACGCGCCGAGACGCCGACGCACTTCATCACCATGGGCATTAACGAGGATTTGACTGAAGCGACCAAGGGCGCGCTGCGCGAGATGATCGATTATCTCGTTAACGAGAAACACTTAACGCGCGACGATGCTTATCAACTATCGAGCGTCGCTGCGGATCTAAACATCACGCAACTGGTTGACGGAAACAAAGGCGTGCACGCGATGATTCCGAAAGCGATCTTCGTCGGGCCGACCGGCAATCAGAATACGAATGGCGATCAGATTACTCTGGAACGAACCGCGTGTTTTGGGACTTGCCCGATGTACACGCTCACGATCAAAAGCGACGGCAGCGTCACCTTCGATGGCAAACGCTTTACTAAGACGACAGGCATTGCGACCGGCAAGATCAGCCAGAGCGAGTTCCGCGCGCTCACCTCTGAGTTTGACAAGATCGACTACTTTTCTTTGCCGGATGCTTATAGGCCCGGCACCAAGGAATGCCCGCACGTAATGACCGACATGCCTTCCGCGAATACGTCAATTCGGGTGAACGGAAAAGCGAAAAGCGTGGCGCACTATCATGGTTGTGGGACGGAAGGCGCGCTGGCGAAGTTAACGGCACTGGAAAAAAAGATCGACGAGGTTGCCGGAACGCAGAAATGGATTAAGTGAGGAACGCACGCATCCTGGCGTGCGGTTCGCCGGCATCCTGCCGGGCCTCAATTCAAAAAACAATGCGAGCAGGGATGCTCGCGAACCGCCGACAAGGATGTCGGCGCTCCTAACAAGGATGTCGGGCTCCTCTGTTGCCTTTGCGGGGCGTATGGGAGTTTAATTCTGGTGTTACATGGGCAAGCGGGCTTTCATATCCTTGTTCGTGATGTTGTCCTTCATCCCTGCCGTCGGGCAACAACTTGAACCGCCGTCCGTGCAGTCGCCGAGGCAGCGCGTTCCTCCACCGCCGCAGCAGCCAACGCCGGATACGGACGACGTAGTACGCATCACGACGAACCTCGTCCAGATTGACACCGTCGTCACCAAAGACAACAAGCAAGTAACCGATCTAAAGGCTGAGGACTTCGAAATCCTCGATGATGGTAAAGTTCAACCGATAATCAATTTCTCGTTCGTCGCGATCCCGCCGAAACCGTTTTCAACTCCTGCGGTCGCGAGTAATCCAAACAGCAACGAAAAGATTCCCGTGACTGCGCCGCCGGTACGTCTGGATGAGCCGCATCGCACCATCGCCCTGGTGGTAGACGATCTCGGCATCTCGATGGAGAGCACCGGCGTAGTCAGGAAACAGTTGCGCAAGTTTGTCAATGAAGAAGTCCAGGCGAATGATCTGATTGCCATCGTGCGCACGGGCAGCGAAGTCGGCGCGTTGCAACAATTCACGAATGACAAGCAAATGTTGCTGCGCGCCATCGACGCGGTGAAATGGAATCACTGTAGTCGCGCGGGCATTTCCATCTTTCCCGAAAACGGTGGCACCGGCAACGGCATCGGCATTTGTTCCGATCCATCGCGGCCATTGCACGGGTCAATTCAGGCGCTCCGGTTCATTTTGCAGGGGATGCGCGAACTGCCCGGCCGAAAATCGATGGTGATTTTTTCCGACAATATGCCGGTCGACTATTACGAGGACTATCTACCGACCAGCGGCATCAGCACGTCGGGGCCGCGCGGTGGCTCGTCGAGACAATCAGAGGCTTACGATCTCCAGCGACTCTCGGAATTGGCGGTGCGCTCGTCGGTGGTCATTTATGGTGTGGACACGCGCGGTTTGCAGCCGCTGGGACCTTTCGCTAACGATAGGCCGTCCCCGACGCTGTTGCGGCCGGTCGGCACGGAACCATTCGATCAACTGTCGAATCGCGCGCACTTGTTGACGGACATGCGGACGGGTCAGCAGTTGCTGGCAAATGAGACCGGCGGGTTTCTGGTGAAGAACTCAAACAGCTTCGGATTGAAAAAGATCGCTGACGATCAATCAGGCTATTACCTGATCGGCTATCGCCCGCCGGACTCAACTTTCAATCGGAAGTTTCATCACATCACCGTGCGGGTGAAACGGCCGGGCATGACGGCGCGGACGCGCTCGGGGTTCTTTGGGGTGACTGACGAGGAGGCGCGGCCGCTGCAGTACACCAACCGTGATCGCATCAACATGGCGCTGATGTCGCCCTTCAGGGCTTCAGACATCGAGGTGCATCTGACCACGGTGTTCGCTGATCTGCCCGTGGTCGGGCCCATGGTGAGATCGTTGGTCTATTTCCCGGGAGAGAAAATTGAATTCCTGCGCGAGCCGCTTGATTGGTATATCGCCAAATTGAATTTGGCGGCCGTGGTCTTTGGTGATAATGGTTCGGTCGTGCAGCACACGATCCAAACCCGGGAAATTCGCGTGCACGCGGACGAAGCACAGCGCTTAAAACGTGACGGTGTGGTCTATCGATTTGATCTGCCGGTGCCACAGGCTGGTGCTTATCAGTTTCGAGTCGCCGTTCGCGATGAAGGAACAGCCTTGATGGGCACGGCACGTCAATTTGTTGACGTGCCCAACATGAAAAAGCACCCGCTGACTTTGTCCGGCGTCACTGTCTCAGGTGACGATGCGAATTCGACCGTGCCTCAAGGTCAATACCGAAGTGCAAATTTAAACAGCCCCGCCATTCGCCGTTTTGCCGCCGGCGACAATCTGTGGTTCGGTTACGTCATCTATAACGCGAAGATCGATAA
The DNA here is from genome assembly GCA_044870975.1 of Pyrinomonadaceae bacterium. Lineage (GTDB taxonomy): Bacteria > Acidobacteriota > Blastocatellia > Pyrinomonadales > Pyrinomonadaceae > UBA11740. The sequence continues at coordinate 49,694 of JBIOZK010000186.1, forward strand.
TGCACAGCAGCCCCCGTTAATCGCGGCGGCCAGGCTGTTTCGCGACGGCGCGCTGGTGAAGCAACTGGAACCGAAGCCGGTTGAAATCAAGGGACAGACGGATCTCCTGCGTATCCGAAACGGCGGCGGCATCAAGCTGGGCGGACTGCCGCCGGGCGAATACCTCCTGGAGATTCTGGTCACCGAACCTCACGGCAAAGACAAACCGCGCATGGCCAATCAATGGGTCGACTTTGAGATTGTGAAATAACGGAGCCGCGCCGCACTTCACGAATCGATCACCTCGAATTAGAATCAGACCTCGCATGATCCTGAACCCCGTCGAAACTCGCGTGCTTGGCTCGCTCATCGAAAAGCAGATCACCACGCCGGAGTATTATCCGTTGACGCTCAACGCACTGACCGCGGCGTGCAATCAGAAGAACAATCGCAATCCGGTTACGTCGTTCGCGGAGAGTGAAATTGAAGACGCGCTCTACTCACTGCGCGAGAAGAATCTTGCTTACGTCTACCATGGCAGCACCAGCCGCGTCCCGAAATACAAGCACGTCGTGCCGGAGGTGATGCACCTTTCGCCGCCGGAAGTCGCCGCGATGTGCGTGCTGATGTTGAGCGGTGCCCAGACTATTGGCGAGATTCGGACCCGCGGATCACGGCTTTACGATTTCAGCGGGCTGGAGGAAGTTGAAGAAACTCTGCGCGCGCTGGCGGCGCGCGAAGACGAACCGCTGGTGATACGATTGCCACGACAAGCGGGACAGAAGGACGCACGGTTCGTTCATTTGCTTTCCGGTGCGCCGGATGTCGAAGCGTATAGCGAATCTGCCCCGATCGAAAGAACCGCTCGCCGCACAGCGGACCACGACCGGGTCGCAGCCCTCGAGCAGCAGGTCGAATCTTTGAATCAACAGGTTTCCGCGCTCGCGGAACAGTTCGAAGCTTTTAAGAAACAGTTCGAATAACATGAAGCGAATCCCGATCGCATTGGCGTTAACGCTGTGCGCGTTTCAATTGTCGGCGGCACAGTCGTCGCGAAAGCTCGTACCCAACTGCATGCAAGCGCCGTTTGACGCGCTCAAGCCGTTTCCCAAACTCGAATATGAATGCCTCGACGGGGTCAACGATTTCGACGACAAGATCCTGAAGCTGCCGCAGAGACTGGCCGCCATTCGCAGCGTTATCAAGGAACTCGAGACATTTACCAATCCGCTTTGGTGGGAAGCCAGCGTCGATGAATTGAATGCCTGTTCCCTGCACAAAAGCGTCGGCGCGCTGACGGATGAGGAGAAGGAATCATGGCTCAGCGGCGATCATTTTTTCGATCTCATCGGCAACCGCCGCATGCGGCTCGTCCTGCTTACCGACCCGTGCTATCAAACCGGTTTCGGCGGATCGAACGCATTCCTGCTCTATCACAAGGACGGTAAAGTGTTCGTCTCGCAGGTGCTCAACGGTTACTACTCACGAGTGGACAATTCGGTGGGCATCGACTTTGCCATGCTGAATGGACAGCAAATCATCGAAGTATCGACAGCCAACAGCATGCCGCCCTCGATGGTGTATTACTACTTCGCCCTTGATCCAAAAACCAACCAGGCGGTGCCCAGGAATATTTTTAAGGATGGCAAGAAGCTCGCGAACCGAATTTATTCGGACATGTTATTAGGCGATCCCGAAGAATTCGGGCTGCCAAAAGACGCCGGCGAACTAAACATCATTCGTAAAGGCCGTCTCGCGCCATCGTTCAGCGCGTATGAACAGGATGAGCACGGACGCGTCGATGCCCACGGGAAGAGGATGAATCGAATAGTCTATCGCTGGAATGGGCGCTTTTATGTAGGGCGGCAGCGTCTGGCTACATTCGTGCGCGAAGTGATTGACGGGCGTCAACCTCAAGGTTAGTATGCGCCGGAAATTGTGGCACAGACTTCAGTCTGTGTCGGGGTTGTAGCAATCACAGACTGAAGTCTGTGCCACTCGGAGCGAATGAAAGGGTTTAGCCTCATGATTACTCGACGTTTCTCGGCAGCGGTTCTGGCTGCTTCGGTTTTGTTCCTGTTCACCGCCACGGCGCGCGCTCAATACAAAATGGAATTGTGCGAAGATCTGAAAATCACCGAAGCCCACTACGGCATCAACACCGTCGAGACCGCGACCTGCGTTAATCCCACCAGGACCTTCAGCCCGAAGGGCACGCTGCGCAACATTCACATCGTTTATACATTTCCGAAGGTGCCCACCGGCGCGGCGGTGACGTTCATGATCACCAAGAACGACGCCGACGGCGAGTACGTCGAGAACAAGGACTATCAGGTCTCGCCCCAGCACACGACCGCTTATGCGCAATTCACGATCAACACGCCGGGCAAATATTTTGTGCGGTTGGCGAACTACTACAACAAGTCACAGGTTTGGGCGACCAGCGATTTCACCATCGGCGCCGACACGGTGGGCGCGCGCTCAACCGGCAACACCAAGGCGGGCGGCGGCCAGGTCTGGGTTTGCAAGACAGTCGATGACAACTGGAACTGCGTCGGCGGCGCCAACCAGTGGGCAGCCAACAAAGGTTTCGACGTGCTCTTCAAAAATCCCACGCCGGTCGGGGCTGATTTCATCGGCATCATCTTCTACAAACAGGACGCCAGCGGCAAAGACGTTGAATTTATCAACGAATATCAGCAGAACATCGGCGACAAGAACCGCATGTATGCGACGCAAAACAACGAGTTGTCACTGCCGGCGGGAACCTACTCTCTCTACATCATTCCCTGGGGCAAGCGCGAAACAATGGAGCATAAGGGCAACCTTACCGAGTACTTTGCCAAAATGACGTTGACGGTGAAATGATTTTCGACCGCGAGGAGATCCAACTGTGGGACTCTCCTGACCCCGTGTTCGGTGAATCCGCGCCGTACAAGCTCAATCAGAAAACTCCAATTTGACGTTACGTTCACTTTCGTACTAACCTCGACTCCTCACCTGATTCTGGTTTAGTTGCACCTTCTCAGTCGCTTACTGCTTTAGTCGCAATTCTCACCTGCTTCTTATTACTTAATTTTGATCTTCGCACTTGCCGCTTTGGTTTAGTGCCTTATTACGTGTTCATTCACCTAACTAACGGACCACAGCAAATGGTCTCAGCCCGCATTTCATCCTGTCGACGGCGGGCTTACTTAATCTTACTAATCGAAATGAGTGGCATATTACCCGATGAAAATCCCGACAAACTCGCGCAAACCCTCCGCTGCTGATCAAAAGAACAATCATCTAAACAAACAATTCGGAAAACGCACCAGCCTGCCGTTCCTCATGGTTCTGGCACTGCTGGGCGCCGTAATCGCCACTGGACTGACGATCGGCAATCGGCGCCAAAAGACTGGCGCGATAGCAACCTCTGATCAGCTGCACAAGAGCGCGGCCAGGGTCAGCAATTCCCGCCCCACGTCGCAGCCAAAGACCGCCGCGGTGGATCCGCCGACTCTGAGGCCAACCGGCGCTTCAGTCGGCCTCGAGAATAAATCTCCCTCCTCGGGCGTCTTGTCTCCGGCGAAGCCGACGACGACAGTGGCGCGGTCGACGAGTATTCCGCAAGTCGTCGAGATGACCATCGGCGAGGACACGGAACAATCAAGCCAGAACTCTCCGGTCTTAAGATCAGCTCGGATTCCGTATTCATCTGCGACCGCAAATAGCGGTGACCGTGATCGTGATCGCGAACGATCTCAGGAACAGGACGCCGGACGCGCGCAGCAAGGTGATTCGGTTGCGACCAGCCAGAGACTGGAACGGGCGTTTGACGGCAAACCCAGGGAAGAGCGGCTGGTCAAAGCGCGACGTGAGTTCAGGGGCGACCTGCGGCACCTCCCTCGTACCCGGCCTCCGCAACGCGAGCGGCGCGAGCTTGAGCCGCCAGAGATGAACCCCAGGTTCTACGTTCCGCCGGCCGGCGTCTCGCCGCAGCGTCAAACACCTGAGCAAGGTCCTTCGATTACGCCTCAGGTCAACGCGCCGGCGCCTTCACCGACGGGTGTGTTTGAAGGTCTCGATCGATTTAACTGGGGCGCCGGCAGTCCGCCGGATACGAACGGTGATGTGGGTCCCAACTATTTCATCCAAACCGTCAACACTTCAATCGGCATCTTTCGGAAGAACGACGGCTTCATGGAAGCGGGCTTTACCTTCAATACCTTCATGAGCCAGGGCAACTTTGGGAATCTTTGCGATACAGACAATTTCGGCGACCCGGTCGTCCTCTACGATACATTCGAGGACCGCTGGATTATTACCGATTTCGCTTTCCTGACCGACATCAACGGCAACGCGCTGGGGCCTTCCTATCAGTGCATCGCCGCGTCGCAAAGTGGCGATCCTCTGGCCGGAGGGTGGAATTTCTATTCCCGCCAGATTTCCGACTATCTCAACGACTATCCGAAGTTCGGCATCTGGCCGGATGGTCTGTACATGTCGTCCAACATGTTCACGTTTGGAGCAAGCGCAACATACAGGAATGCGCGCGTGTGGGCGTTCAATAAGGCCCAGATGTATGCGGGCCGCTCGATTGTCAATGTCGTCTCGTTCGACGTGGGCAACGGGGACTTCACGGTAATTCCCAGCAATGCTCGCCTCCAAACCGGGACGCCGCCGCCCGGCCGCCCAAATCTGTTTCTCTCGACACAGACGTTCCTCAACGCTCTGACCGTTTACAAGTTCCACGTCGACTGGAACGACATCGTGTCGTCGACCTTTACCGGTCCCGATACTCCGATCGCGGCCACCAGTTGGCCGAACGCAGCCGTCGCCAACGCACCGCAACCGGGCACGGCTAATCAGCTTGACGTTCTCCAAATCCGGGCCATGGTGCAGAACCAGTACACCAACTTTGGCGGAACAGAATCATTGTGGGTGCCGCACACCGTTCGCCGCGCGAACACCTCGGGCTTCGCCGCGCCGCGTTGGTACCAGGTCGATGTGACGGGGGGCACTGTCGCCGCGAACCTTCCGCAGGCCACGACGTGGGATCCTGACGGCGCTAATACCAATCACCGGTTCATGCCCAGCCTGGCACTCGACCGCGCCGGCAATCTGAACCTGGGCTACAGCATTTCCAACTCGACCACCGTCTTCCCGTCGATGAGATACGCCGGCCGCCTGGCGACCGATCCAATCAACACTTTCAGTCAGACTGAGCAAACGTTCTTCACCGGTACGGCGTCGCAAACCACCAGCGAGCGCTGGGGCGACTACAGCTCGATGACGCTCGATCCCGATGGTTGCACCTTCTGGATCACCAACGAATATGCGAACCCCGCCAGTCAGGCGATCAATCAACGCTGGCTGACAAAGTTCGGTAGCATCGGCGCCTTTCCCGGATGCACGCCGGTTGGAGCCGGCGGCACCGTGAGCGGTACAGTCACGATCAATCCGGGCGGCGCGCCCATCTCCGGCGCCACGGTAAATCTCGGCGCGCGTGCGACGACCACCGACGGATCGGGCACTTACTCATTTACCGGTATTCCGGCGGGCACGTACCCGTCGATGGATGCGACCTCCGCAGGATTCGGGTCAGCCTCAGCCTCATCGGTCGTCGTCACTGACGGCAATACAACCACTCAGGATTTCTCGCTGACTGACGCGGCTGATTCGGCTTGCCTGACTGATACCACGCAGTCCCATTTCCTCGCTGGCCCTGCGACGAGCACTCTCGATCTGGCCACCAGTCCCGGCGATGTGACGCTGTCGAGCGCGCCACTCATCGACCAACTGAACGCTGCCGGCACCACCACCGGAACTGGCTTTGGCACTCCGGCCTGGACCGGCCAGACATTCATTCCAGCGGTTACAGGCCTGCTCGCCAAAGCGGAGATCCAACTGGCTTGTAATCTGTGCGGTGCTACTCCACCGAACCTCACGCTTTCGGTTCGCGCCACCAGTGGCGGCCTGCCCACTGGCGCCGACCTCGCCAGCACCACGATACCGGGCTCGAATTTTGCCAGCGGCGCAATTACGCTCTTTACCGCCACTTTTGGCTCGCCGGCCACTCTGACTTCGGGAACGCAGTACGCTCTGATCTTGCGTCCGGTGTCGGTCCCAGCGGGTGGCGGCTATTTATGGATTCGCTCGTCGCCGAGTACGTATGCCAACGGCTCACGCACGCTTTCGGCCGATAGCGGCGCGACCTGGTCTGCTGATTCGACCAGAGACTATAACTTCAAGACCTACATGCAGACCGGCTACGCGGCCTCCGGCAGCCTGATCTCTTCAACGAAAGACGCCAACCCCGCCTCCGGCATCACGCCGATCTGGTCGACGTTTTCCTGGAACGGCAGTACGCCGGCGAATACCTCGCTACAGTTCCAGATCGCCGGATCGAATAATGTCAACGGTCCGTTCAACTTCGTCGGTCCGGACGGGACCGCGGGGACGTTCTTTACCACTTCGCCGGTCCAGCTCTCGCAGTTCTATAATTTCCGTTATCTGGAGTACCAGGCATACCTGGCCACCACCGACAGCAACGTTACGCCGGCGCTGAACGACGCCACCTTTTGCTTCAACGACATCGATTGCAGCAGTACAGCGGCCACGATCACGCCAACTCCAGCCGCCGTCTGCAACAACTCAAACGGCAACACCGCTTCGGGCCCGGCGGGAATGACCAACTATGCGTGGGGAATCACCAACGGCACCATTACGTCGGCGACGAACACGCAGAGCATCACGTATACGGCCGGCGCCGCGGGCATTGTGACGCTCAACTTAACCGTCAGCGCTCCGAATGGCTGCATCGTCTCCAACTCAGTGCCGGTGACGATCAATCCAACCCCCGCGACCCCCACGATTACTCCGGGTGGGCCAACAACATTCTGTCAGGGTGGTAGCGTCAATCTGAGTTCGAGCAGCGCCACCGGTAATCAGTGGTATCTGAACGGCAATCCCATCGGCGGCGCAAATAACCAGGTTTACGTGGCGACGGCGTCCGGCAACTACACGGTGGACGTCACCACGGCCGGTTGTCCGAGTGCTGCTTCGGCCATCACCACGGTCAACGTCAATCCGCTACCACCTACGCCGACGATTACCCCTGGTGGTCCGACGACCTTCTGTCAGGGCGGCCACGTCAATCTCAATTCGAGCAGCGCTACCGGCAATCAGTGGTATCTGAACGGCAACCCGATTGGCGGCGCAACTACTCAGGCTTACAGCGCGAACGCGAGCGGCAATTACACCGTAGTCGTTACAGACGGCAATGGTTGTGCGAGCGCTCCGGCAAGTGCCACGAGCGTTACCGTCAACCCGTTGCCGCAGACGCCGACAATCAATGCGGGTGGCGCAACTACATTCTGTCAGGGTGGGAGCGTGACGCTCACCTCAAATAGCGCTACCGGCAATCAATGGTATTTGAACGGCAATCCAATCGGCGGCGCGACCAATAACACCTACGGCGCGACGGCGAGTGGGAATTACACCGTGGTGGTGACTGACGCCAATAGTTGCTCCAGCTCTCCTTCGGCGGCGACCAGTGTGACGGTGAATCCAACTCCTGCAACGCCGACGATTACACCTGGCGGTGCGACGACATTCTGTGCGGGCGGCAGCGTCACGCTCACGTCGAATAGCGCAACCGGCAATCAATGGTACCTAAACGGAAATCCGATCGGCGGCGCGACCAATCAAAATTACGTCGCGACGGCTTCCGGCAATTACACCGTGATCGACACGTTGCTTGGTTGTCCGAGCGCACCTTCGGCGGCCACGGCGGTTACGGTTAATCCAAATCCCGATGCGACCATCACAACTGCTGCGCAGGAGTGCACCGGCTCGACCGGCAACCCCGCGAGCGTCGCGAATGCCGGTGTTGGAGCCACGTACAACTGGTCAATCACCAATGGCACGATCACCGGCGGGACTGGTACGGCAAACATCACCTACACGGCGGGCGCCGCGGGCACTCTGATGCTGAACGTGACGGTCACCACCGCCGCGAGCTGCAGCGATGCGAAATCGGCCAACGTCACCGTCAACGCGATCCCGGCGAAACCGACGATCACCGCCGGCGGACCAACGACGTTCGCGACCGGCGGCTCAGTTACTTTGAATTCGAGCAGCGCTACCGGCAATCAGTGGTTCCTAAACGGGAATCCGATCGGCGGCGCCACCAGCTCGAGCTATGTCGCGACTGCGGCCGGCAACTACACCGTGGTGGTCACGATCGGCGGCTGTTCGAGTCCGGCGTCGGACGCAACCACGGTCACCATTTGTCCGAGTGCGCTCGTAGTAACGAACACGAACGACAGCGGCGCGGGCAGTCTGCGGCAGGCGATTTTGGACGCGTGCCCCGGCGCGACCATCACCTTCGACATGAATCAGGTCGTCGGTCCAATCACGCTCACCAGTGGCGAGCTGCTGATAAGTAAGAACCTGACCATTCAAGGGCCGGGCGGATTAACGATTTCCGGAAATAATGCGCGTCGTGTATTCAGGATCGCTTCAGGCACCGTCAATATCTCTGGTCTGATTATTACGCAGGGCTTAGCGACTACCTCTTCGTCTCCGGCGTTGGTTGGCGGGGGAATTTATAACGCCGGCAATCTGACGCTCGACAGCTGCGTCATCAGCAATAACAACGCTGATTCGGTTGGCGGAGGAATTTACAATTTCACTGGCGGCACGTTGACCATTACGAACAGCACCCTCTCTGGAAACAATGCCAACAGCGGTGGTGGGGGCGGCGCCATCGCCGACTTCAACGGCAGCACCCTGAACGTGTCGAACAGCACGATTAGCGGCAACACTGCAGCTGGTCAGGGTGGCGGCGTTCTTAACCAGAATTCCACCGCCACCTTCAAGAACACGACCATTAACGGCAACACCGCGGGCGTCAACGGCGACGGTGGTGGGATTGAAAACCACGCTTCATCAGGCGGAACCGCGATCGTAACGCTGACGAATTGCACCATCGCCAACAACACGGCGAAGCGCGGCAGTGCGATTGTTACCGCGGATTTTTTCGGCAACGCGATCAAAGCAGAAACTGTAATCGCCAATACCTTGTTTGCCGGGAATACAGGACCAAACTTTTTCGTGTCCGGGACTCACGCGCAACTGACTGATCAGGGCAATAATCTCGATAGCGACGGCACCAGCGGTCTGACTAACGGCGTCAACGGCAATAAGGTCGGCACTGGTGGTTCCCCGATTAACGCTCTGCTCGGCGCCCTGGCCAACAATGGCGGTCCGACAATGACGATTGCGTTGCTTCCGGGAAGTCCGGCGATGGATGCCGGCAGTAACGGGGCGGCGACAAACGCGGGGCTCATTAACGATCAGCGAAGCACGGCCTTCAATCGCGTCGTCAACGGAACCGTTGATATGGGCGCTTTCGAATCGCGCGGCTTCACGATCTTGGTCAGCAGCGGAACGCCGCAAAGCACCGCGTTGGGGAACGCCTTTGGCTCAGCGCTGGTAGCCACCGTAAGCAGCGCCTTCGCTGAACCAGTCATCGGCGGGCGCGTCACGTTCACGGCCCCGGCCAGCGGCGCTGGCGCCACGTTCACGGGCGGAGTTACCACTCTGGCCGCGACCATTAGCGCGTCCAATCAGGCTGTGGCCAACGCAACTGCCAACAACATTGTCGGCGGTCCATATAACGTTTCGGCAGGCGGTGCCGGCATCGCGGGCACGGCGACATTCAGTCTGACAAACACCCAGAGCAACCAAACGATCACGTTCAACGCCTTAGGAAACAAGACGTTTGGCGACGCGGACTTCCCGGTAAGCGCGACCGCTTCATCCGGATTGACGGTGAGCTTTATTGCCAGCGGGCAGTGCACGATCACCGCGAACACTGTGCATTTGACCGGCCCAGGCTCGTGCACGGTCACGGCGAAACAGGCTGGCAATAATGACTACAGCGCCGCTCCGGATGTGCCGCGAACATTCACGATTGCTCAGGCATCGACGACGACTGCGGTCAGCTCTTCCGCGAATCCTTCAAACTTGAGTCAGAGTGTGACCTTTACCGCGACGATCACAGGACCAGCCGGCGCCGGAACGCCGACGGGCACGATAACTTTCAAGGATGGCGCGGCGACAATCAGTTGCGCGAACGCGGGCGGGCAGACGCTTAACGGGAGTGGCGTGGCCACTTGCCAGACGCCGGCATTGACGGCGGGTCCGCACACGATCACTGCTGTCTACAGCGGCGATACCAACTTCCTGACGAGCACCGGCGCCCTTTCACCTAACCAGGTGGTCAACAATCTGCCGCTCGTCAGCTTCAGCGCCGCGAATTACAGCGTCAACGAAAGTGACGGCGTGGTTCACATCCTCGTCACCCGCAGTGGCGACACCACGGTAGGGTTCAATGTCGATTACGCGACCAGTGACACGGGCGCCGCGACGAATTGCGCTGCGCTCAACACCGGCCTGGCATCGTCGCGCTGCGACTATGACACCGTAGTCGGTACTTTGAAGTTCGCCGCCAATCAAACTCAGGCGACGATAGATGTCACGGTCAATCAGGATGGCCGCTCGGAAGGTCCAGAGAGCTTTACGATCGGCTTAGCGAATGTCACCGGCAGCGCTTTGCTCGTTAATCCGGCAACGGCGACGGTGACTATTAACGATTCGACGTCACCCGCGCCAAACGCGATCGACGACACCGCCACTTTCGTCCGCCAGCAGTATCACGATTTCCTGAATCGCGAACCGGACGCGGCCGGCCTCGCCTTCTGGATCCAGAATATCGATAAGTGCAACGACCCCGCCCAGCGCGCTCCGGGACAGACTCAGGCGCAATGCGTTCAAACGCAACGGGTGATTACTTCGGCGGCCTTCTTCCTGTCGATCGAGTTCATGCAGACAGGCACGTTCGTGCGTAGCTTCTATATCGCCGCGTTGGATCGGCCGGCGACGAACAACATGCCTTCATTCATCGAATGGTTGCGTGACACGCAAGCCGTACAGCGGGGCGTGATTGTGAATCAGGGCAATTGGCAGGCGACGCTGGACGCCAACCGTCTGGCGTTCATGCAGGATTTCGTCACGCGGGCTGAATTTGTCGGTCTTTACCCGACGACTGACACACCAACGCAGTACATCAACAAGCTCTACAATCACGCGCTTTCACGTCCGCCTACAGCGAGCGAACTGTCTGATGCACTGAGTGTGTTCGGCGGCGCGCCCACGGCCAGCGATCCGACTGCCCGCGGTCAGGCGTTGTTGAAAATAACCCGAGCCGCCGACTTCATCGGTCGTGAAATCTCACGGGCTTTCGTCCAGTTCGAATACTTTGGATACCTGCGGCGGAATCCAAACGACGCGCCGGACACAAACTTCAACGGTTATAACTTCTGGCTTACCAAGCTGAACGGGTTTGGCGGTGATTTCCTGCAGGCAGAAATGGTCAAAGCCTTCATCGAATCGCCCGAATACCGCCAACGCTTTGGGCCGTGAAAAGGCTTAGTCGCAGCGCGCGGATGCGACCGTGTTTTCGGTGCATTATTGAAGGATGTGGGCCGAGCTTCCAGCAATGCCCTTGGGATCGAACGGACAGGGTATTATGCTTATTGCTTCCATGGCTGGTCCGCTGAAAGATTCCTACAACCGTCCAATCCGCGACCTGCGCGTGTCGCTGACCGATCGCTGTAATTTCCGCTGCTTCTATTGCCTGCCGCATGGCGAGCCGCCCATGGCCGACAAAGAGCAAATGCTTTCGTACGAAGAGATTGAGTATGTCTGCGATATCTTCGTTGAACTGGGTATCGAAAAAATTCGCTTGACCGGCGGCGAACCGATGATGCGCCGCGACATTGAGCAGATCATTTTCAAGCTGGCGCAATTAAAGGAGCGCCCGCATCTTGCGGGCGGTTCGCGCGCATCCTGCGCGCCAGTCCTCAAGGATCTTGCGCTGACTACCAACGGTTATTTCCTTCCGCATCGTGCCCACAGCTTGAAAGAAGCCGGGCTTGATCGTATCACGATCAGCCTGGACAGCTTGAAGCGCGACGTCTTCAAACAGATGACTGGCGTCGATGTCCTGGATCGCGTGCTGGAAGGAATTACCGCCGCGAAATCTGTTGGGCTCGATCCAATTAAGATCAATGCCGTCATTGTCCGCGGTCACAACCAGGATGAAGTCGCTGACTTTGCGGCCTTCGCTCGCGAGCATGACGTGAAGATGCGCTTCATTGAATTCATGCCGCTGGATTCAGGTCATGACTGGTCGCGCGCAGATGTGGTCTCGGGCCGCGAGATTCGCGAGCGCATCGAAGCGCGATTTCCACTGCAGCCGCTGGACGTTGCTCGCGGTTCTGAAACTTCTTCCCGGTATCGATTCGCTGACGGCGCGCCTGGCGAAATCGGCATTATTGCTCCCGTCACCGAACCGTTCTGCGGAGCCTGTTCCCGGATTCGTCTGACCTCGGACGGTCAAATCCGCACCTGCTTGTTCTCAACCATCGAGCATTCATTGCGCGATGTCATTCGCAATGGCTCGTCCCGTACCGAGACGATTGAGTTCATCGAGTCGGTCGTGATGAAAAAAGAGCCGCGGCACTACATCAACGATCCGGGATTTATCACCCCTTCACGGAGTATGAGTTTTATCGGTGGTTAGCGCGTTTCCACCAGCCTTCGCAGCTCAATTTTGTTTTTGACCGGCAATCCGATCACCTTATAATCCCGGCGTTCTGCATCTGCGGTCTCGCGGGGGTTACCTCATGTCGATCTCTAAGCTGCTGCGCTCGCTCTTATTCTTTGCGCTTCCATTCATTCTCCCGGGTCCGGCCGTGGCCCAGGAATGTAATCCGCCCCAGTTCAACCGCAGCAGCAAGAACATCAATATCTTTACGCCCGAGCAGGAAATGATTCTCGGTGACCTCACCTATCAGAATGCGGCGCGTGAAATGCGCTTTGTGAGAGAACCTCAGCTGGTTGCCCGCCTCAACGCCATCGCGGAAAAGTTAATCAAGCATTTGCCGCCGACCGGTCTGCATTTTCAGATCTTCATCGTGGACATTCCGGAGGCTAATGCTTTCAACATATCGGGCGGCTATGTTTTCGTGTCCCGCAAGCTGATCGCCATGACCAACAACGAGGACGAGCTGGCCGGCGTCATCGGTCATGAGCTGGGTCACGCGGTCGCTCGTCACGGCGCCACGGAATTCTCAATCATGCTGAAGAAAGTCCTGAACGTGAGTTCAGTTGGCGACCGCAAAGACATCGCGGACAAATACAATCAGTTAATCGAAAAGTGGCGGACCAAGACCGTCTCCGCCGGCAGAGAAGAAGATTCTGAACAATTGGAAGCGGATCGGATTGGTCTGTTTGCCATCGTCGCGTCCGGCTACGACCCCGAGGCTTTCATTACTTTTTACAGTAGGCTGGTCGAAACGAAAGCGGGTTCGGGAAATTGGTTCACGGACATCTTTGGCAAGCCCAAGCCCGAAGAAAAACGGCTGCGGGAATTGAACCGGACGACCCAGCAATTGCCGGCGCACTGCCGCGATCACGCGAAAGCGTCGGCCTCAGAAGACTTCCTCGCCTGGCAGGCAGATGTCGTGTCTTACCGCTATACGAATCTCAAGGAAGATTTGCCGGGTCTCATTCGCAAGCAGGCTTTGTCACCCAAGTTGCGCAGCGATATTACGCACCTGGCTTTTACCAACGATGGCCGCTACCTGCTGGCGCAGGATGACTTCGCAATCACCGTTATCAAGCGTGATCCTTTTTTGGTTGCCTTTCAGATCCCGGTCAATGATGCTGATCCGGCTTCGTTCACCCCGGACGGCGAGTTTGTCGTCTTTGGCGATAAGAACCTGCGCTATGAAAAATGGAGTGTCGCAGACCAAAAGCCGGCCCAGATTCGCGAATTGATCCTGCGCACAGGTTGCTGGCAGCAGGGGTTTTCGCCTGACGGAAACTTCATGGTTTGTTTGGGCGAAGACTTGAGTCTGAACCTGCTTGATACGCGCACCGGAAAGAAGGTTTGGGAAAAGAAAGACTTCTATCAGCTTACTTTGTTCGACATCCTGGGCATGGTTCTGGGCAAAGAAACAGATAGCGGTCTTCACGATCGGCTTTTTAATTTTGAGTTCTCTCCGGACTCACAGATTCTGATCGTGGCGCGGAACAACCGAAACCGCTTCACCGCCACCTTCAACTTGCTGAGGACAGATCAATCAGACGACGCCACGCTCGCTCTCGACCTGAAGACGCTGAAGCCGATCAATCTCGGGGGCGATCTCAAGAACGTGGTTAAGAGACCGTTTCTCATGCTCGACTCAACCAGGATAATAGGCATGGCTGCGAGGCTGGAAGAGTCCGGCATCTTTGCCTTCCCTTCCGGAAAGCGGCTGGACAAATTTCCGCTGGCGGGAGATGTGATCGAACGAACCGCAAATCCAAACTACCTGGTGATCAAGCCGCTGGGAAACGCGAAAATGGGAATCTTTGATCTTTCGCGCAAGGCGATTGTCTCGGCAGCCGACAAGGACGATGCTGCCTTGTGGGACAAGTTCGTGGTGTATGAATCGATCTCCGGCGAGGTGCGACTTTCAGAAACGACGTATGACGAAACTCAGAAGCGGCTGCAGGCGCAAAGCAAAGGCACGGTCGAAATCCCGGTCGCGGCGATCAGCGATCTCGAGGTGGCCGACGTCTCTGACAATCTGCAATGGTTTGCCGCGTCGTCAAAAACCCGCGGCGCGCTGTGGAACCTGGATTCAGGAGAGCGAAAGCTGTTCGTGCGCGGATTTCGCGGCGCATTGCTGGCCAATAGCGGCGCCGGGATTGCCGATTTTCCAAAGCATGATAGTGACGCTCGTAGCCTGGTAGTCCTCAATCCATCGGCCAGGGATGTGCGGCCGCTCAAAGAAGTTCCTAACCGGGGGTTCAAACAATACGGCCGGTTCCTGCTGGAAAGAAAAAGTTTGAGCCAGCCGAAAAAGTCGAAAGAGAAAGACAAGGATAAGGAGCAGGACAAGCAGAAGCCGGCGGAAGCAGAAGCTGAAAACGAAGCGTCACTGTCGAGAGAGGTTCGTTTTGAATTGAGCAACGTCCTTGACGGTAAGCTGGTTTTCGCGCGAGATTTTCCGAAAGAGGCGCCCGAATATTTCTTTGACTCATTCTCGGGACGCTTGATTTTCTATTGGACGCTCGGCAGCGAAGTCGGCAAAGCACGCCTCAAGGAAGATGCCGCGCTCGCCGCGCGTGCCAAAGCGCTCGGTAACAAGGACGACGATTACTTGATGGAGATTGTCGACTGCTTCGCAGGCAAGACGGTCGGCACCCTGCTGCTGGAAACCGGCAAGGGTTCATTTACCATTGAGTCCGGTCATTCCGAGGGAGATTGGTTGATTCTGCATGACTCCGAAAACAGAATCCTCGCGTACTCGATTGCCGACGGAAACCTGCGGCAACGATTCTTTGGTTCGGCCATCGCTATCAACCCGTCGAAGAATCAGATTGTGGTGGAGAATTATCCCGGCGAACTTACGTTCTACGACCTGGCTTCGGGTGAGAGTCAAAGACGATTGAGGTTTGGGACGGGAACTTCGTTCTTGAGGTTCAGCCTTGATGGAAAAAGGCTATTCGTCCTTGATGCCGATCAGACTGCGTACGTTTTTGACGCTGACAAGCCGGAGACTTCGCAGAAACCCGATCGCTAGGGAAGGTAGGTGTCTTTATATTTTCAGAATGCGACCGTCTCTGATGGTAGGTTTTTGACCCGTGCTTACCCAAAAGCCCCGCGACCGGCAACCGCAGCCCGGCCTTCCGCAGCCTCATTGATTTGCTTCACCGCCTGTGCGCTGGAATCCAAAGCGCCCTGGATCCACGAAGCCCAGCGCGAGAGATGCTCGCCGGCAAAATGAATCCGCCCCTCGGGCGATGAAGCATCGTCATAATCTCGCGGCCCGACGAACGCCCAAGCGCCGCGTGACCATTCCTGTTCATTCCAGCACCACGAAGCGCCCTGTTCAAAATTCTCCTGCAAGCCGGGGAACCACTGGCCCAGGTTCTTCAAGGTCGAGTTAATGCGATCCTCGGGTTTCATCGCCGCAATGCGCTCAGCTTCACCGGGACGGTTGTAGGTCATCAGGATGCCGCGCGATCCAGGCTGGTTCCAGGTTGGTTGCCAGATTTCGATTCCGCCGCTGGTGATCGCAAATCCGTTCAAGCCCTTCTCTTCCCACGAACGCTTTTTCGCCTGCAGGTAAACACGAGAGACGTTCGCGTATTGAAGTTTCTTAATAATGTCGACTTTGCGTGGAGAGAAGTTAGACGGCAACTCGACGTTACGAAGCACTGTATAGGGAACGGCACAGAGAACGCGATCGGCAGTCATGGTTTGCCGCGCGCCTTTTTCGAGGAAGGTGACGCGAGCGCTGGCCGCATCCTGATCGATCTTTACCACGGGCGAGCTGTAATGGATTCTGGCGCCCAAACGTTGCGCGACTGCCCTGGGCAAGTTGTCGTTTCCGCCTTTGATCTTCCTGAAGCGCGTGGGTCCCTTGAATTCGTTACCGAAAAACTGCGAGAGTCCGTCGGTAAAACCGTCAATTGAAACTTCCTGTTTTGAACTGCCGTTGACTTTCAGCGCCGACAGGTTCGCCGGATACATCGGCTCGAGCGGCACGTCGAACAACTTCACATACTTGAGGGTTAGATCATGATCGTCGGGGATACGCGCTGCGCCGCACTCGGCAAATTGGCCATCGGCGAAAGGCTCGCGCAGAGTGTGCACGCGACCACCGGGAATTGCGCGAGCTTCAAGGACCGTCACGTCGTGTCCCGCTTGCGTCAGTTCATATCCGGCGCTCAGACCCGCCATCCCCGCGCCAATGATGATGATCTTCTTCGGAGCGACCGAGGCGGAAACAAGCGGCAGGCGAATCAACGACGCCCCAACCGCGAGGGCACCGCTACTGATAAAGTCTCGACGAGTTATTGGCATAAGTGTGAAGGCGACCGAATCGGATTATAGAACTAATTGGCGAAACGTCCGTCAGTTAATGAAAGTTTCATCGAGCACGATTGGATCAAGCACCCATTTTTTGGAGTGCGCCCAGCGTGGCACAGACTTTAGTCTCTGGTGGCTCAGCAGAATCACAGACTGAAGTCTGTGTCACGACTGCGCTACAATCGGCCGCTTGCAAACTCGGCCTACCGAATCTTTTGAGGCATCGCCTCATCGTTGGCGGACACTCGCGCTGCTGGCAATCGCTGAACTACTCGGCATGTCGCTGTGGTTCAGCGGCTCGGCCGTGGTGCCAGCGCTGACCAAGGAGTGGCACTTGAGTTCCAGCGCCGCCGGTTGGCTCACGCTCTCAGTCCAACTCGGGTTTGTGGCGGGCACCTTGCTGAGCGCGCTCTTCAACCTGCCGGACATCATCAGTCCGCGCCACCTATTTGCATTGACGGCCCTCGCCGGGGCGATCGTTAACGGCATTTTCGGATGGTGGGCGCATGATGCCTCGTTCGCAATCGTCTTACGGTTTCTTACGGGAATGTTTCTGGCGGGTGTCTATCCGCCGGCGATGAAGATTCTCGCCACCTGGTTTCGTCACGGACGCGGATTGGCACTCGGCGTCCTGGTCGGAGCCCTCACGCTCGGCAAAGCCACGCCTTATCTCATCAACGGCGTCGGCAGCGCTAATTGGCGAAACAACATTCTGTTTGTCTCGCTGCTGGCGGTCATAGGTGGATTGGTCGTCCTGTTATTCGTTAATGACGGACCGTTCGCACTGCCGGCGGCGCGCTTCGATCTATCACAAATCGGCAAAGTGTTTCGCAATCGTGGGGTGCGATTGGCGAACCTCGGCTACCTCGGGCACATGTGGGAGTTGTACGCGATGTGGACATGGATCCCGTTCATGATTCGCGCGAGCGTCGCCGCACGAAAAAGTGATCCGGTGCTGGCGGAAGTCGGATCGTTCGTCGTCATCGGTTGCGGCGCAGTCGGTTGCGTCATTGCGGGTCTAATCGCCGATCGCGTGGGTCGCACAATAGTAACCTCGACCGCGATGGCCATTAGCGGCAGTTGCTGTTTGATTATTGGATTGTTGTTCGGGGCGAATCCAATTCTGTTGCTGATCGTGGCCGCGGTTTGGGGCGCCAGCGTGGTGGCTGATTCAGCCCAATTCTCGGCGTGTGTGACCGAACTCGGCGATCCACAATACATCGGCACTGCCCTGACGATTCAGACGTGTCTCGGGTTTCTGTTGACGACGATTTCGATTGAACTGATCCCAAAGGTGGAAGCGCTGATTGGGTGGCGATACGCGTTTGCGATCCTGGCGCCGGGACCGTTGTTTGGAGTGATCGCGATGATGCGTCTGCGAGGATTGCCGGATTCAACGAAAATCGCTCATGGGCACAAATAGTGTCAGAAGC
>JBIOZK010000187.1:0-17807 GCA_044870975.1 Pyrinomonadaceae bacterium
GAACAAGCTGCATAACTCGATTAGCACCAAGCCGGTCACTGCGGCGCTGCTGCAGGGTTTATTTGTAGAAGACGTGCGCAAGATGCGCGACGAGATCTACGCGCGTCACGGCAAGGTCTTCAAAGACCAGTGGACGCAGAAATACTTTCAGAGCTTTGACTGGTACAAGGCCAATCCAGGTTACAGTGACGCGCAGTTGAGCGGCGTCGAGAAAGGCAACCTCGCGGTCATCGCCAGATATGAAAAGCGGGCAGTAACCGCGATGTCCACGATAGAGGGTTGATAAGGCCAACCTTTGGGCCTCGCGTGACGGGGCCGAGACAAAAAGAGAGGTGAAAAAAGGCAGGCAATCGCGCCTGCCTTTTCTCTTTGCGAAGTTCCCGCTTTCGGCTACGGCATCGGCTTCGCCAGGACTTCCGCGATCAATTCATTCAGACCATCTTCGGAATTGTTGTGGAAAGACTTGTAGAGCGTCGTCAGTTGCGCCAGGGCCGTGGCGCGCGCGTTTTTCTGTTCGGGCTTGTCCATGAGCGCCACCGCCCGAGCGTAGGCATCGATGGCCTGGTCGGAAAGCTTCATGACCTTGTACATCATCGCGGTTTGTTCGGCGGATGATTGTTTGCCGCCAAACTTTTCGTTGTATTCGTTAGACAGCGGTACCAATTGGCCTTTGTAAATCGCAATGCCCAGGCGATGGTAAGCGATGGGGTCCTTGCTAAATGGGTTATTGGCGACCTTCAAGGCTTTTCCGTAGGCGATTGCGGCTTCGGCGGGCGCCTGGTCCTTAACCATGGTGGCCAGAGCATAATTGAGAAAGCTGCGAGCTGTATCGAGGTTCTTGAAGGGATCGGGTTTGGTAATCTTTTCGGCCTCGAGTAGCGCGATCGCCTGACGCGCGTACTCAGCCGTTTCGGTGTCGAGATTCTTGGTGCCTGCGACCGAATTGTCATAGCCGGCTTCTGTCATGATCGCCAGCCCAAAGAAATATTCGGGATCGGTCTTCACCATAGGCCGCCCAAGCATGAAAGTCTTTGCATAATCCTTGGCGCTGTAAGCTGCGTACAATTCACGCTGATGGGCCTGACGCTCGTACTCAATGACCCACTGACGTATTTCTTTGACCTCAACTCTGTTCTCGCCGCCAAAGAGTCGCAGGTACTCCTTCGCCGTGGGGTAGGCGTATCGTTGCTGCTCCGGGTTTGGATTGCGTTTGTAATCGCTCCATTGAGCGTACAGCGATTCGCGGTCATTGTCGGTTCGCGTACCTGCCATCGTCGGATTAACCGGACTCTGGGCGGATATGAGAACCGGCAAGCCCATGAGCACGACCAACAAGAATAAAAAGCGAAACATGGAAGTTTTAGTGATCATAGCGGTGTAATAATACGACCCTCACGCAACAATTAAAAGATAGATTGTGTGGGTGTAGCGGGCAGACTTACTTGTCCCCCACCAATCAAGGATTGGTGTCAATCTTGTCGGCGACTTTTTTCAACCGCCCGAGCAAATCATTTTCGTCGGCGGTCAGAACCCGGCCGTCACGATAGATTTCGCGCCCCGCAACCAGCGTAAGTACAACGTCCCGTCCCGAAGAACCCCAGACCAGAGCATCTGCCGGATCGCGAACCGGTGATTGGTGAGCGCGATCAAGCTTTACGATTGCGACGTCCGCTTGCATCCCTGCGCGCAGCGCGCCAATCCGATCATCTTTGTCGAGTGCGCGCGCGCCACCGAGCGTGGCGGCGAACAGGGCTTCGGTGCCACCGAGTTCAGGTTGTGATGCCGACTCGGGACTCGGATGCGGACCAGGTTTTGTGCGCGCCAGCAGCGTGGCGAAGCGTGCTTCTTCGAGAAGGTCACAGATGTTATTGCTGGCTACCGAGTCGCTGCCCAAGCCGACTTTCAGACCTCGCGCTACGAATTGTGAAAACGGCGCGCGCCCGTGACCGAGCTTCGCATTCGACTTCGGACAATGCGCAATACCGGCACCAGCCTGTTGGAGCAGTTCCAGGTCCGCGTCGTCGACGTTAATGCAGTGAGCGAACAGCGGCCGATTCTCGAGGACGCCATGATCCGAAAGATACCTGATGGTTGATATGCCGGGTGGCTGCCAATGGATGCCCCGGACTTTCAAGCCTTCGGCGAAAGGGCCCGAACCGTCGCGCAGGAAAGACTTTTCAGCTTCTGATTCGGCGGCGTGCATCATTAGCGGTAGTTGCTCGTCGAGAGCCTGGCGCGAAATCATCTCCAATTGCGGCGCGCTCACCGTGTACGGCGCGTGCGGGGAAACGCCGGCGCGAAGCAGATCGGTCTCGACGCTCCGCAGGTCATCGAGTTGAGCGCGCAAGCGGCCGACATTTTCTTCTGCGAGTCTCGGATCCGGACCGAAGGATTCCTGATATACAGTTGCGCGCAGTCCCACTTCTTTCAGGGCCCGCATCGATTGCAGCGCAAACGAGCTTGAATCGCCGACACAGGTGATACCGTTACGGGCAGCTTCCAGCGCTCCACAAGCGGCCGAAACGAACAGGTCTTCGTCCGTCATCTTCAGCCGCGCGAGGGTCAATTTCTTAAGCCAGACAAAAAAGTCATGCTCCTCGTGTTCGAGAAAGCCGCGCATCACTGTGAGTTCCAAATGTGAATGGGCGTTGACAAAGCCTGGCAGGATCGCCGCTCTGCCAAAATCTTCGCGAGCGGCGTCGGGGAACGCAGGAAACAGATCGGCGCTCGGGCCAACCGCAACGATTTCAGAATTGCTGACGACTATGGCGCCATAATCAATTGGCGGTGAACTAATCGGTAGAACCCAGCGGGCCGAATAGATCTTTGACATTTAGGTGGCGTAGGCGTCGAGCTTGCGGAGCGGAGGATTAGTCAGAGTCATGAGACTGAAGCCGCCCTTTGACGATTTAACGCGCCGATACCTCTCCAGAATGGAAGTGACATACGCGCGCGTCGAAGCGATGTCGATCCGGGCGATGAACTCCTGTTCATTAAGTGGCTTCGCGCCGGCATCGACCTTGTTCCAATCAGCAGCCCGGCTGGGTCCGGCGTTGTAGGCGGCCAGCATCCGCGCTTCGCGGCCGGGCATGTCTTTGTAATCGTCACCGGCTTTCTGCAAGTACCAGCACGCAATTTGGATGTTGCGGTTGGGATCGCTCAGGAAGTCGTCGACCTGGGTGGCGGCCCTTTGTTGCACGGTGGCGCCGGCATTCTCGGACGCCCAGTCGCGGGCGACCGCGGGCGTGACTTGCATCAAGCCAATCTCGCCGTTGCGCCCTTTCATCCACCCGCGAAAATAACTCTCCTCGTAAGCGATGCTCCAAACCAGATCGGGATCGACGCGATAGCGAGCGGCCTCGCGCGCGATTACAGCATCGTAGCGATGAATCCAATACTGATTCACAAAATAGAGACCACCGGCAATGACGATCAGGATTATTAAAATGACGGCCAGCCGTTTCATGAGTCAATAGAGTAACGCGGCTGATCGAAGGAAGGGAAGTTAGCGATTAGCGTTTAGTTCGCTCGCGAGAAAAGCGACCAGAAGTTTGCGCCGGCACTCCGGTCCACGCCCTCGTATCGCGATCGCAGGTCGCCGTCGTTCAGGACATGGCCCTGGAGCCAGACCTCAGCGGAAAGAGTTGCGCCTACGTAGAGCGGACCACCGGCCAGGGCGCGAGAGTTGACCAGCACTTCCAATTTGAAGACGCCGATGTCCACATAGACCCAGTACAACTCACTTCCTGAAAGGGGATTACGCAGTGGTTTGAAAGCGATGACGCGACCGCGAAGAATCCAGTCGTTCTCGTGCGCCGCGCGCGAAGGCACCGCACGCTCGAGCGGCAGCCAGCGCGCGTTCATCTCGCGCGCGCAGACCCGGGCGCGGTAAGCGAGCCCGCACAAGCTAACGTGCAGAGCCGGCCGGCGAAAGCCCGCGGGGCCTACTTCAGTAAGGTTTTGCAGCTCGAACAAGACTTCGATGTCACCGCCTTCGCAGTAACCATGAATTACGGCCTCGCCTTCCTCATCATATTCAGTCAACGCCCAAGGTCCGATTCGTTGGGTGTAACGGGCGCGAAAACCGGGTCGACAATTGGCGTAGAAGACGTCGCCAGTCTCTGATTCGTAGAGGACGGTCCAGACTTCCAGGCCCTCGCCCAACTTCCAGCAGCGCCCGTGCAGCACCGCGCCGCGGCGAAGTATTTGCGTCGGCTCCCCCTGGTTTTCAGCGCGTTCGGCGAGAAAGTTGATGGCTTTCTCGCTGGGCACTTCCAGGCCAATCGTTTCGAAAGTTGCGTCCATCCTGGAGCAAATAGCTAACGGCAACGTGCAATCACAAGCACCCGACCCAACTACGAAGTTGCGCGTCTTTTTTCGCGGGTTCCACCGGCGCGCTTTTCGTCTTCGTCCTGACGCGGCGCGTGCTTTACAAAACCGCGGATGTTTCGTCTCGGTCCGTGCGCAGGTTGCGCGCGCGCGCGAACCATCTCGGCGAAAAGATCTACATCGTAGTCCGCTTCACGAGACATCTCTTCGCGAATCTCGTGGAGCACTGTCAAAAATTTTGGTCGACGGTACACGGTAGAATTCCGATGCCAAATAAAAATAAGTCCGCAACTAAAAACTCTTTCTCGCGTCAACCTCAGTTGCTTCAGAGACCAGAAACTCCGGCGTCACGATCATGGGAACAAAAAATCCGGCCGCGGTATTGAATAACCGAATGCGCGCTTGCCGGCGAACGTTCGCGAGATGTCCGAAGTTCCATGTAACTAAATAATCGATTTTGTGAAACGAAGCAACTGCGACGTGCACGGCGTCAGCGATGTACTTGCGATGAAAGATGCCGCGCGACACGTAACCCTCCGCCAGGATCGCCACCTCTTCAGTGAGTTCAACCTGCTCAAGTCCCCGGACGAGTTTCAAATACGCCGAGCGATGCGGTTCGGCCAGACGCTCGAGTTCGCTGATCACCAAAGGCGATATGACCGCGCGATATTCCGACAGCTCATGCTCCCACCAGCGAATCGTCAGGTCGCGCCGAAACGGCTCGCCGTTGTCGAGGTAAGCGCCGATGACAGATGTCTCCAGATAAGTGCTCGGCTTCATTAATAGTTACCGCTGATTTTGAATCTCGGGCAATGGACCACTCTTGGGATTGATGTCTTCCAGTGATTCAAACCGAACTACGCTCTTGCCGAAATCAAAAATCACTCGATAGTGTCGAAGAAAATTGCCACCCAGAATTCCGCTTTGTTGAAAGCCCGCAGTCTCGTTCACTGGTTCGAGATCGAGGACCGCGGCGTCGACTCCTTCGCGGCTATAGGTGCCGATGGCCACGCGCGGCAGCGCCGCAATCTTGACGTCGTCCGCGATGCCGGCGGCGCCGTAGACGCGCATCTTACCTTGCTTAATAAATCGTTGGGCCTCTTCCAGGGCGGCGGCCCTTTCAGAGAGCACCGTAACCGTCGCGCCGGTATCAATTATGAAGTTCAGCGGCCTGGCAATACCTTCGATGTTTACTTCGCCGCTGAGGAATCCGCTCGCCGTCGTGCGCACCGGAATATTGACTCCGGGCCGGTTCGGATCGATATCAATCGAAGGCGTCCGCGCACTCATCGATTCAGCGTCATTTACTTTTGGGCGCATCAGGATCAGGCGATTCGTGCCGTAGTCAACCGACGCGACCAGCCGGCTAATCGCGGCGATACCGAGATAACCATCAACGTTGTTCTGTTCGTCATAAAAGTGGCGAATATAAACCGGCACATTCGTGATGCGAACCTCGCCGATGTCGATCGAGTTCAAATAGCCGTAGACGATTTCGAAACGGCCCCCACCGCCGACCGCGCGGGCCAGCCCTCCGTGAGCGACCGGTTTGAGTCCGATTTTCTTGGCCGTCTCTTCCGACAGCACCGACATGCCCGAACCAGTGTCGAGCACAAACCGCAGGTACTGTTTTGATCCATTGATGCGCAGCTTGATGAGCGGCCGATAGTCCGGGCTCTCGAACTGAACCAGCGTCCGATCGGCGCCCTCAAGGTTATAGAGTGAGCCCTGCTGTCCGAGATAGCGGAGAAAATCAATCAGGCCGCGAATCCTGGCGCGCCTCTCAGCGTCAGTGCGCGGCGCAATCACCAAGAAACGCTCGTAGGCATCGGCGGCTTCCTTATACCGTTCTGAACGCGCGGCTGCCTGACCGAGATTGAATATGTAATCAGGTTCGTCAGGATCGATGGTTACGGCGCGGCGCAATCCGATGATGCACGGGTAGGTGCGGTTTTCGTAGTAGTCAACCATGGCCAAACCGGCCACGGCGATCGCTTCGTTTTCATTCAGACTTAACGCGGTACGAAATTCTTCAACCGAGAGACGAAAGTCGCCGGAGGCGAGCACGGCTGCTCCCAACAACGCGTGACCCCGGGCTGACAACGGTTCGACGGCGACGACGCGCGCGGCGTGGTCAAACGCATCCTGTAACCTGCGCTGTTTCAGGAGCGTTCGGCTTAGCCCAAGGCGCGCTTCGACCTCGTGTTCATCCTTGGCGAGGATGTCCCGGTAAATCTGCTCGGCGCGCGTAAAGTCGCCGGACTTCAAGGCCTTCTCAGCGCGCGTAAGTTGTTTGAGGTGCTTGTTCTTATCAAACGCGAAGGACGGAGACGCGATCGCCAGGACGAGCAGGCAGGCTTGCACGGCTATGAGAACTACACGGGGAATTTGCTTGCCGAAATAATTCATCGCTTCACCTACTTGAGAATTTCGCCGGTCTTCATCGACCAAAGGAGCAAATCAAGCTCATCGAAGTTAAAGCCTGCGCCTTTGGCGAATCGGCGCATCTTGTGTTCCGCGTCCAGATACTTTCCGCGAGAGCTCGGGGGCTTCGGCGAATCAATCACTTGCAGCTCATGCAGTGACCGGACGATGTGCTTGTCCAGAATACCGTACCCCCTGAATCCAATGTTACGGAGGAAGTGACTAGCTTCCTTGTACCCGAGACCTTTGATTCGCGGATCCTGCGCCAACCAGTCGCGTCGTTCGATCGGGTCGCTAAACTCCGCCAACCTTTCACGCAGACGCATCGAGCACGATTCGCGCAAATAATCGCGCGTGACGATGACGTATCCTGGCCGCGCGTTGGGAAACCGATGAGCACCCGCCGCTACCAACGCGCTCGTCATCTCGGCCTGGGCGCCTGACGCCAACAGTGGCCGGAGCGCCTCGACTGATTTCAATCCCATCTTCGCCGACGCGCCTGCGGTGAAGATGCAGAAGACCATCTCTTCCCACAGCCGCGCGTCCGAAGCCGTTCGCCACACCGTGCGAAATTCACGCAACCGCGATCGAATCTCTTTCTTCCGAACAGCATAGGTGGCCCGCAAGTTATCGAGCGTGATCAGTTCAGGTTTAGCGCTCACAGATTTTCAATGGATGAATTCTAGGAGTGTGTTTGCGAGACTGTCAACGAGTTTCCGCGAAGCGGACGCAGCCGGGACGGTATATCTCCCCAGAAATGTGCCGCATCAAAGCGTCCTGACCCTCGCAAAATGGCGGTAGGGTTCTGTGGTATCATTCGAGATGCGAACGATTAACGACTGGATGAAGAGACCAATCAAAACCATTAGCCGCTTGTCGATCGCGCTAAGTGTCATTTTCCTGATCTGCGTGGCCGCGATGGCCCAGTCCAGCGCCATCGTAGTTCAACCCAACCAAAAGCAGGCGACTAACGCATCCGACGCTGGTCCGGTTAATACCGAAAACAAGCAGCTACCATCGCAGGCCGTAGCTCAGCCTGCATATCTAACACCGATTGCCGGGTATCAAGGTGTGCTCGCGGAAACCGTCGATGGCGCAACCGTCGCGGCCCAAGCGGTGGACGACAGGTTCAATCCAGCCTCATCAGTGAAACTTGCGACGACGCTGGTAGCATTGCAGACGCTGGGTCCGGATCACCGGTTCGTGACGGGCGTTTGGGTGGCCGGCACGATCGACAAATCGACGGGAACCCTTAACGGAGATTTGGTCATGAC
The DNA here is from genome assembly GCA_044870975.1 of Pyrinomonadaceae bacterium. Lineage (GTDB taxonomy): Bacteria > Acidobacteriota > Blastocatellia > Pyrinomonadales > Pyrinomonadaceae > UBA11740. The sequence continues at coordinate 8,028 of JBIOZK010000187.1, forward strand.
GGGGCGCGATCCGTCACTTCATTACGAACACGCGGTGATGGTGGCGCGCCAACTGAATGATTTGGGCATCCGGACTGTTACCGGAGGCTTAATCGTCACGCCAAGTTTCACGATGAATTTTGACTGGTCTGCGAAACATTCGGGTGAGATGTTCCGCGATACCCTCGATGCGGCCAAACGTTCTGCAGCCGCGACGCGGGCATGGTTGGACGACCGGACTTTGCTGGGCGACAACGCGAGCTTGAGCAGTGTCCCCAGTGTCATTATCAACGGGGAGACTCAAGTTGGCACCGCGCCCCCGGGAGCGACTCCCGTCCTGATGCACAAGTCGAGCAAGCTGGTTGATGTCCTGAAAGCGTTACTATGCTATTCGAACAATTTCATGGCTGAGCGGATCGGCGATGGCCTTGGCGGTCCGGATGCGATCAGCTCAATCCTGACCAGGAAACTCAATTTGAACGCGGACGAGTTGGTGCTGGCGTCTTCGAGTGGTGTCGGCGTTAATCGAGTGACACCGCGGGCGATGATGAAAGTGCTGCGCGCGTTACGCGATGAGTTGGCGAAGCACAAGCTTACCTTGTCGGACATCTTGCCGGTCGCCGGCATCGACCCGGGCACGCTCGAAGACCGCTACACAGACGCGCTAGAGCGGGGCAGCGTCGTGGCCAAAACGGGCACGCTGATTCGCACGGACGGCGGGGCCAGTTCATTGGTCGGACAGATGAAAACGAAGAGCGGCCGGGTGGTGCTGTTCGTCATCATGAACCAGCGCGGCAACGTCATTCGCTTTCGGCAGAATCAGGATACGATTGTCAGCTCAATTCAGAACTCGCTGGGTGGGCCTGCTCCGTTCAATTATCAACCTGTGAAGCTGGCGATGCGTCTCGCCAATTCAGAAGTCGAAGCCACCAAAGGTCGCGGCGAATTCGAGCCAAAGAACTAGTGATCAGTGGCCGGTGGTCAGTGCCCAGCATGATTTTCTGACGATTCCTACTGACCACTGACCACTGACCACTGACTACCGACGACTGCCTGCACATGCCTGACGTTCTCCTCGTCGAAGACAAAGAAAGCCTGCGCCGCGTTTTGCGTTTGACGCTGGAGCGCGCGGGCTACTCGGTCACCGAAGCTGCCGACGCCGGTTCAGCCGTGGTTGAAATCGGACGCGTGCCGCACAAGATTGTGCTCACGGACCTGCGGATGCCGGGTGGTTCCGGGATCGACGTGCTCCGCGCCTCAAAGAATGCCGACAGCGACGTACCGGTCATCGTAATGACTGCCTACGGATCAATCGACGAAGCTGTGCAGGCGATGAAGGATGGCGCGCATGATTTTCTGCAAAAGCCCGTGGACTCGAATCATCTGCTGCTGCTGGTCGAGCGCGCGCTGGAACAGTCGCGCCTACGCACGGAAAACATTCTGCTGCGCGAAGAATGGTCGAAGCATTATGGATTTCCGCGGATTGTCGGCGAGTCGGAATCGATCAAGCGGGCGGTAGCTGAAACCCAACGCGTCGCCCAGACTGAGGCGACGGTGTTGTTGCTCGGCGAATCGGGCACAGGTAAAGAACTGTTTGCGCGGGCTGTCCATCACCTTTCACCGCGCCGCGACAAGCCGTTTGTGGCCATCAACTGCGCCGCAATTCCTGAAACGTTGATCGAGAATGAGTTGTTCGGCCACGAGCGCGGCGCGTTCACCGGCGCGGGCGACCGCCGGCTGGGGAAATTCGAACTAGCAGCAACGGGCACAGTCTTTCTTGATGAAATTGGCGAGCTCCCGCTGGCGGTGCAGGGAAAACTTCTGCGGGCGATTGAAGAAAAGTCTATCGATCGCATCGGAGGGCGCGCGCCGGTCCCGGTTGATGTGCGGGTCGTGGCTGCTACTAACAAAGATTTGCGCGCCGCGGTGGATCAAGGAGAGTTTCGCGGCGATCTTTTTTTTCGGTTGGCTGTCTTCCCAATCGACATCCCACCGTTGCGTGAACGTGGCGAGGACGTGGTGCTGTTGGCTCATCACTTCGCCGCTGAACTCGGGAGAGAAACACGCGGGCGCGAAGCGACATTGGGTGAAGCGGGCATCGCCGCTTTGCGCGCGCACAGTTGGCCCGGCAATGTGCGTGAGCTCGAGAACGCGATTGAACGAGCGTGCATCCTGGCCGACACTTCGGAGTTGCAACCGCGCGATTTGGGAATTGCTGGTGAGGCACCGCCCGATGCAAAGTCATTCGGGTTCGATCTCTCCGGGACGTTGGGCGAGGCGACTGATCGCGCCGTAAAGTTAATCGAGCGACAGAAGCTGGCTGAGGCCCTGGCGCAGCACGACGGCAACAAAACCCGCGCCGCCGAGGCGCTCGACGTTAGTTACAAAACGCTCTTGACCAAAATTAAAGAGTATAATCTCTGACGAATGAGTGAAGAGCGGGACGAGAGTCCAAAGCCTCCAAAATCCAAATTCAATTCAAAAGACCTCACTCGTGAGTCTGCCGAACCCGCAGGTTCGACGCCGGATTCCCATGTTGCCGGATTGCGACACGATCGAAACACCGGTGAAATTTCGGGTGAAACGATCGACGTCGTCGGCGAAGCGACCGGGGAATTCCCGCACGATACTGTTGCCGATAGTGCCGCCGAGAATACCGGCCGCGGCGCTGTCATGGTCGGCGCCGGAATACTTATCAGCCGCATCATCGGCGTTATTCGTCAGCGCGTATTTGCATATTACTTTGGCAATTCGCTGGCCGCAGATGCGTTCAATGCCGCCTTTCGTATTCCGAACTTTCTGCAGAATGTCTTTGGCGAAGGCGCGCTGTCAGCTTCATTCATTCCGGTTTATGCAAACCTATTGGCCCGCAAGGATGAGCGTGAGGCGGGCCGCGTCGCCAGCGCGGTGCTGACGCTGTTGGCGCTGGTAACGTCGGTCATCGTTCTCATCGGGGTGCTCACCACTCCATACATCATCTCGGTAGTCGCAATTGGTTTCGAGGGCGAGCGGCGCGAACTCGCCATCCGACTCGTTCAAATTTTCTTTCCTGGTGCGGGTTTGCTGGTGATGTCCGCATGGTGTCTGGGCGTCCTCAATAGTCACCGAAAATTCTTTCTTTCGTATACCGCGCCGGTCGCGTGGAATTTGGCGATTATAGCTTCGATGATTTTCTTCGGTGGCCGTTTAAGTGAAGCGAACGCCGCCGGCCTGGGGAAGTTCCAGGCTCAGCTCGCGATTATTACGGCGTGGGGCTCGGTCATTGGCAGCGCATTGCAGTTTGGGGTTCAACTTCCCACCGTGTTGTGGCTGGCGAAAGGCTTGCGCCCGGTTTTGGATTTCGCGACCGCGAACGTGCGAACCGTTATTCGCAACTTCTTTCCCGTGTTCATGAGCCGCGGCGTGGTGCAGATTAGCGCCTTTGTCGATGCGGCCCTCGCTAGCCTGGTGCCGTATATAGGCGCCGTAGCTGCCCTGGGCTATGCGCAAAGTCTATACACACTGCCGGTCAGCTTGTTTGGGATGTCGATATCGGCCGCGGAACTCCCGGCCATGTCCAGCACGCTGGGATCCACTGACGAGATAGCGCATAAGTTGCGAGGCCGATTGGATTCAGGGCTGCGAAGGATTGCAGTCTTCATCGTGCCGTCTTCAATGGCGATGCTCGCGCTCGGTGATGTCATCACGGCTTGCCTCTATCAGACTGGCCAGTTCAAGCACAATGATGCGCGTTACGTTTGGGGAATTCTGGCCGGTTCCACGGTTGGTCTGTTGGCTTCGACGCTGGGCCGGCTTTACGCATCGACGTATTACGCGTTGCACGACACTCGCACGCCGCTGCGTTACGCTATTGTGCGAGTTACTTTAACCACCGGTTTGGGCTATCTGTTCGCGATACCTCTCCCGCCGTTGCTGGGAATTGATCCGAAGTGGGGCGTCGCTGGTTTGACGGTCTCCGCCGGCATAGCGGGTTGGGTTGAGTTTGTACTGTTGCGCCGCAGCTTGAACCGAAGAATCGGGCGCACCGGTTTGGACTTGTCATTCGTGACCAGGCTTTGGGCCGCAGCTATTGTGGGGGCGGGCGTGGCTTGGGGGATAAAACTACTTGTGGGTGTTCGTCATCCGATAGTCCTGGCTGCTTTGGTGCTTATTCCTTACGGCCTCACGTATTTTGCCGTGGCGGGTTTGTTAAAGGTGAGGGAAGCGAACGAGGTAATCAATCGCTCGTTCAGGATCGTGGGCATCAAAACCCGGCTTTAATCATCCGTCCCCGATCGCTCTTTCATGTTGTAGCGATCGAGTTTCAAATAGAGGCCGCGACGCGTTAATCCCAGCTCGCGCGCGACGCGAGAGATATTTCCTTTGTGCCGGCGCATGGCATCGCCAATCATGCGACGTTCAACTTCTTCCAGCGCCTCAGCCAGGCTAACGTTTTCAATCGGCACCACTTCGGCTCGTCCGGTGGCGGTGGTCCCCAGCACGCTCACACTGGAGGGCGGCACTGTCGGGACGCCCATCTGACGCAGTTCCGGTGATAGTTGCTCGGGCGTGATGACGGCGCCGTTCTCAGCTCGGGCCACGACGCGTTGCATCTCGTTACAGAGTTGACGGACGTTGCCGGGCCAGTCACCAACCATCAACAGGTCGACTGCCTGGGGAGTGATTTGAATATCATGCCGGCCGAATTTCGACGAGTAGTGGTTGATGTAGTAGTTCACTATCGTCGGAATCTCGGAGCGCCGTTCTCGCAGCGGCGGCACGCGCAATCGAATCACGTTCAGCCGATAGTAGAGGTCTTCACGAAACTTGCCCTGCGCGACTAGTTCTTCCAGATCGGTGTTGGTGGCAGCGATAATCCGAACGTCAATCTGGATTGGTTTCTGTTCGCCGAGCGGCTGAATCTCACCCTCTTGCAGGAAGCGAAGGAGTTTTGGCTGGACGTCAGCAGGCAGGTCGCCGACTTCGTCAATGAACAGCGTGCCGCCGGCGGCTGACCGAATCACGCCGGAAGAGTCTGTGACGGCCCCGGTAAATGCTCCGCGACGATGGCCGAACAGATAACTCTCCGACAGCTCCTTGGGAACCGCGGTGCAATTAAACGGAACGAATATCTTGTCGCGTCGCGCGGACATCGCATGAATCGCCCGCGCCACCAATTCTTTGCCGGTCCCTGATTCGCCTGTGACGAGCACCGTCACGTCCGACGAACGAATCTTGGTTACCTCTTCCACGAGCCGGGTCATTGCGGGACTTGAATGGATAAAGCCCGGCATTAGACCGGCGGTCGTATTGCCGTCCTGCTGTTCCGGGCCAGACTCGTTCGACGTGCGCGACCGCAGCGCGCAGACGTCCATGCCGAGTTCGACGACGCGCAGCAAGGGATCCAAAGACATGCCACCGGAAAGTTCGGCCGCGTCCGCAGGCGACATCAACAAGGTCGCCGGCAGCGCGTTGGTTGATTTAAGCGTGATGTGTTTCAGATTGCGCCGTTTCGCGAACCGCTGACGGGTCTCATGGTCGCTGAGAGAAGTGAATTCGGTGGCGAGTTTGTCTGCATCTTCGCCTTCGTAACCGTGCGCGACCACAATTCGTTGTCTCTGCTCCTCGTCGGGCTCGAGGATCATGACCTGCCTGGATCCAGTTTCCTGGTGTAGCACGGCCGCCAATTCTCTTAGCAGCAGGGCACGAGAAGACACGGCCTCGGCCAACCGCATCGTAATCAGTTGAATGGCGGCTTCTCTTTGCCGCTGCTGTTGTCGAGGAGTGCGCTCCCATTCATCGCGGGCAGCTTCGGCCCGTTCCAGATCGCGACGCGCGCCGAGTTCGCGAAATATATTGATGGCCCGGGAAAGATGTTCCGTGGCCAACTCCGATTTCGCGTGCACGTGAGCCTGTCCCAGATTGTAGTGCGCGCGGCCGGTGCGATAGCGATCGCCAAGCAATTCAAATGTTGAGACACACCGGCCAAAATGCTGAGTGGCGGCGGCAACATCGCCGGTGGCGAGCGCCAGCAGCCCGTGTATTCGATGAGTCTCCCCGCTGAGGCCGATAGCTGCCGGCGAATCGGAGGTCTGCTCGGAGAGTTCATTTAGCTTTGCGATGCATGCGTCGAGCTCGCCCCGGTGCAAATAGCTGTCGGCAAGCAGGAGTTGTGATTCCCAGATCGAATTTCCGTCGCCAATCGCCTGCGCCGTCTCTAAGGCCTGCTTGGCGGTTGAGAGCGCCAGGTCAGGCTCGCTGGTGGCGATGTAGCACCGCGCCATGTTGCGCAGCGTTTGCGCTATGTGCCATTTGTTGCCGCTCTCCTGGGCCAGGACGACGGCTCGTTCAAGGTAACCTCTCGCTTCTTCGAGCTCGCCTCTGAGGATGCAAAGCTCGCCCAGAGAATCGAGGCACATCGGGATCTTCTCGTCTCGATCGTCTATTTCCGTGATCAATGACAGTGAGCGATTGAACGACTCGTGCGCTCGATCCCACTGGCCGATGAGCATGAAGTTGAGGCCAAGATTGTTGTAGGCGACCGCCGCCATCATGTGGTGGTCCGAGTGCTCGTAGTATTCGATCGCCTTTTCGAGATAGGCAATGCCGTCCTTGGGCCGCTTCAGGTGCCAGCAAAGAGCGGCCATGTTTGCATACACCTTGCCGAGGAAAAATGTGGCGGGATGGTCCCCGATAAGTTTCAGCGCGTGACTGAAGTTTTCGAGCGCAGATTCGTTCCGCCCTTCCTTATGATCAGCGACGGCCACCCCGAAATAGCCTTCCGCGAGCCCGCGCCAGTCACCAGTTTGACGGTAAACGTGTAAAGCCTTTTCAGAGTAATCACGGGCGATCGATGATTCGTTGATGCTGCGATAGATGCGCGCCAGAGCCGTGTAAACGGGCGCGGCTTTTTCCTCGGACAAGTCCTTCAATGCTGATTTCAACGAGGAGACAGCCCGCGGATGATCGCCACAGTAATTTCGCGCAATGGCGATTTGCACCCGCAGCCGTAGCGCCAGTTCATCGGAGAGCCGTTTCGGGGCGCCCTCGCTCTCATACATGGCCAGACTTTCCAGAGACTTTTGATAGTCGCCGTGCATTTCCAGAGCGAGCGACAGCGCCAGACGCGCGCCGGCCAGCGTTTCCGCATCATCGCGACATTCAGAGATTAGAGTTGCCAGCCGCGCTCGAGCCTCGACTGAGTGGCCCTGATCAAGCAGAAGATTAATTTCGGCGAGTTCTTTGGTGTGGGCTTCCGACGGGACATTGGTGCCGCGGGAACGCAGCTTGACGCGTGCCCGGGCGAGATCAACTACTTCGGCTTCTGACAATTCGCGCTTGTTATTCAACACAATCCATAAACCAGCGTGACGATTATACGCCGAACGCAGTCGCTGTCACTCAGAGATTCAAGATTGAATAAAATGACGAATAAGGCGAATTAACCAGTGTTTGGACAGTCTTTGGGGGCCGGTCAAAAAAAAGACGGCAATTCGAAAGGAATGGCCGCGCAAAGACTTAAGGGGGTCTGGTCTAACTTTTGAATTATTCGAGATCCATGCAGGAAGTCTTGTCACCGGTGATCGAGTCGGCAATCAGAGCTCCATCAGCAGAAAGCGCACCGTCGGCAATCAATGCGCCATCAGCGGACAGCACGCCATCGGCGATGAGCGCGCCATCGGCGATTAAGACGCCATCGCCTACCAATACGCCGGCCGAAAGGAATACCTTGCCGTTTGCCAGGACACCGCCGCTGCTGGTCAGGACGTTGTCGGCGATCAGCACTCCGCTAGTGAGCATCCTGGAATCGGCACTCAACACACCATCGGCAGACAGCACACCATCAGCAATGAGTACGCCATCAGCGATGAGGACGCCCAGGCTGTAGACACCCTGGTACCTGGTAATGATCTCCGAACCTTTGGCCCAACCGTAATTCAACAGAATGCCTTGCGCCCACGAGAAGGTCTGGCCGGCAATTGTCGTTTGCGGATTCGGCGACGAACTCTTTAAAAGGGGAGAGCCAACCGTTGTCCCCGACGACAAATCCGTTCGGACGAGTTTGGCGAGACGCACAGCGCCTTCCAGGTTAATTTCGCCGGCGCCCTGTTCGAGCATGTTGTATCCGGCCAGCGGTTGCGCCGTGTACATCAGAATCGTCTTCACCAGATTAGGGGTGAGATTCGGGTTGGCTTCGAGCAACACTGCCGCCGCCCCCGCCACGATTGGGGCGGAGACCGAGGTTCCGCTCAGTCGCATTAGGTTGGCGTTGCCGTAGACCGTCAGGCTGCTATTAAGCGACTCCAGCTTGTTGTAGGGCGAAGAATTGGCAACGATCTTGTTACCCGGCGCCGAAAGTTCCGGCTTGATCAGATTGTCGTAATGCTTGATGCCTTTGTAATCGGTCCAATAGCTGCGAGTCGGACCTCGGGAGCTGTAAGTTGTAATTGCGTCATCGCTCCGGGCGTCGGTGCCGAAAGTATTAACCGCGCCAACCGTGATCGCTGAGGGTTCGTTGCCCGGCGAATGAATGCGGCCGTAGACTTTGCCCCCGTAGCTGTTCTTGCCATCGTTTCCGGCGGCCGCCACCACTACGACCCCTGAATTAACCAGCGAACGGACTGCGCGACACAACGGATCGTTCTTGTAAGAGTCAATCGCCGGCATGCCGAGGCTCATATTGACGACCCGGATGTTGTACTTCGTGCGATTCGCCGCGACCGTGTTTAGCGCAGAGAGCACGGCGGAAAGTTTGCCGCTTCCGCTGGAATTTAATACGCGTAAGTTGAGAAGGTTTGCCGCTGGGGCGACGCCGCCGTAAGAACCTTTATTTCCCGCGGCAACGGACGCTACAAAAGTTCCGTGGCCATATTTGTCACCGGTTGTTCCTTCGCCGGTGAAATCCTGATTGAAGACGACGTTGTCGAGACCCGGGGTGTTCGGAGCGATTCCGGAATCGATAATCGCCAGACCAACTCCACTGCCGTCGAAAGCAGAATTCCCAGTCTGCAACCACATCGCTGATTCACCGACGGTGTCCTCAACGTGTCCGCTCGCCTGCACCGAACGGTCAAGCGAGAGGTAACGAGTCGACGAATTTGCAGCCAGCTCTGCCACCGCCTTTACCGGCAGATCAACGCTCAGAATGCCGAGGCGCGCCATCTGCGAATCAATCTTGACGCCGCTCGCTTCCAATTGTTGACGCAACTTGCTGCTATTCGTGTCGTCGACCTGAAGGATCGCTTTCACGCGAGTCGTTGCATTAGCGTTGCTAGCCAGTTCGCGCAGGTCCGGAGAGACATTGTCGCCAGCGAACTCTTCGCGATTCTTATTCTCTTTGTCGGTGCTTTCTTCGTTGGCCGCCGTGGTCGCTTCATCCGCGGGTACGGTCGCGAAATACGATGCCAGAGACTCCTGGTTGGCAACATTCTGATCGAACGCAACCCGGCTCGACGCGCCGAAGCATTGCAGCTGCTCGTCATGTAGCGCTTCACGTATCAGAGCTGAGGCAGCGCCGTCGAAAGCTCCCGAAGGCCCAATCAGGGATTGAATCGGATCAATGATCAAAATCGACTTTGACTCGACATTGGCTAAGTCTGTGAGCATCGCCGAGAGCTTATTGTTCAGCTCTTCAGCGTTGCGGGATTCTTTGAACAGGCGATTAAGATTAAGTTTGTAGAGGTGGGCGCCCTTCAATTCGTCCGGCACATTGCCGTTGGCGATACGCACGGCGACCCCTATGATCACCATGTCGCGCACCGATTGGGAGTCGCTGATAACGACGGGATTATTCTTGCGGTGACTGCTCAATATTTCGATCGC
>JBIOZK010000188.1:0-5292 GCA_044870975.1 Pyrinomonadaceae bacterium
AAGCGGACTGCGAATTCACCTGCCCCTGTCCCAGCGCTAAAGCGCTGGGCTATTGGCATTCAGTCCGCTTCGCGGACGTAGAAATCGACTTTTGCAGCAAAGCCCTGGCCGGATCAGAGCCCCGCCGTTACGAATAGCTCAGCCCGTATCCGTACTTGAAAAGCGGATCGTAGTTAGCGTCGCCGATATTGATGGGAATTTGAGACATCGACCGCGGCCACGAGCATGAGAGTTTGCCGGTCGGTTTGTAGTCTCCGAACAAGACATCCGCTACACCCTGGCCTTCAGTCCCGGGTAACCACGCCGCGACAAAAGCGTCGCTCTGAGCCAGGGCTTCGTTGACGATCATCGGCCGGCCTGAGACCAACACGACGACAATCGGCACCTGCGCGCTCTTCAGGTTCATGATGACGGACATGTCTTCCGGCGATAACGATAAGTCCTCTCGGTCTCCTCGACCTTCTGCGTATGGAGTTTCGCCAACGACGGCAATAGCGAACGTCGCACCAGTGGCTTCTGATCCATCGGCGGTGAAAGTAACTTTAGTCGAAGAAGACACGGCTTTTTGAATGGCACCGAGAATCGTGGTGCCGCCCGTGGTGACATTTCCGCTTCTCCCCTGCCAATCGATCGTCCAGCCGCCGCATTGACTGCCGATGTCGTTGGCGTTCTTGCCGGCCACGTGAATTCGCCCGACATGCTTCGATAGCGGCAGCGTGCGTCGTTCATTCTTCAATAAGACCAATGATTGGCGCACACATTCGCGCGCAACCTCGCGATGGGCCGGTGAGCCAAACGTCCGCTGCAACTTTCTGTCGGCCAAAGGTGAGCGCTTCTTATCCATCAACCCCATGGCGAACTTCACGCGAAGGATTCTGGTCACGGCATCTTCGATCCGTGCCGGCGTAACGCGTCCTTCATTTACCAACTCCATTAATAAGCCGATGAACCGCTGGTAATCATTCGGCTCCATCGCCATATCCATCCCGGCGTTAATTGACAGCTCAATCGATTTTTTGAAGTCCGAATTGATTTGCCCGATGGCGTTGTAATCAGAAATCAGAAACCCCTCGAAGCCCAACTCGCGCTTGAGAACATCCGTCAGCAGCTGCTTACTCCCGGACAACTTCAGGCCATTCCAACTGCTGTAAGAAACCATGATCGATCCAACGCCGGCCTTAATTGAATCGACGTAACCGGGGAGATGAATCTGGCGCAACTCTGCTTCGCTGACCCGCGTGTCCCCTTGATCGAGCAGTCGTTTCTGGTTGCGGTTCATCTGACCGGTGCCCATCGTCGTGCCGCCATCGCCGACGAAATGCTTGGCGCACGCCAGTACACTCAAAGGATGATTCAGATCATTTCGCTGTAAGCCTCTAATCGCCGCGGCGCCGAGACTCTGCGCCAACTCCGCCGTTTCCCCAAAGCCTTCATATGTTCGACCCCAGCGTTCATCGCGCGGCACTGCGATGCAGGGAGCAAAAGTCCAGTGGAAACCGGTCGCCCGAATTTCCTCTGCGGTAATGCGCCCTGCTTTTTCCACCAATTCCGGATTGCGAGTACAGCCCAGTCCGATGTTGTGCGGGAACACCACCGCGTTCAGCACGTTGTTGTGTCCGTGCACGGCGTCCACCCCAAAGAGAATCGGAATCGCCAGACGGGTCTTGAGCGACTGTCGCTGAAAGCCGTCGTACATGTCGGTCCACGCTTCGAGACTGTTTCCCGCTTTCGGATCCGAACTACCGCCGCACAGCAATGAGCCGAGGAAGTATTTTTCGATGTCACCTTCCTTTAGCGCATTCTGTTCGGCCTGGGTCAACTGGCCGATCTTCTCGGCGAGAGTCATCGTCGACAACAATCGCTTCACTCGCGGGTCGAAGGACGACAGTGGCCGCTGATTCGGGCCGGCAACAATCGCCAGACCCTTAAAGCATTCGGCCGCGACCATAGCTGAGCCCGCCGTCGCGGCAGACTTGATGAAAGATCGTCGAGTAGTTTTCGTGGTCATAACTTCGCGGGCAGTTCACGGACTGGCGAGTCGCAGCGAGCTAGCGCACGCCCCATTCCCACATGCCGTATAAAATCTTGTTGTCCAGACGATGACCGGCTTGCTTGAGCAAGAGGACAGCCTGGCCTCTGTGGTGCGACTCGTGAGAAATGAGATAGCCCACAAATGCCGGGGCGTGAGGCTTGAATCCTTTAATCTTACCGCCCCCATCCTGACCTTTATTGACGAGTTCGCGAATGGCCTTGCCTGAACCAACCAACGACTGGCGAAGCAACTCCTGCTTGCCGGCGTCCGTTTTCTCGACCTTATCAATACCTTTCAACAACTCTGGCGCGGCCGCCTTCAACCACATCAAGCGCACGTTATGCAGGTGCGCAAACAGTTCGCCAACGGTCCGGCCCTTCGCCGGCGACTGTGCCTGGAGGGCTTCCGGCGCGATCGCATCCAGCACGTAGAGATTTATTCTATTGTGTATGTCCCAGGTTTCGAGGAGTTGATTTGTTTCAATTATCATCCGTCGTCCCGCTTTCAGCTGTACCTTTGCTGCGATGACGGACGATTATAGAGACCGAAGATCATTCGTCAACCCGGGCAGGTTTGCTTTTACAATCTGGTTTTGATTTTGCAAATCGAGCGGGCGAAGATGGCTACTGGTGCTTATGAGATTGAAACTCTTCAGCCGGAAGCGGCCACGCCGAATCTTAATAGCGACGACCGCCCTACTGATGCTTTATGTTGCCGGTTATGTAGTGTGCCGAATGGACAAGACGATTGTGCACTACACGGCGACCGCCGGAGGGCAATGTAGTTATCACGGCGTCGGAGCCGGTGACTACAAAATCTTCAGCACCGCTACGGCGTTTGAAGCGTTGTACACACCACTGCGTTACGCCGAACTCGCTTGCTGGAGAATAGCCAGGCCACTGGGTGGGAATTGTTAGCTACCTCAAGCCGCTCTCGTCCGCGGTGCGAAATCAAGTGCAACCGCGAAGCAGAAAGATGAAAAACAGAACAGTCGCCGGGACTCCCAAAAACCAGAGAATGATGTAACCAATCTTGCCCTTTTGGTCGCGAAACTTTTGCATGATGATTCGCCTCCTTCGCGGGCTGCGTTGGCAAAACGAATGCCATTTGGCGAATCGGCGAACATCATCGTGAATACACGCTCCCTGGTTGAACGATAGGTCGCACGACCTCGGCCATCGTTCTGATTTACAACACCGCGAGAGGCCACTACCGAACAGTCAGCATGAGTGCGTCAGGGAGTTGGCGTCGCAGTGGCTGTAGGTTCCATGCTCGGCGACACGCCCGGAGATGGACTCGCCGAAGTCTTCTTACAATTTCCGCGACAGGCTTGCATGTCTTGTTGGCACTGCGCGCGATTCGCATTGCTCGCGCCGATGCAGCTCTGATAGATGCGCGTGCATGCTTGCTCACAATCGCCACGATTCTGATCCTGACTGGTTGAATTAGTTGAGGCGATCACCCCGACCGCCGTCAAAAGACAAATAAACACAATTACTAAAGCTAAATGCGTACGGCTATTCACAGTTTTCCTCCCCAGTCGTCGTGCAGGCTGCAGGCGACTTTCAACTTTATTTGCCGGGAATATGAGGGTTACGGGAGCAGCTTAACGCACAAGCGACCAGGGTCTGTACGTCGCTCGACACAGAATGACATTCGCTGAAGATTTGAAAAGAAACCGCAATATCCGCGCTAGCAGTGACGCGGAATCAATGAGGTTTGCGGGTCGTTCGCCGGGCCGAGCCGTTCGTTCGGTGTTTTCGTTCTTCCGCTCGATACGAGTTCACGCGCTTGGAGATGGTGTTGCGGTGGATGCCGAGCGCCGCCGCGGTGTGAGTGATGCGCTTCTTGTTTCGCGTATAGGCTTTTTGGATGTAGAGCTTCTCGAATTCCTCGAGCGCTTCGTCCAGCATAATGTGGCCGTCGAGCATGTCTTCGATGACAGCCTCGAGGCGGGGGCGGATTTGCATCGTGTGTCCTAAATCAAAGTCTGGGGTCTGAAGTCTGGAGTCTGAAGTCTGAAGTTTGGAGTCTGAAGTTTGTTCATGCTCCAGACTCCAGACTCCCAAACTCCAGACTTTTCTTACAGACTCTCTCCCGTGATCAATTCGTACGCTTCCAAATATCGCTTCGTTGTAGCTTGCGCAATTTCCGACGGCAGTTCAGGACAAGGCGGCTGTTTGTTCCACTTAACGCTCTCGAGGTAATCACGCACATATTGCTTATCGAACGAAGGCTGCGACTTCCCTACTTCATAGCTATCCACCGGCCAGAACCGCGAGGAATCAGGCGTCAGCACTTCGTCTATCAGGATGATGCGGCCATCATTATCGCGCCCGAATTCAAACTTCGTATCAGCGATGATAATACCGCGCCCGCGCGCGTATTCAGCTGCCTCGCTATAAACGCGGAGGGAGATTTCGCGCAGCGTTTCCATTACTTCGCGGCCCACGATTTCGGCCATCTGCTCTTCGCTGATGTTTTCGTCGTGTCCGGTTTCGGCCTTTGTTGCCGGGGTGAAAATTGGTTTTTCGAGCTGCGCCGACTCGCGCAGACCGGCGGGCAATTTGTGACCGCAGACTTCGCCCGTTCTTTGATAATCCTTCCAGCCTGATCCCACCAGATAGCCGCGCACCACGCATTCGACGGGAAATACTTCCGTGCGCGTAACCAACATTGAACGGCCGCGCAATTCGTCGGCGTGCGCGCGCACCACGTCAGGCATTTCGTCGATGTCCGTCGTGATCAAGTGATGCGGCACGATGTGTCCGAGCTTTCCAAACCAGAAGCGCGAGAGCGCCGTTAATACCTCGCCCTTGCGTTCGATTGGTGTCGGCGAGACGCTATCGAATGCCGAAATACGATCGGTCGCGACGATCAAAAGTCTGTCGTCGTCGACTTCGTAAACGTCTCGAACTTTGCCGCGACGTGCCAGCTTCAAATCGGTAAAAGTAGTTTTGAGAACAGGCGCAACTGAGGTCATGAGAAGGATGAAACTTTCGTTCACCTGCCAGCTTCAGGTGACTGCATAATGAATTTTTCGTGAAGCTGCACTTTGCCAATTTCACCCACGTGAAGTCAAGACGATCACAAAAATAAAACGCGCGCGTGTCAGAATCGCGAGCCTCGTGTCAGAACCGCGAGCGGTAGCGACCGGATCAAGTAGTTCGCTTGATTGAAACGGATCTTTTAGGTAAGGCTGTGAGAGCGGAATCTATAGGAGAGTGGCGATTTGATCCGGTCGCTGCCGCTCCCGGTTC
>JBIOZK010000189.1:0-31753 GCA_044870975.1 Pyrinomonadaceae bacterium
CTCGACGTAGACATCTACGATGCATCGGCCAGAAACCAAATCTGGAAAGGCCAGGCCACCAAGACGCTTGGTTCAGGGAAAAATCCAGAGAAGGTGAATAAGAACATCAACAAGGCGATGGAGAAACTCTTCAAGAAGTATCCACCGCCGGCCAAGAAATAATGGCTGTTCGCTTACGTTGATTCAGGTAGAATGAACGTATGAAGATCGCCACCTTTCTCTTCGGCTTTCTCGCTTTGGTGGGTGCTTCGGTCCCCGGTGGATCGGCGCCCATCGCTGCTTGTCAAGGCCGCGAAGAGTTCGCCGCAACTGGCCAGATGCCGAGCATCGCTGGCAGCCCCATGGTCGGCTCGGGCGCGACCGCCACCCTCACCATCTCAATCGACAGCTACTCAACCGACGAAGAAGCCGGCGCAATGGCCGCTGCTTTCGCCAAGGGTCAGCATAAAGCCCTGCGTAAAGAGCTTCAGAAAGCACCCGCGCGGGCGCGGATAACCTTCGAAGGACGCAACGGTTTTTATGAACTGAAGCTGCTGCGTTCGACGAACACCCCCAACGGGCGGCAGATTTTCGGGATTGGCGATAAGACAGTGCGGTTTCTTGATGCGTATTACCCCGGCCGATCGCATCTGGAGGAATTCGGTATTCTGCAAATCGATCTCACAAAGAATGGTGGCGTGGAAGAAGGATCGGGAGTCTTAATTCACAAAGCCAAGCTTAAATCTCTGGCGGCAAACTCAATCGCTTTGGACGATAACGGCATCGAGCCCGTGCGCCTCGCCGTCCGCCGGCAATAACAAAAGCCCTCAAGCCAACCGCGGCCGCAAAAGTCGCTTCAATTTGGTTCGCGCCCGATGCAGCTGCGATTTCGAGGTGCCTTCCGAACAACCCAGCAGCGTCGCAATTTCGTCATGCTTGTAACCGGCAATCGCGAATAGCACGAACACCGCGCGACAACCGCGCGGCAGTTGACTCACCGCCAGCTGCAAAGCGATGCGATCGGTGATTTGCACGGGTACTCGCTCTCTCAATTTCGGCACGATCGAATGCACATTGTCTACATCCAGGGTGGGCTGCTCTCGGCGTAATGGCCGGCGCATGTGCATCAACACCAGGTTGACCGTCAAACGGTGCAGCCACGTACTGAAGCGGCTCTCGCCACGATACGATCCAATTTTTCGCACGAGGTGTACGAACACATCCTGCGTCAGGTCTTCCGCCTCTGCCGGATTGCGCGTCATGTTCAGACACACCGCATAGACCTGTCGGTAATGCTTGACATAGAGGTCGCCCAGCGCACTCACGTCTCCCTCTGCCACTGCACGCGCCAGCAAATAATCTGGATTAACTACTTCGGGCGGGGGAACATCACAGAGTCTCAGGCCGCGGCGATTCGATACATCAATTTTCTTGCTCCCAGTCTTCGCCCCAACCATGTTCGCTCCTGCCTTTGAATCTAACCTGCAATCATTTCACCGGAAACTGTTAGAAGTGACAGGTTTGCGCGCGACCCCGGAAAAACGCTCCTGTAATTTTTGACAGTTACTCAACCGATACACGCTCATTACGATTTCTCAGTATCTTGCCGAAACTGTGCCTTGCTGATCGTGTGGAGGAATTATGCGAAATAACTGTTCCCTGAAATCCGTCAGATTGATCGTCCCCGCTCTGTTAGAGTTGGCGCTGATGATGATTCCGGCTCGTTTGGCTTTTGGTCAGGCGCCTGAACCGCAAAAGCCCGCGAGTGAAGTGCAACAGCTCAAAGACCGAGTCACGCAACTCGAGCAAACCGTCAACGAGCTGAAAACGCTACTTAAAACCGCCGTAGAGTCACAGAAGAAATCTGACGCAGCGACCGGCGAGAAGGTCGCCGCTACTGCCGACAAAGTAACGGTTTCGACCCCGGGGACAACGACGCCCGAAAGCACGGCCAAGCCTTCGTCTGACGAACCCAAGGGCGAAAGCACCTTCAGCGTTTATGGATTTGCCATGCTCGACATGGGTTATCAGTTCAAGCAAAACCAATCCGATTGGTTCGACGTGATCCGGGTGACAAAACTGCCGTCGTTCCCAAATGAATTCGCTCCCAACGGCAAGGTCTATTACGGCGTGCGACAAAGCCGCTTCGGCGTGAAGTCATCCACTCCGACCAAGTACGGTGAACTCAAGACACAGTTCGAGTTTGAATTGTTTGGTACCGGAGTCGATGCCGGCCAGACGACGTTTCGATTGCGACACGCGTACGGCGAACTCGGAAAGTTTGGCGCCGGTCAGACCTGGAGTCCGTTCATGGACATCGATGTCTTCCCGAACTCGCTTGAGTATTGGGGCCCGACGGGCATGGTGTTCTTCCGCAACGTGCAGGCGCGCTGGATGCCGCTGAAGGGTAAGAATGCGATAACCGTGGCCATCGAGCGGCCAGGCGCCAGCGGCGACCAGGGTCGATTTGCTGATCGCGTTGAACTTCAGGGGGTCAAACCCAAATTCGATCTTCCCGATGTTTCTGCCAATGTACGCTTCACCCGCGACTGGGGGCACTTCCAGGCTGCAGGTATCGTCCGTCGAATTAGATGGGTGGATACGACTGCCGACGCCGTCGATCTCGATGGCAAGGTGACCGGCGCCGGTATTAACCTGACGAACACGCTCAAGTTCAGCAAGAACGACACCGGACGGTTCGCGTTCACCTACGGCAAAGGCATTGAGAATTACATGAACGATTCGCCGGTTGATGTCGGCATCGCCCTTAATCCGGGCGGTGGACCGCGCCGGCCAATTAAAGGCGTCGCCTTGCCCATCACGGCCATGCTCGCGTTCCTCGATCATAACTGGAACAAGAAGTTCAGCACCGCTGTTGGTTATTCATTCCAGAACATCGACAACTCGAACGGCCAGGCGGCGAATGCATTCCATCGCGGCCACTATGCGCTCGGCAACCTGCTCTACTACCCGTGGGACAACGTGATGGTCGGCGGCGAGTTCCAGTATGGACGGCGGCAGAATTTCCTCGATGGTTTCCATTCCGAGGACATGCGCATCCAGTTCGCGTTCAAATACAACTTCTCGAAGGAATTCAAATTCAATCAATGATAGCGGCCCGCCCGGGCCTTAACGCGAGGCGCTTGAGTCGCCGGCGACCTCGATCAGGAGGCTTGAAGATGAAGCCAACAGCCCCTTGGTCACCGAAGCTAGTTCGGTGCATCGCGGCAATAACTTGCGCGGTCCTGACGCTCGCGACTACTCCGTTTACCTCTGCGTCACGAGCGGCACCGACAGTTGCCGCACCGCAAGCCAATTCAACAATTCCGACTGATCAACTCGACTCACTGGTCGCTCCGATCGCGCTCTATCCTGACAATCTCTTGAGCCAGGTGCTGGTGGCTTCGACTTATCCGCTGGAGATTGTGCAGCTACAGCAATGGCTGCAAAGAAACGCCGGCCTCGTCAAAGATCAGAAAAAACTCGCTGACGCGGTGAAAAAGCAGCCGTGGGATCCGAGCGTGCAGGCACTGGCGGCGATGCCCGATCTCGTCAAACGACTGGCTGACGATATTCAGTGGACTACTGACCTGGGCAACGCCGTCCTGGCGCAGCAAAGCGACGTGATGAACGCGGTCCAGCGCATGCGTCATAAAGCTCAGGATAAAGGATCGCTGCAATCGAACCAGCAACAAACAATTCAGGTGCAAACGATCGAAAGCAAAGAAGTGATCGTGATTCAGCAGACGAATCCTGAGGTCGTTTACGTGCCCTCGTACGATCCGGTCTACGTTTATGGGCCGGCGGTTTATCCGTATCCGGCGATCTACTATCCGCCTTACTACGGAGGCGCTTACGCCGCGGCGGCGATCGGATGGGGTGTCGGCTTTGCGATGGGCGCGTTCTGGGGCGGCGGCTGGGGATGGGGCTGTGGCTGGGGACACGGTGACGTCAACGTTAACTGGAACAATAACTTCAATCGCAATTCGAACTTCAACAACTTCAGCGCCAATCGAATCAACAGCGGTAATCGAATCGGCAGTGGCAACCGGCCAACGCAGTGGCAACACAATCCGCAGCATCGCGGCGGCGCGCCTTATGCCGATCAACGAACCGCGAATAGATTCGGCGGCAGCACCCGTGGTGATTCGCTGGCAAATCGCCAACGCGGCGCGCGCAACCAAATTGGACGGCAAGGAGGAAACCTTGGAAGCGCGACCAGACCAGGCGGCGTAGGCGGACGCGGCGGAGCCGGCGGACCAGGTGTCGCAAATCGCGGAGGCGCAGGCATCGGCGGAAACGGCATGGGCAATCGCGGCGGCACCGGCAACCGAGGTGGCCTCGGCAATTCCGGCAGCGTCAGCAATCGCGGCGGCATTGGTACTGGTGGCAATCGCGGCGGCACGGGGAACCGCGGCGGCCTCGGCAATTCCGGCAGCGTCAGCAATCGCGGGGGCATTGGCACTGGTGGCAATCGCGGCAGCATTGGTAGTGGCAATCGGCCCAGCGGATCATTTGGCGGTGGTGATCGTGTCGGCAATCGCAGCGTTCAGCGTCCCAGCAGCGGCGGCGGATTTGGCGGCGGATACAGCGGTGCGCGCACTAGCGGCGCCAGCAGCCGCGGCTCGTCCAGTATCAGCCGTGGTAGCGGCGGCTATGGCGGGGGCAGCCGGGGCGGCGGTGGCTACGGCGGCGGCAGCCGAGGCGGCGGTGGTGGCAGAGGCGGTGGCGGCGGTGGACGCCGACGATAAACGTCACGGCACACTCGGGCATGACTGTCAGTTTTGACAGTTATCCCCCCTACCGTCAGTCGCTACGATTCTATTCGCAGTCAAAGAATCCTTTGCCTAAGTTTGCGGACCTCAGCGTCCGTCACTGACCACCATGACCTTGCTGCGGCAGAACGGCGATGACGCCGAACGTAGAAGGAGGCTTGCAATGAAAACCAATTCGTCTCGAGCGGCCGGTGCATTTCGTTGGCTTGCTGCATTTACTTCGCTGGCCGTACTGCTGGCAGTAACACCCCTGACGCGGGCCAATCATCGCCCGTCTGTGCCCAAGCCGCAGGAGCAGGCCGCGGCGAAGATTCCACCCGAACAACTCGAGTCGTTGGTGGCGCCGATTGCGCTTTATCCCGACAACCTTCTGAGCCAGACGCTGGTGGCTTCGACCTATCCGCTGGAAATCATGCAGCTGCAGCAGTGGCTCGATAAGAACCAGGCCATAGCTAAGGACCAGACGAAGCTGGCTGAAGCGGTCAAGAAGCAGCCGTGGGACCCGAGCATTCAGGCGATGGCGGCGTTGCCCGACGTGGTGAAGCGTCTCGCAGATGACATTCAATGGACGACTGATCTTGGCAACGCATTTCTCGCGCAACAGAGTGAGCTGATGGATGCGATCCAGCGCCTGCGGCAGAAAGCGCAAGGCAACGGCGCGCTGGCTTCAAACCAACAACAGAAGGTGCAGGAGCAGACGGTCAACAACAAGGAAGTTATCGTTATTGAGCAATCCAATCCTCAAGTTGTCTACGTGCCCTCCTATAATCCCACGGTTGTCTATGGCGCGCCGGCCTACCCTTATCCCCCGATTTATTATCCGCCTTCGACGGGAGCCGTGATTGCCGCTAGTGCGATCTCGTTCGGTGTCGGCATGGCGATGGGAGCTGCCTGGGGCGGCGGTTGGGGTTGGGGTTGCGGCTGGGGCGGCGGCGATGTCAACGTCAACATGAATAACAACTTCAATCGCAATACGAACGTCAACAATATCAGCGGCAATCGGGTCAACAGCGGCAACCGCACCGGCAGCGGGAATAAGTGGCAACACAATCCGTCGCATCGTGGCGGCGCGCCTTACGGGGATCGCGGCACGGCAAACCGCTTCGGCGGCACCACGCGAGGTGATTCACTGCAAAACCGTCAACGCGCCGCCCAGAGAGATATAGGCCGGCAAGGCGGCAATCTTGGCAGTCAACGCGGCGGCATCGGTGATCGTGGTGGTGTCGGAGATCGTGGCGGCGTGGGCGATCGTGGTGGTGTCGGCAATCGAGGTGGGGTTGGCGATCGCGGCGGAGTTGGTGATCGCGGTGGCGTCGGCGACCGTGGCGGAGCGGGTAATCGCGGCGGAGTTGGTGATCGTAGCGGCCCTGGTAACAGCGGCGGTCTCAGCGGCAACCGTGGAGGCGCCGGCAATAGCGGCGGCCTGAGTGGTAATCGAGGTAGTTCAGGTCTCGGTGGCGGTGGCGACCGCGTCGGGAACCGCAGCGTCGGCGGCGGTGGCAGCAATTCCGGATTAGGAAATCGCGGCAGCAGCGGCGGGTTTGGCGGTGGCTCTGGTGGATTTAGCGGTGGCTCGGCTCGCGCCAGCAGCAGTCGCGGTTCATCGAGCATGGGCGGCGGCGGCTTTGGCGGCGGTGGCAGCCGCGGCGGTGGCGGCTTCGGCGGTGGCGGTGGTCGCGGCGGCGGTGGTGGTGGTGGTCGCGGTGGTGGCGGCGGCGGTCGCCGGAGGTAATGGCAAACACGAAAGGAGAAACGAAGATGAAAACTCTAACTCATAATTTCAAATACTCAATCGTTCACTTCGGGATTATTTTCGCTGCTTCGTGTGCGCTGTTGCTCGTAACTGCTCCGTGCTCGAAGGCACAAACCAAGGCGGCGAAAGCCAGGACGTTTTGGACGCCGGAAGCAGCTGCGCAAGCCTTGATCGATGCGGCCGAAAAGTATGATGAAAAAGCGCTGGCTGAGATTCTCGGCCCCAACAGCGACGACATCATTCACACCGGCGAGCCGGCGCGCGACAAGGAGATGGCCGAGAAATTTGCGGCCGAAGCCAAAACGCGTCAACGCGTCACCAAAGGAGCGCGCAACGCGAAAGTTGCCACCTTGTTCGTGGGCAATGATGACTGGCCCTTCCCGGTGCCCATCAACGAACGACTCGGCCGATGGTCGTTCAATGTAGCGGCCGGCCATCGCGAAATCTTCGTGCGTCGCATTGGCCGCAACGAACTGGACGCGATCCAGGTCTGCAAAGGCTATGTCGAGGCGCAGAATGAATACGCGCTCACCAAGAAGCAGGCCAACCTGCCAAACCAATACGCGCAAAAGATCATCAGCACGGATGGGCAACAGGACGGTCTGGCCTGGAAGAATGCCGACGGCACCTGGGATGGGCCAGTCGGTGAAAAGATCGCGGAAGCAATCGTTAAGGGTTACAACGCGGGTGAACCATATCACGGCTACTACTTCAAAGTTCTGAAGGGTCAGGGACCAGCTGCGCCTTTAGGTCAGTTGGACTATGTCATCAAAGGCGTCATGATTGGCGGCTTCGCGCTGATGGCATCTCCGGCGCAATACAGAAATACCGGAGTGAAGAGTTTCATAGTGAGCCAGGACGGCGTCGTCTGGGAGAAAGATCTTGGACCCAAGACGCTCGACATCTTCAAGGCTACCGAGCGCTTCAATCCTGATATGACATGGAAACCAGTCAAGGACACTGACGACCAGCCTTAATCATCAATCGACTTGAATCGTCGCAGTGGCCGCTTGGTTTTTTGGCGGCCACTGTGTCTTTCTCGCACTTCCACTGAGTGTTGAACTTGCTCTACTCCTCTCTTTGCCTTGAAAACTCCGCACACTGTTAGTTTTGACAGTATTTTCACTCGCCTTCGTCTGGCTAAACTTTTCTTCGTAAACGTCTCGATCCCGAATCACCTGGAGCTTTCATTGCAGAAGGAGATGCGACATGTCTAAAGGCGAAAAAACAAGTTCAGCGAACACTACGATCGATCATGAGGATCCATTGGGTAACACCAGCGACCTCGTCGCACATGATGTTCCTCCAGGCGTCGATCGACGCAAGTTTCTGATGCGCACCGCGGTGATTGGGGCGGCCGCCGTGATGACGGGGCGCACTGTCTCGGGACGTGAGCGAAGGATGAACGCTATTAACGAATCGTTGCCGCAACAACCTTCGGCGCCGCCGCTCGACAAGAACCTGAACGTCGTTAAGAAGGGCGCCGGCCCGGTGATGACTACGATCGATGAATTTTATAAAGTCGGTCCCGGACCATCCAGCTCGCACACGATCGGCCCGATGCGCATCACTTACGATTTCTATCAGCGCGCAACCAAGCTGCCCGCCGACAAACTGGCGAAAGCAAACAAGCTCCAGGTAAATCTCTTTGGCAGTCTCAGCGCCACCGGCAAGGGCCACGGCACTGAGCGCGCTGCGCTCGCAGGTCTCGTCGGCAAAGAACCGGCGACCGTTGACCCGGCCTTCCTGGACGGCCTGCGCGATAAACCCGATCAGGTTTTTCCGGTCAAGCTCGGCAGCTCCACGATCAACGTCAGCCTGAAAGACGTCATCTACGACGCGACCAAGGGTAATTTTCATCATCCGAACACGATGACGGTCAAGCTGCTCGCCGGCAACGAAGTACTGCTGGAGCAGGAGTATTACTCGGTCGGCGGCGGCTTTATCGAATGGAAAGGATATACGCCGCCCAAGAAGAATGCGCCGAAGTACCCGTTCCGCACGATGAAGGAACTCCGGGCCCACGCCGACGGCAACAAGCTGACGATTGCTCAGGTGATGTTGGCGAACGAGATGTCGATCATGGGCAGGTCCGAGGCGGAGGTCTATGTTTTCGTCGACAAGATTATCAACGCGATGGTGGCGACCGTGAAATCCGGACTGGCAATGCCCGAAGACGACGTGCTGCCCGGTCCGATTAAGCTGGCCAGCAAGGCCGCAACCGTCTATAAGCGCGCGATGGATGATGCCAATGCGGCGGAACGGGGCGTCGCGATGCTCTCGGCCTGCGCGCTGGCTGCGTCGGAAGAGAACGCCCGGGGTCACCTCGTGATCACCGCACCTACCGGCGGATCGGCCGGCGTCATGCCATCGCTGGTTTACGCGCTGAGCGAAGTCCGCAAAGTCCCACAACAGAAGATTCGCGACGGTATGCTGGCGGCTGCCGCCGTCGGTTACCTTTGCAAACATCACGCGACCTTATCCGCAGCGGAAGGAGGCTGCCAGGCCGAGATTGGCGTGGCATCTTCGATGGCCGCGGCGTTAGTCGCGACCGCCTTCGGTGCTGAATCTCGCGTTGTCGAGAATGCTGCTGAATCTGCGCTCGAGCATCATCTTGGGATGACCTGCGATCCCGTCGCCGGCTACGTGCAGGTCCCATGTGTTGAGCGATGTGCCTTTGGCGCTGTCAAAGCCTGGACTGCTTATGCAATCGCCAGCAACGAAATCGCCTCGCGGCACCGGATCGATCTCGACGCCACGATTCAGGCGCTGGCCGAAACCGCCAAAGACATGAACGGCAAATACAAAGAGACCAGTGAAGCCGGCCTCGCGCTCTCGGTAGTGCTCTGTTAACCGTTCGGAGTTCTGCCTCGGCGTGTCTATCAACAGTCGTCGGAACGCGGAACTCAAAAATCTCTCGCCCTCATTCGGTCGCCAACCGGGGCGTTAGTTCATTCCGAATCAATGGGAAGGTTGTGTGGCCCAAGCCGTAGCAGCTGTCAACGCAGTCGAATCGCCCCGCGCGAGGATGGTGGTCGTGGTTTGGGTCCTGACCTCCATCTTCTATTTCTACCAATACGCGATGCGTTCGGCGCCGGCCGTGATGCTGCCGCAACTCTCCGAAGCCTTCGGACTTAGCGCGCTCGGCGTCGCTTCCATCGTCGGTCTCTTCTATTACGGATACTCACCTTTCAGCCTGGTAGCCGGCGCGGCCATGGATCGTCTCGGGCCGCGGAAGCTCGTCCCGTTTGCGGCCGTCATTGTGGGAATAGGCGCTCTGCTCTTCTCCACCGGTAACGCAAACATCGCCAGCGTCGGACGCTTTCTCCAGGGAGCCGGTGGTGTGTTCGCGCTCATCGGCGCGGTTTACATCGCGACGAAAAATTTCCCGGCTTCCCAGGCGGCCACCTTAATTGGTGCGACGCAAATGTTCGGGATGGCTGGCGGCTCAGCCGGTCAATTCGTGGTGGGCCCGTTGATTGGCTCCGGGGTGAAATGGAGCACGTTTTGGCTGGGTATGGGCATCGCCGGATTAATCATCGGCGTCTTCCTCTATTTCATCACGCCCAGCGAAGCGCCAAACGCGAATCGCGAGAGCGGATTGAAACCAATCCTGCAGGCGTTCGGCACCGTCTTCAAGAACCCGCAATCGATTCTCTGCGGTTTGATCGCCGGTCTGCTGTTCATCCCCACCACCATCTTCGACATGGTTTGGGGCGTGCGTTATTTGCAGGAAGCGCATGGTCTCGATTACGCGGACGCGGTGATGCGCTCGGCTACGGTTCCCTTCGGATGGATTATCGGTTGCCCGCTGCTGGGCTTTATCTCTGACCGAATCGGGCGTCGTAAACCTGTAATCATCGGCGGAGCCGTCGCGTTGCTAGCACTGATGGCCTGGGGGTTATTTGGCAAACCCGGCGTGTTGCCGCCTTACATCATCGGCCTTGCGATGGGCATCGCGTCAGGCGCGGCGATGTTGCCGTACACCATAATCAAAGAGGCGAATCCACCACAGTACGGCGGCACGGCCACCGGCGTCGTCAACTTTCTGAACTTCACCTTTAGCGCGTTGCTGGGGCCGGTGTTCGGATGGCGATTCATGAACGCCACGGGTGGCGCCGCGACTCCGAGTTTGCATGATTATCAAACCACATTTAGCCCGCTGCTGCTGGGCGTGTTCATCGCCATCATTCTCGCTTTGATTTTGAAAGAGACGGGACCCGCCGCTCAGCGCCAGGGCGCACGACGAACAAAGGAAGCGATATGAGTCAGGCTTTAGGCACCGGAAAATACGAACGCTTATTGGAACGCTGCAAGGCACTCGCGCCGGTGCCGACCGCCGTCGCGCATCCTTGTGAGAAAAGCGCGCTCGAAGGCGCGGTCGATGCGGCGCAGGCAGGACTGATAAGGCCTCTGCTCGTCGGGCCGCGAAAAGAGATCGAAGCCACCGCTAATTCGGCCGGAATCGACTTGCAGGATTTTGAAATCGTCGACGCGCCGAACAGTGTCGAGGCCGGCAAGCAGGCCGTGGCACTCGTTCGTGAAGGCCGCGCCGAAGTTTTAATGAAAGGCAGCCTTCATACAGACGAATTGATGTCGGCCATTGTCTCGCGCGAAGGCGGGATGCGCACCGGGCGTCGCATCAGCCACGTCTTCATCATGGATGTGCCGACCTATCACAAGGTTTTGGTCATCACTGATGCGGCGATCAATATCGCACCTACGCTCGAAGACAAGGTCGACATCGTGCAGAACGCGATCGACCTGGTGACTTCGCTGGGACATCCGAACCCGAAAGTCGCGATCCTTTGCGCGGTCGAAACGGTGAACTCGAAGATGCAGGCGACGCTCGATGCGGCGGCGCTTTGCAAAATGGCCGAGCGCGGACAGATCAAGCACGGCATTCTCGATGGACCGCTCGCCTTCGACAACGCCATCAGCGCCGAGGCGGCCAGGACCAAGGGGATCAAATCTTCGGTCGCTGGCGACCCGGATATTTTGCTCGCTCCCGATCTCGAAGCCGCCAATATTCTCGCGAAGAACCTGACTTTTCTGGCAAACGCTGACAGCGCCGGGATGGTTCTCGGCGCGCGTGTGCCCGTGATTTTGACCAGCCGTGCCGACAGCGTGCGTTCCCGGATTGCGAGCTGCGCCGTCGCCAAACTGGTCGCCCACGCGCGACGCGCGAAACCCTAAGGCTCCTGTGAAAACTATGTCCGAAGCCAAACACATCACGGTTGATGGTAACGAAGCGGCGGCCTCAGTCGCCTTTCGTCTAAGCGAAGCGATCGCCATTTTTCCGATTACGCCCAGCTCGCCGATGGCGGAACTCTGTGACGAGTGGGCCAGTAAGAAGAAAACAAATCTTTGGGGCGTCATTCCTGAGATTGCCGAGATGCAATCGGAAGGCGGCGCGGCCGGCGCCGTGCATGGAGCACTGCAGGCTGGAGCACTCTCGACGACTTTTACCGCGTCGCAGGGTCTGCTCCTAATGATCCCAAACATGTACAAGATCGCCGGCGAGCTTTCGCCGTTCGTCATGCATGTGACCGCGCGGACGCTCGCCACGCACGCGCTTTCGATCTTCGGCGATCATTCAGACGTGATGGCCTGCCGGCAGACAGGCTTTGCGATGCTGTGCGCGAACTCGGTGCAGGAAGCGCATGACTTTGCCGCGATTGCCCACGCGGCCACGCTGGAATCGCGAATTCCCTTTATTCACTTCTTCGACGGCTTTCGGACTTCGCATGAAGTTTCCAAGATTCAGGAATTGAGCGACGACGATATTCGTAGTCTGATTTCCGAAGACGCCATCACCGCGCATCGCCAGCGCGCGCTCACACCCGACAAACCGGTGGTTCGGGGCACCGCGCAAAATCCCGATGTCTTCTTTCAGGCCCGCGAAGCTGCCAATCCGTTCTATGACGCGTGCGCCGACATCGTCGAGCGCACCATGAATGTCTTCGCCGAACGCACCGGCCGGCAATACAAGTTGTTTGATTACGAGGGCGACCCGGCAGCCGAGCGCGTGATTGTCATCATGGGTTCCGGAGCCGAGACGGTTCAGGAAACCGTAGACGAACTGCGAAGCAGCGGAGAGAAAGTCGGCGTGCTGAAGGTACGCCTGTACCGGCCGCTTTGTCAGACGCGTCTGATTGCCGCCCTGCCAAAGACTACCCGCACGATCGCCGTGCTCGATCGCACCAAGGAACCTGGCGCGCCGGGCGATCCACTCTACCTCGATGTCGTGACCGCTTTGGCGCAAGCGCGGGCCTGGGCAGAAAGCTCGTTTGAAGTCGAGCCGCGCGTCGTCGCCGGCCGCTATGGCCTTTCATCGAAGGAATTCACTCCGGCGATGGTCAAAGCTGTGTTTGACGAGATGAAGGAGGACAAGCCCAGGCGTCACTTCACGCTCGGCATTGTCGATGATGTTACCCATCTTTCGCTGAATTCTGACACATCGTTCCGCACCAGGTCCGACGACGTCGCGACCTCGCTGTTCTACGGTCTGGGCGCGGACGGCACAGTTGGCGCCAACAAGAACTCGATCAAGATCATCGGCCAGGAAACTGACCAGTTCGTGCAGGGCTACTTTGTCTATGACTCAAAAAAGTCGGGCGCAATTACCATTTCACATTTGCGTTCGAGTCCGCGACCGATTCGTTCGGCTTATCTGATCGAAGCAGCCAATTTCGTGGCCTGCCATCAATTCGAATTCATCGACAAGATTGATGTGCTGGAACACGCTGCGCCGGGAGCTGTGTTCTTACTCAATGTGCCGGGCGAATCTGCGGGTTTGTGGGACCGTCTGCCGCGCGAGATGCAGCAGCAGATGATCGAGAAGCAAATCCGCTTCTACGCCATCGATGCCTTCGCGCTCGCGAAGCAGGTCGGCATGGGCGGGCGCATCAACACCATCATGCAGACGTGCTTCTTCGGGATTTCGGGCATTCTGCCAAAGGATGAGGCGATTGCCCACATCAAGAAATCGATCGAGAAGACTTACGGCAAGCGCGGGCCAGAGGTTGTCAAGCGCAATTGCGAAGTCGTCGATCTGGCGCTGGCCCAGCTGCACGAGGTTCCGGTGCCGGCGGCGGTGAGCGCGACTCGTACGCGACCACCGATTGTTTCTGAGCTCGCGCCGGATTTTGTGCAAAAGATCACCGCCGTAATGCTGGCCGGCAAAGGCGATTTGCTGCCGGTCAGCGCCTTTACAGTCGACGGCACCTGGCCGGTAGGCACCGCGAAATGGGAGAAGCGAAACCTCGCGCTGGAGATTCCAGTTTGGGATCCGAAGGTTTGCATTCAATGCAATCAATGCGCGCTGGTCTGCCCGCACGCGGCGATTCGCGCGAAGGTTTATGAAGAATCAGAGCTGGCTTCGTCACCCGAGACTTTCAAGTCGACCGCTTACCGAGCGCCGGAATACAAGGGCAAATCGTTCACGATTCAGGTCGCGCCGGAAGACTGTACCGGCTGCAACCTCTGCGTGAATGTCTGTCCCGCGAAAGACCGCACCAATCCAAAGCACAAAGCCATCAACATGTCGCCGCAAGCGCCTCTGCGCGATAACGAGCGCGTCAACTACGACTTTTTCCTGAAGCTGCCTGAGCTGGATCGCGGCAGCGTGGTGCGTCTCGATCACAAAGGTTCGCAGTTTCTCGAACCACTTTTCGAATATTCGGGCGCCTGCGCCGGCTGCGGCGAAACGCCTTATCTGAAAATGTTGACGCAGCTCTTCGGCGATCGCCTGATGATTGCCAATGCTACCGGCTGTTCTTCGATCTACGGCGGCAATTTGCCGACGACTCCTTACACCACAAACGCGGACGGCCGTGGTCCGGCCTGGTCCAATTCCCTGTTCGAAGACAACGCTGAATTTGGTTTTGGTTTTCGCCTGGCGATTGATGCGCACATCAACGCAACGCGCGTACTGCTTGAGCACCTGGCTCCCAAGCTCGGCGATTTTTTGACCTGGGAACTGCTCAATGCTGATCAAAGCAGCGAAGCTGGAATCGCCGCCCAGCGTGAACGAGTAAAAAGCCTGCGCGAGAAGCTGGCCGGGATCAATTCCGCTGAAGCGCGTCGTCTGGATCAGCTCGCAGATTACCTGGTGAAGAAAAGCGTGTGGCTGGTCGGCGGTGACGGCTGGGCTTACGACATTGGTTATGGCGGGCTCGATCACGTGCTGGCCAGTCATCGCAACGTCAATATCCTGGTGATGGATACCGAAGTCTATTCCAACACCGGCGGCCAACAGTCGAAAGCTACGCCCCTCGGAGCGTCAGCCAAGTTCGCCGCCTCAGGTAAGACGGTCGGCAAAAAAGATCTCGGCCTGCTGGCAAACATGTACGGCCATGTCTATGTCGCGCGGGTAGCGTTCGGCGCGAAGATGGTGCAGACCGCACAGGCATTCCTGGAAGCTGAATCGTATGACGGGCCGTCGCTCATCATTGCGTACAGCCCCTGCATCGCGCACGGCTACGACCTGGCGAACGGCGCCGCACAGCAGAAGCTGGCCGTCGAATCAGGTGTCTGGCCGCTCTATCGGTTCGACCCGCGACGTCTGGTGAAAGGAGAAGCGCCGCTCAAACTCGATTACGGTCCGCCTAAACCAACAGTCGCGGAATACATGCGCAACGAGTCGCGTTTCCGCATGGTCGAGCGCGCCGACCCCGCACGATTCAAATATTTCCTCGAAGAAGCCCAGGCCGCGGCCACGCGTCGCTACGCCGGCTATCAACAACTCGCGCAAATCACGCTGCCGGCGCGCACTGGTTCAAATGACGGAAACGGGGATGCCGGCAACGGAGAGCCGAGCGGAAATGGCGAGGTGAAGCAATGAATTTGACGACGACTTACCTGGGCCTGACCTTGCCGCATCCGTTGATTGTAGGTGCCGCGGGTGCCCTAACCGACGACCTTGATTCGGTGAAGCAACTGGAAGATGCCGGCGCCGCCGCCTTGGTCTTGCGTTCCTTGTACGAAGAAGAGATTACCGGCGAGCAGATGTCCTCCTACTTCCACAGTGACGGTCATAGCGGATCATCCGCCGAGGCTGAAACCTACTTTCCCGATCCGCTGTTGGCGCTGGGTCCGGATGAGTACCTGGAACACTTGCAGCGAGTCAAAGCTGCGGTCTCGATTCCCGTCATCGCGTCACTGAACGGCATGACCACCGGTGGATGGACTACCTACGCGCGGCTACTCGAACAGGCGGGCGCGCACGCAGTCGAATTGAATCTGTATCACTCGGCCAGCGACGCGGCGCTGAGCGCCGCTGAAGTCGAAAGTCAGATGATCCAGATCGTACATGACGTCAAGCGTAAGGTGAGCATTCCGGTCGCGGCGAAACTCTCGACGCGGTTCACTGCTTTTGCGAATTTCGCCATCCAACTTGACCAGGCCGGGATCGACGGATTCGTCCTGTTCCATCGTCTTCATAACGTCGACATCGACGTGCTGGAGTACGACATCCTGCGCTCGCTGTCGTTGTCTGATTCATCTCATCTTCAAATAGGACTCCGGGGGGTCGCCGTTCTCTCCGACAGAGTCAATGCATCCCTGGCCATTACGGGCGGAGTCCACACCGCGCTGGACGTGATCAAGGCAACGATGACCGGCGCTCATGCCTGTCAATTGGTTTCAGCTTTAATCGCCAGGGGCGCCGGGCACATCGGCACTCTGCTCGACGGTATCAGGGAATGGATGGCAGAGAACGATTGGGCTTCGCTGGAAGAGATGCGCGGCAATATGAGTTTCCATCGAGTGCCCGATCCGGGTGTGTATGAACGCGATGCGTTCAGACGAATGTTCAGGTGAACAGGGTCAGTAACATCTGCGTGAGCGGATGGGATCAGGATACCGCCTTCGGTTGCCGGTTGGATCCATCATTTACGCGAATGGTACGGACGACGCGCCAGATCCAGCGAGCTAAGAACTTGAGGAAATTAATTAATGGATGACTTTGCACTAGTACTCAACGCAGGCTCATCGAGCCTGAAATTTTGCGTCTTCCAGCGTCCCGATGGGGAGAGGTGGAGGCTGGGAGCACGCGGCCAGATAGAGGGCATCGGCACATCGCCCCGACTGTCCGTCAAGGACGCGAACCTCCGGAAGGTGGCCGACGACAAGTTGGACGCCTCCTCCGTCCAAAACGGACGCGACGCGATCGGTGCCCTCGCAATCTGGCTTCGCTCTCAATATGCAGGCGCGCGCGTGCTCGGGGTGGGCCATCGCGTCGTGCATGGTGGCGCAAAGTTCACTAAGCCGGTCGTCGTCACGCCGGAAATCATCGCAGAGCTAAGAGAATTAATTCCGCTCGCACCGCTGCATCAACCATACAACCTCGCAGCGATTGAGGCGGTCGATGAAAGACTTCCGGGAGTGCCGCAGGTGGCTTGCTTCGATACCAGCTTTCATCGCAATCACCAGCCGGTGGCTGATTTGATTCCGCTGCCGCGCGAAGTATGCAAGGACGGTCTGCAGCGTTACGGTTTTCATGGCCTCTCGTACGAATACATCGCCTCGACTCTTCCCGAGGTTGCTCCGGCAATTGCCAAAGGGAAAGTGATCGTCGCGCATCTCGGCAGCGGTGCCAGTCTCTGCGCCTTGAAAGACGGCAAGAGCGTGGACACCACCATGGGCTTCACCGCGGTCGAGGGTTTGTGCATGGGCACGCGACCGGGAAGCATCGATCCGGGCGCGGTTCTCTATCTCTTCCAGAACCTCGGTCTCTCGGTGAAGGAAGTCGAAACGATTCTCTACAAGAAATCCGGCCTCATCGGCATTTCCGGAATCAGTAACGACATGCGCGACTTGCTGGGGCGTGAAGAACCCGAAGCCAAGCTCGCGGTTGATTACTTCATTTATCGCATCGCGAAAGAGATTGGTGGCCTCGCGGCAGCCCTGGGAGGCGTAGATGGGCTGGTGTTTACCGCCGGCATCGGAGAGAACTCGCCTGAGATTCGGCGGCGGGTTTGCGAAGCATCGGCCTGGTTAGGAATTGAAATCGACGCGACAGCTAATGAAAAGAGAGCGCCGGAAATCTCGACGCCCCAAAGCAAAATCTCCGTCTGGGTGATCCCCACAAACGAAGAATTGATGATCGCACATCACACCGGCGAATTGCTGGGACTGCGTTCAGCCGAACAAGCAGCTTAAGGAGAACAAGGCATGGCAAGTCCGACCGCAACACTGGAAGTACCTGGGGAGAAGCAGAACGCAGCCTGGACTGGGTTCACCGAAGGACTCTGGCAGAAAGAGATCAATGTCCGAGACTTCATTCAACAGAACTACACGCCGTACGACGGTGACGAGTCGTTCCTGGCTCCTGCTACCGAGCGAACAAAACATATCTGGCAGCGGCTCAGCGAATTATTCATTGAAGAGCGCAAGACAGGCGTGCTTGAGATTTCGCAGATTCCCAGCGGCATCACTTCGCATGAGGCCGGCTACATCGATCGCGAGAACGAGGTCATTGTGGGCTTGCAAACCGAAAGGCCGCTGCGACGCTCGATCATGCCGCAGGGTGGCTTTCGGATGGTTTTGAGCGCGCTGAAGACTTACGGATACGAACCCGACCCGCACGTCGTCGAGACTTTCACCAAATATCGCAAGACTCACAACGATGGCGTCTTTGACGGATACACTGCGGATATTCGGCGCTGCCGCAGTTCACACATACTGACGGGGCTGCCCGACGCCTACGGACGCGGACGCATCATCGGCGATTACCGGCGCGTGCCGCTTTACGGCGTCAAACGCCTGATTGAAGAGAAGCAGAGAGAGAAGAATGCGCTTGATGCCGAGATGTCCACCGACTCAATCATCCGCGATCGCGAGGAGTTGAGTGAACAGGTTCGCGCCCTCAAAGAATTGCAGAAGATGGCCTCGACTTACGGTTTCGATATCTCGGTACCGGCGACCACCGCGAAGGAAGCCGTACAGTGGCTTTACCTGGCATACCTCGCGGCAGTCAAAGAAGCCAATGGCGCGGCGATGTCGCTGGGACGCACTTCGACGTTCCTGGACATTTATTTTCAGCGCGATCTGGCGGCCGGGTCGCTCACCGAAAAAGATGTCCAGGAGATAATCGACGACTTCGTCATCAAGCTACGCATCGTGCGCTTCCTGCGCACGCCCGAGTACGACGACTTGTTTGCCGGCGATCCGACCTGGGTCACCGAATCGATTGGCGGCGTGGGCGATGACGGCCGTTCACTGGTGACCAGGACGAGTTTCCGCTTTCTGCAAACTCTCTACAATCTCGGGCCGGCGCCGGAGCCCAATCTCACAATCTGGTACTCGACCCGACTCCCTGACGGCTTTCGTTCGTTCGCTTCGAAAGTAGCGATCGACACCAGCTCGATTCAATTTGAAAGCGACGAGATCATGCGTCGCGCCTGGGGCGACGACGGCGCGGTGGCGTGTTGCGTTTCGCCCATGCTGATGGGCAAGCAGATGCAGTTCTTCGGCGCGCGGGCGAACCTCGCCAAGTGCCTGCTGTACGCCATTAACGGTGGCCGAGATGAGGTCTCGGGCGAACAGATCGCTCCCCGGATGCCAGCCGTTGAAGGTGAATATCTCGATTTCGACGACGTGCTGGGCAAGTTTGAAAACATGATGGACTGGCTCGCCGGCGTCTATGTCAACGCGATGAACGTCATCCATTTCATGCACGACAAATACGCCTACGAGCGCGTGCAGATGGCGCTGCATGATTACAACCCGGTGCGCACGATGGCCTTCGGCATGGCCGGCATGTCCGTAGTTGCCGACAGTCTTTCGGCGATGCGACACGCGAAAGTGAAAGTGATTCGGAACGAGACGGGACTAATTACCGATTACCAAATCGAGGGTGACTTTCCGAAGTTTGGCAACAACGACAATCGGGTCGATCACCTGGCGGCCTGGACCGTGACGACTTTCATGGGCAAGTTGCGCAAACATCCGACGTATCGCAACGCCATTCACACGCAGTCGATTCTTACCATCACTTCGAACGTCGTCTACGGTAAGGCCACCGGTAACACACCCGATGGCCGGCGTCACGGCGAACCGTTCGCGCCCGGCGCCAACCCGATGCACGGCCGTGACTCGCACGGCATACATGCTTCGGCGGCGTCAGTGGCCAAGATTCCCTATCGCGATGCGGCCGACGGAATTTCTCTAACCACGACGTTGATTCCGGAAGGCCTCGGCCGAGTTGCGGCCGATCGCATCACGAATCTCCGCAGCATGCTCGATGCATTCTTCAGCGTCACCGGCTATCACATGAACATCAACGTTCTGAATCGCGAGATGCTGATCGATGCCATGGATCATCCGGAGAAATATCCGAGCCTGACGATTCGCGTCTCAGGATACGCCGTCAATTTTGTGAGGCTGACGCGCGAACAGCAGATGGACGTCATCAACCGGACCTTCCACGGAGCGTAGGCAATGTGTCAGCAGCCCGACCGCCAGGGGGGCCGCTTGCGAAACTTGCCCTCCCTAACGGCCGGGCTGCTGATACGAATCACATCATGAGCACAGCGCACACCGATCAAGAATTTCCCCTGGAATCCGCCAGTCCGTACGAATTGCGGATCGATCAAAGCCGGAACGTCTCGGAGTCTGTAGTTAAGCAGGCGCTCGAAACCGGCGACCTGGGCTTCGTTCATTCGTTCACGACTGGTTCGGCGGTCGATGGACCCGGCATGCGTCTGGTCGCGTGGACGGCCGGGTGTCAGTGGCGCTGTCTCTACTGCCACAACCCTGATACGTGGAACATGATGAACGGGATGCCGGTGACCCTGGAGCGCGCGATCGAGGGGCTCAACAAATATCGTCATGGTCTGAAGATGATGGGCGGCGGTATTACGATCAGCGGCGGCGAACCGTTGATGCAGGATCGATTCGTGGTGAAACTTTGCCGCGCGGCCAAAGCCCTGGACGTGCACACGTGCATCGAGACGAATGGATATTTGGGAGAGCGTCTCAGCGATGATGACCTTGAGGCCGTAGATCTGGTGATGCTGGGGCTGAAGACCTGGGGCGACGAAAAGCATCGCGACCTGGTTGGCAAAGATATGAAGCCCACGCTCGATTTTGCCGAGCGCCTCGCGGCGCGCAAGCGGCCCATCTGGGTGCGGTTCGTGCTGGTTCCGGGCCTCACTGATGATGAGGAAGACATGAAGCAAATCGCCCGCTTTGCCGCTTCGTTAGGCACAGTCGAGCGACTTGAAGTGCTGCCATTTCATCAACTCGGCAAATACAAGTGGGAACGGCTCGGTCTCGATTACAAGCTGGCAGCATTTCAGGCGCCGTCGGCCGCGCAGGTCGAGCGGGCTTGTGAATTGTTTCGGGCGGAAGGATTGAACGCCCTCTGATGCCAGTCAGAAGCTGGAGTGGTAGTGACCGGGTCGGGTGACTAGTGACGAGTGACAAGAAAGAAAATCGTGGTGGAATTGATCGATGTTCGTTCTCCATTTGCATTGATCTCCGCTCATTGGTCGCTCGTCACTAGTCACTGGTCACTTGTACCGGTAGCTCGTGGTTTTGACACGAATGATTTTTGAAAGTTCTTCTCATTTTGAATAGCAGTCTAAATTTCGCTGATGCAGGCTGGATTGCTGGACGTCTTCCCCATTTGGACAATAATTCCGATCGCCTTAGTAATCGGAGCCGTTTCGGTCGAAGCTGGTTATCGCGTCGCCATTTGGCGCAAGCGGCGCGCCAAGGACCATAGCGAAGCGCCGGCGGCGCCAATCGTCGGCGCCACGCTCGGTTTGCTCGCCTTCCTGGTTGCGTTCACGTTTGGCTCAGCAGCCTCGCGATTCGAAGAACGTCGCCAGGCGGTCCTGGCCGAAAGTAACGCCATCAACGCTTCGTACTTGCGAGCGCAGATGGTGCCTGAGCCGATGTCCGCGAACGCGCGCAGCCTGATGCGGGAATATGTAGAGGTGCGGCTTAACACGACGCAACCCAGTCAGCTGGCCCAGGGCATCGCCAAATCCGAAGAGCTGCACAAGCGGCTCTGGGCTGAAGCGGTCGCCGCCGCGCAGAAGGAACGCTCGCCCATGACGTCACTCTTCATGTCGTCGCTCAATGAGGTCTTTGCGCTACATGCCAGGCGGGTGACCGCGGCCGTTTACAACCGTATCCCTGCGACAATTTGGATAGGGCTGTATGTGCTGCTCGTCTTTGCCATGCTGGTCGTGGGCTATTACGAAGGGATGAGTGGCACACGGCATACGCTCGCGGTGTATGGGATGGTGTTCGCGTTTTCGATCGTGTTCGCGTTGATTGCCGACCTGGATCGGCCGGGCCGAGGCCTTTTGGAAGTCAATCAGCAATCGATGATCGATCTTAAGAAGTCTATGAGCCAGCAGCCATAGTTAGAAAGGGATTAGACATGTCCATTGATGCTCAGGCGATATCTCAACCGTCCCCCAATCCGTTGCTTACTTTTCTGCGCAAGCCAATGAATTGGTTTCTGCTCTTTATCCCATTCACCATCGGGCTCGAACATGTACATGGCATTCCGGCGCCGGTGCTGTTCTTTTCGGCGGCGCTGGCGATTGTTCCGATTGCGGCTTTAATCGTCGCTTCGACGGAACAACTTTCCACGCGCACAGGTGACGCGATCGGCGGCTTACTGAACGCGACGTTTGGCAACGCGCCGGAATTGATCATCGCATTGGTGGCCTTGAAAGCTGGTCTGTTGGACATGGTGCGGGCTTCACTGGCGGGCGCGATACTCGCAAATCTGTTGATGGCTTTAGGAGTAGCTTTTTTGCTCGGGGGCTTGAAGTTTAAGGAGCAGCGATTCAATCCGGTTGCGACGCGCGCTTACAGCACGATGATGTTCGTCGCCGCCGTCAGCATGACGGTGCCGAGCGCGTTCAATCGCGCATTTGCGACGCAGGGCGGTCCTATTCGTGAAGAGAAGATGCTGAACATCGGCATCGCAATCCTGTTGCTGATCGCCTATGCCCTTTATCTATTGTTTTCGTTGAAGACGCACCCGCACGCCTTCGCCAGTGTGGAAAGTGAACATGCCGGCGGTCACGACCTTGACGAGCACTGGAGTGTTGCCCGGGCAGTCATTACTTTGGTGCTGGCATCGGTGGGCGCGGCCTGGATGAGCGAAATACTGGTGGGCGCCGCTGAAGGAACCGGCAAAGCGCTGGGCATGTCGCAGGTTTTCATTGGAATTGTGTTCGTCGCAATAGTTGGTGGCGCCGCCGAAAGCGGCTCGGCCATAGCAATGGGACGAAAGAACAAGATGGATCTGTCCGTCGGCATTGCCCTGGGAAGCTGTATCCAGATTGCCCTGTTTGTCGCGCCGGTGTTGGTGTTGGCGAGCTATTTCCTGGCGCCCCGACCCTTGGAACTGGCCTTTGGCCGCGCTGAGATCGGATCGCTCTTCATGGCCGTGCTGTGCGGGGCGCTCGTATGCGGAGATGGTCAATCGAATTGGTACAAGGGAATTCAACTGCTCACCGTCTATGCGATTATCGCCCTGATGTTTTACTTCATGCCGTCGGCGACGTGAGTTATGTGGCACAGACTTTAGTCTGTGTTATTTTCCAGGCATCCACAGACTGAAGTCTGTGCCACTCGACCTGTCATTTCTGCCAGTACGCGCCTCTCAATCCAGTCAGTAAAATTGGCTAAATAATTCGGTAAGTGTTTTTGGCGCAGCGGCTTGCCTGTTTCTTTAGCCGTCTCGGTTCGGAGGTTTCATGGTCGCTAGTCAATCCACGGTAAATAAACTGAGCAGCTTCGGTATCGCGCGCTCCACAGTCTCCGGCGAACCGCTAACGGACGCCGAAGCGCGAGCGACTCACGCGTTCTGGCGGGCCTGTAACTACCTGGCGGTAGGAATGATCTATCTGCAGGCCAATCCCCTGCTCCGCGAACCGCTCAAGCCCGAACACATCAAGAACCGCATGCTGGGGCATTGGGGCGCGAGCCCGGCACTCTCCTTTATATATACACATCTGAATCGAGTCATTAAGGCTAACGATCTCGACATGATCTACCTGGCCGGGCCCGGTCATGGCGCGCCGGGGGTGCTCGGTCCGGTTTATCTCGAAGGTTCGTATTCAGAAATCTATCCCGAAAAAAGTCTGGATGAAGTAGGGCTAACGCGTTTCTTCAAAGAGTTCTCTTTTCCCGGAGGCATCGGCAGTCACTGCACACCCGAAACTCCTGGATCGATTCATGAAGGCGGCGAATTAGGCTATGTGCTTTCCCACGCGTGCGGCGCCGCTTTCGATAATCCTGATTTGATTGTCGCCGCGGTCGTGGGTGACGGCGAAGCAGAGACCGGCCCCCTGGCAACCTCCTGGCACATCAATAAGTTTCTCAATCCGATTCGGGATGGCGCAGTGCTCCCGATACTGAATCTCAACGGCTACAAGATTAATAATCCGACGCTACTCGCGCGCATCAGTCACGAAGAGGTGGAAAACCTCTTCAAGGGCTATGGCTACACGCCTTATTTCGTCGAAGGCTCTGATGCACCCAGCATGCACCAGGCAATGGCCGCGACCCTTGATCGCTGCGTCGATGAAATCAAAACCGCTCAACGCGAAGCGCGCGATTCGGGAAAGGCAACACGTCCACGCTGGCCGATGATCGTTTTGCGCACACCCAAGGGATGGACCGCGCCCGGCGAAGTTGACGGCAAGAAACTCGAGGGCTTTTGGCGTTCACATCAGGTGCCGCTGGCCGGGGTGAAGAAGAATCCGGCGCAGTTGCAGATGCTGGAAGAATGGATGCGCGGCTACCAGCCGGAAGAACTGTTCGATGCCAACGGAGCGCCAGTCGCAGAACTGCGCGCGTTGACGCCCACGGGCAAGCGCCGGATGGGAGCAAACCCGCAGACGAACGGCGGCCTATTGAAAAAGGCCTTACGGCTTCCGGACTTTCGCGAATACGCGGCCAAGTTCGATAAACCCGGACAGGTCGAAGTCGAAAACACGCGGCCTTTGGGAATGTTTCTGCGCGATGTGATGAAGCAGAACATGCATAACTTCCGCGTCTTCGGTCCGGATGAGAACTCTTCAAATAAGCTGGACAACATCTATGAAGTCAGTAAGAAGTTCTGGATTGCCGAACGCTTTCCGGAAGACGACCAGGGAGGCGAGCTGGCGGCTGATGGCCGCGTCATCGAAATGCTCAGCGAGCACACGCTCGAAGGCATGTTCGAAGGCTACCTGCTGACCGGCCGTCATGGGTTCTTCTCGACTTACGAAGCCTTCGCGCATGTCATCGATTCAATGTTCAATCAACACGCGAAGTGGCTGTCGATCTGTAATGAACTTCCGTGGCGGCGACACGTTGCTTCACTCAATCTGCTGATTACGTCGACTGTCTGGCGCCAGGATCACAATGGCTTCACGCATCAGGATCCTGGCTTCATCGACGTGGTCGTCAATAAACGCGCCGAGGTCACGCGCATCTACCTGCCGCCGGACGTGAACACCTTGTTGTCCGTCGCCGATCACTGTCTGCGCAGCGAGAACTATATCAACGTGATCGTCAGTGACAAGCAGGCGCACCTGCAGTTTCTCAATATGGATCAGGCGATCACGCACTGCATGAAAGGCATCAGCATCTGGGGCCCGGCGAGCAACGATCAGGGACAAGAGCCGGACGTCGTGATGGCTTGCGCCGGTGATATTCCGACCCAGGAAGCGTTGGCCGCTACGGCGATGCTGCGCGAAGAATTTCCTGATCTGAAGATTCGCTTCATCAACGTGGTCGACCTTTTCAAGATGCAAAGCCATCGCGAGCATCCGCACGGATTGACCGACCGCGACTTTGACAGCTTGTTCACGATCGACAAGCCGATCGTTTTTAACTTCCATGGTTACCCGTGGCTGATTCATCGTCTGGCGTACAGCCGTACCAATCACAAGAACATGCACGTCCGTGGCTACAAAGAGCGCGGCAACATCAACACGCCGATGGAATTGGCGATCGACAACGAAATCGATCGGTTCACTTTGGCGATTGATGTGATTGACCGCGTGCCGAAGCTGCAGACCATCGGCGCGCACGCGAAAGAGAAATTTATTAATCAGCAAATCGACGCCCGACGCTATGCGCACGAGCACGGCCTCGATAAGCCCGAAATACTCGATTGGCGCTGGCCATTCTGACGGCGTCAGAAGCCCGACCGTGAAGGAGGGCGCATTGAAAAGAGGACTAATGAAGAAAGCTCTGGCTATTCATCTATTGCTGGCCTTCGTGCTGGTGCCGTTGGTTAACGCCCAGCAGCAGACCCGCGTCGAAAGAGACCTGCTCGGTGAGAAGAACATTCCGGCTGACGCGTACTACGGCGTGCAGACGGCCCGCGCGCTCGAAAACTTTCAACTCTCCGGTGTCTTAATCAACCATTACCCCGGGTTTGTCGAAGCCTGGGCCATGGTCAAACTCGCCGCCGCGCGCGCGAATACCGACGTCGGCGCGATGAAACCCGAACAATTGGCGGCGATTGAAAAAGCCTGCCAGGCCGTGCTGGCCGGGAAGTATCACGATCAGTTCAAGGTGGATTGGTATCAGGGCGGCGCCGGCACGTCCACCAACATGAACGCCAACGAAGTACTGGCGAATATTGGACTCGAACTCACCGGACACAAAAAGGGCGAGTATCAGTTTCTCGATCCACACGATGCGCTCAACATGTCGCAGTCGACCAACGACTCGTACCCGACGGCCATCAAGGTGGCCTTCTTACTCCGCAACGACAAGCTGATTGAAGAGCTGCAGAAACTGGTCAAGTCATTTCGCGCGAAGGGCGATGCCTATCTGGAAATCGTCAAGATGGGCCGCACCGAAATGCAGGATGCCGTGCCGATGACGGTGGGCCAGGAGTTCCACGCGTTCGCGGCGTCGTTGGAAAGCGAAATCCAACTACTGAAAGACGCCGAAAAATATCTCTACGCCGTAAACATGGGGGCAACGGCCATCGGCACTGGTCTGAATGCGCCGAAAGGTTATGCCGAGAAGTGCGCCGCTCATCTCGCCAAATTGACGGGCAAGGCCATTGTTCCGGCCAACGACATGCTGGCGGCCACCTGGGACCAGCAGGGATTCGTCGTCTACTCGTCCGCGCTTAAGAGTCTCGCCATCAAGATCTCGAAAATTTCCGGCGATCTCATTTTGCTCACCTCCGGTCCACGGGCCGGTCTGGCTGAAATCAACCTGCCGGCGCTGCAACCTGGCTCGTCCATCATGCCGGGCAAAGTCAATCCGGTGGTTCCCGAGGTGATGAACGTCATCGCGTTTCGCGTGATGGGTAACGACTACAGCGTGACGCTTGCGGCGCACACCGGCCAACTGCAACTGAACGCCTACGAACCGCTGGCTGGTTTGGCCGTGATCGAGTCGCAAGCATTGCTCTTCAACGGCTCGAATCTCTTTCGCACCAAATGCATCGACGGCATCACCCTCAACGAGAAGGTGCTCGAACGTTACATGACGACCACGGTCGGCATCGTGACTGCCCTAAACCCGGTCGTCGGTTATGAGAAAGCCACTGAGTTGGCCGAAGAGGCTTACAAGAGTGGCAAAGGAATTCTGGAAATCATCCGCGAGAAAAAGATTCTCACGGAAGCGCAAATCAAGGACCTGCTCGATCCGGTGAAGTTAACCGGATTGGATAAGAGCAAGTATCGAAAGTAGAAAAAAACAGGAACCCGACCGTGAGGGAGGGTACCAACTAACTAAATTTTCATTTTGTGAGGTGATAGAAACATGAAGGCCACGACAATCCGTCGCCCGCTGCTCGTCCTCTTCATGATCGCGAGTGTGCAGTGCGCGCTGGCGCAGGGGAAAAAACCAAACGTCGTAAT
Source organism: Pyrinomonadaceae bacterium (assembly GCA_044870975.1). Taxonomy (GTDB): domain Bacteria; phylum Acidobacteriota; class Blastocatellia; order Pyrinomonadales; family Pyrinomonadaceae; genus UBA11740. The sequence continues at coordinate 27,360 of JBIOZK010000189.1, forward strand.
TCTGGCAACCGGTGGGACGATTGCCGGCGCGGCAGCCACGGGAACCCAATCAGGCTACACGTCCGGCGCGGTCACCATCGACGCCATGATCGCCGCGGTTCCGGGAATCAAGGACCTCGCCAACATTAAAGGCGAACAGGTCTCCAACGTGGGATCGCAGGACATGTCCTTCGACATCATGCTCAAAGTCGCGAAGCGGATTAATGAGCTGATGAAACAAAGCGACGTGGATGGCATCGTCATCACGCACGGCACCGACACGATGGAAGAGACTGCGTATTTTCTTAACCTGGTCGTCAAAGGCGACAAGCCGGTCGTGATGGTTGGGTCGATGCGCCCGTCCACGGCAGTCAGCGCCGACGGCCCGTTGAACCTTTACAACGGTGTCGGGGTGGCGGTGGATCCGAACGCGAAAGGCCGCGGTGTGTTGGTCGTCATGAATGATTGGATCCAGGCGGCGCACTCGCTGACCAAGACCAGCACCACCGCAGTGCAAACATTCATGTCCCCGCTGCGTGGCCTGGTCGGAGTAGCCGCTTACGGCAAGAACGACTTTTATAACAGCCCCACCTGGAAGCATACGAGCGGAAGTGAATTCGACGTGACGGGTGTGACAAAGCTGCCGCGCGTCGACGTGGTGTTTGCCTGCGCTGACATGCCGCCGGACTTGATTGACGCCTCGGTCGCCAACGGAGCCAAAGGAATCGTCATCGCCGGCGTCGGTAACGGCAATATGAATAAGGCGTCGCTTGAGGCTGCCGCCAATGCAGTGAAGAAGGGAGTGGTAGTCGTCAGAAGCTCGCGCGTACCGACAGGTAATGTGGGGCGCAACGTCGAAGTCGAGGACGACAAGCTTGGCTTCATCGCTTCTGACGAACTGAATCCGCAGAAGGCGCGGATCCTGCTTTCGCTGGCGCTGCTCAAGGATCGACCCAAGGGCGAGATCCAGAGTTTGTTCTATTCGTACTGAGGCGGTAGCGCAAGTTGTCAACTTGCGTGCTCTCCGTAGTTCGCAAGTTAACAACTTGCGCTACTTATGAAAATCGTCCTCGAACTGATCATCTTCTTTAGCTGCATCCTGATTGGTGCGCGGCTGGGAGGCATTGCGCTCGGCACGGTTGCCGGCATCGGTCTGGCGATTTTCGTTTTTGTATTCGCGCTGCCGCCGGGCGGGCCGCCGCCGGGAGTGCTGGGGATGATCATCGCGGTCATCACGGCGCTGGCCACGATGCAAGCTGCCGGCGGACTTGATTACTTAGTCTCGCTAGCCGAAGGCGTGATGCGGAAGCACCCGCAGCAAATTGTCTTCATTGCTCCAATCGCCACTTATTTACTTGTACTCGGTTCCGGAACTACCCACGTTATTTACGCTTTGCTGCCGGTCATCTCGGAAGTCGCTCGCAAAGGAAACGTGAGACCGGAACGCCCGCTTTCGATCAGTGTCATCGCCGGATTTCACGGCGCGACCGCGTCACCGATATCGGCGTCTACCGTAGCCATGTTGGGCTTCTTAGCAGCTAAGGGCGTCTCGCTGCCGCGGATGCTGGCGATCATCATTCCCGCGACCCTTATTGCCGTCATCATCGGGGCTCTGTCAGTAGCCTGGCGTGGAAAGAATCTGGCGGACGATCCTGAGTATCAAAGACGTCTCGCGAACGGTGAGGTTAAGACTAACGAAAGCTCCGCGCCGACTGCCGCAGCCGGCCTGCGAAATGCCCGCGGCTCGATGATTCTTTTTCTGATCGGGATCGTCGCCGTTGTGCTGATCGGCGTGTTCCCTTCCCTGCGTCCCACGTATCAGGTCATTACCGATGGCGGCGTCGATACAGATCAGGTCAGCATGGGCTACGCGATCATGATCGTCATGATCGCTGTCTCCGGCTTGACCATGATTCTGTTTCGCGCGTCTCCGGAGACGGCGATCAAGGGAACAATCATGCGCAGCGGCATTACGGCGATCATTTCGATCCTCGGCATTTCATGGTTGGGCTCGTCGTTCTTTGAAGGAAACCGGGGCGCGATTGTCGCCACGATTTCCAATCTAGTTAAGGTTTATCCCGTTTCATTTGCCGCCGGCATGTTCCTGCTGTCGACGATGCTCTTTAGCCAGGCCGCGACTGTTTCGCTGATGGTGCCGGTGGGCCAGGCTTTGGGCGTGCCCACGTCGATGCTGGTCGCGTTTTATCCGGCCGCGAATGGCCTGTTCTTTGTCCCAACCTATGGGACCCTGTTGGCGGCAGTGTCGTTTGATCAGACCGGAACGACCAGAATTGGAAAATATCTTTTGAACCATAGCTTTATGCGACCGGGACTAGTGGCACTTACCACCGCACTGGTGCTCTCAGTGGGACTGAGCAAACTGCTACTTCCTTAAGGAGATTTGATGAAGGTTTATTTTCATGGCGCGACCGGAGACGTAACCGGCTCGGCGTATCACGTAGTGACTAAAGACGCGAGCATCCTCGTTGACTGCGGCATGTTCCAGGGCGGCCGCAAGGAAAAAGCCAAGAACCGCAGCGCCGCCAAACTGGAAGGTGGCCACCTGGATGCAGTGGTATTGACTCATGGTCATTTGGATCACGTAGGCCGTTTGCCGATTTTGACGCGCCGGGGCTACGAAGGGCCGATTTACGCAACCCAGCCCACGTTTGATATCGCCACGCTGATCCTCAAAGACTCTCTCATGCTGCAAAAAGCGGATTTGAAACGGGACAATGCGCAGCGCGCGCGCGAGAACAAGCCACCGCTGGAGCCATTGTTCGAAGAACCGGACGTGCGCAATCTCAAACCACTGCTGCGGCCAATCAAGTACCACGAGCGGACGGAAGTAGCGCCGGGAATCGAAGCACGGTTCGTCGATGCCGGTCACGTGATCGGCTCAGCGAGTATCGAGTTGACGGTGACAGAGAACGGCAGAAAGAAAGTTGTGGTTTTCTCGGGCGACCTTGGTCCACGCGGCGCCCCACTGATGAAAGATCCCACGCCGTTCGAGCAGGCCGACGCCGTGATCATGGAATCGACTTACGGCAACCGCACTCATCGCTCACTGCAGGAAACCGCAATCGAGGGGAGAAAAATCATCGCGCAGGCGATTGAGAACAAGGCGAAGATTCTGGTGCCCATCTTCGCGGTCGGACGAACTCAGTTGCTCCTTTATCTATTGGCCAGCGCTTTTAAGCGGGGCACCTTGCCCAAGTTTCCGATCTATCTCGATAGCCCGATGGCCATTGAAGCTACCAAAGTCTATGGCCGGAACAATGAGCTTTTCGATGAAGAGGCAAAGGAGATGGTCGCGTCCGGCGAGCTGCGCAAGAGTCTCGCGGGCGCGAAAGCCTGTCCCAAGCCGGGAGATTCCCGCGCACTCAACGAAGTGGAAGGCCCCTGTCTCATCATGGCCGGGGCCGGCATGTGCACGGGCGGTCGCATCATTCATCACCTGCGCCACAACCTGCCTATCGCAGGAACGGCGGTCTTGATTGTCGGTTATCAGTCCGCGAATTCACTCGGGCGGCGGCTGGTTGACGGTGACAAAGAAGTCCGCATCTTCGGCGAACGAATTCCGGTGCGGGCGTCGGTGCACACGATGGGCGGATTCAGCGCTCACGCCGATCAGAAGGGCTTGCTCGACTGGTACGGTGCGGTGGCCCCATCAAAGCCCCGGACGATCATTACGCACGGTGAAGACCGCGCGCGCGAAGATTTTTCGGCATTGATTCAAACCAAATATGGGATGAAGACAGAATGTCCAAACCTTGGAGACGTGATTGAGATCTAGTCGGTTAGTAGTAGCGCAAGTTGTTGACTTGCGAAAATTCAGAGCGAAAGGATCGCAAGTTAATAACTTGCGCTACACCAGATGAGTACAGTAGACACAACACGAACAGAGGCAATCAGCCTTGGCGACGAACAAGCAGTTAAGAAGGTTCTCATAGATTCGGTCCTGGGTCTGTGGGATGTGGTCAACAACCTGACTCGGCTTAAACCCACTCAGCACGATCGCTACCGGGTAACGATCTTTGGATCAGCGCGAGCAAAGCCGGGCACCGTCGCTTATGAAGAAACCAAACGCGTCTCACAAGCTCTCGCCGCAATGGGCTGCGACATCATTACCGGAGGTGGGCCGGGCTTGATGCAAGCCGCCAACGAAGGTGTCCAATTGGCCGGCAAGGACAATGATAACTCGGTTGGCATCCGCGTCGATCTGCCCTTCGAGCAGGAAGTAAATCCATTTGTCGAGCTGGCTTTCGAGCACCGCACGTTCTTTACGCGCCTGCATCACTTCGTGCTGGCGTCGCACGCATTCATCGTAGCCCCGGGCGGCATTGGCACGGTACTGGAGACTTCGATGATCTGGCAATTGCTTCAGGTGAAGCATCTCGATAACACGCCGCTGA
>JBIOZK010000190.1:0-23720 GCA_044870975.1 Pyrinomonadaceae bacterium
CGCTGCTCAGTCGTTCGAGCGATGCGACGAACCGCACGGTCGAAGTTTGGGTGACGCTGGCAAATGGCGCCGGCAAGCTGCGGGCCAACGGCGCGGCGCAAGTCACGGTCATGGCGAATTCGAGGAGCGACGCGATCATCGTGCCTGCCTCAGCCGTGACGCTTGAGGCCAGCAACGCGGACGAAGGCACCGTGATGATTGTCGACGCGCAAAACGTAGCGCGCGAGCGCAAGGTTACCGTCGGCGTTCGCTCAAGCGACAAAATCGAAATCGTAGAAGGGCTTTCGGAGGGAGACACAGTTGTGGTGGAGGGAAACTTCGCGTTGCCTGATGGAACGAAAGTTGAGATTGCGAAGGATGACGAAGCGAAAGAGGGTGATAAGGATGAGGAGAAGAAGGACGATAAGGAGAAGGAGTAAGACATTACAAACCGAAAATTGAAAAATGCAAATTGCAAATTGTGACTCGTGTACCGACTGCTTTCCTGAAAAGAGCGCTCTTGGCGGACACCGCAATTTGAAGTTTTCATTTTGCAATTTTCAATTTGCAATCGCGGTCTAGTTCATGCGATTAGCCACCATCGTCTCCAATCAATCGCGCGCCATTCTCGTCATCGTGGCGTTGCTCTGCGGGGCGGGCCTGTACGCTGCCTTTCAGCTTCCGGTCGCGATCCTGCCGCAGACCGATTTCCCACGGATTGTCATCATCGTCGATAACGGTCAAGCGCCGGCGTCACAGACGCTGGTCTCGGTGACACGTCCCATCGAAGAAGCGATGAACGGCGTTCCCGGCATCGCCCGCATCAAGTCGAAAACGGCGCGCGGCTCGTCGGAGATCAGTCTCTACTTTGATTGGAACGTAAACATCGTTCAGACGCTCCAGTTTGTGCAGGCGCGCATGTCGCAGCTTTCATCGACGCTGCCCCCGACCGCGCAAATCAGAAACATCGAGCGATTGACCTTCGCGGTGTTTCCGGTCACCGGCTACAGCGTCACTTCCGAAAAACGCGATCCGGCCACGCTGCGGGACATCGCAACTTACATCATTCGTCCACAGCTGGCGCGGCTGCCGGGTGTGGCCATTGTCGGAGTCGCGGGCGGTAAGTCACGCGAGTTTCACGTCATCATCGATCCCGATCGATTGGCCGCGCATAATGTTTCAGCGCAGCAGGTGACTGAGGCGATTAAGGCTTCGAACATTATCGAATCGCCCGGTTTGATTGATGAGAACCATCAATTGGAACTCGCGCTCATCAGCGGTCAGGCGCAAAAACCAGACGAACTCAGCAACATAGTGGTGGCGACCGTGAACAACGCGCCGGTCACCGTCGCCGACGTGGCCACGGTCACAGGCGGCGTCGAACCTGAGTACACGATGGTGACCGCCGATGGACATCCCGCAGCGCTGGTCAACGTCAATCGTCAGCCCGACGCGAACACTGTCGCGGTCGTTGATGAAGTTCGCAAAACACTCGCGTCAATGCGCGGCCAAATACCCGCCGATGTCCACGTCGCGGCTTATTACGATCAGTCGCTGTTGGTGCGCGATTCGATCAGTTCAGTGCGCGATTCGATTCTGATTGGGCTATTGCTCTCGGTCGTGATTCTCTATGCCTTCCTGCGCAATTGGGGCACGACATTCGTCGCAATTCTCGTCATTCCGGTGACGATCCTGATTACGTTTCTGGCGATGTGGCTGGCCCGGCTGAGTTTCGATCTCATGACGCTCGGCGGAGTCGCCGCCGCGATCGGCCTGGTAATCGATGATGCGATCGTAGTCGTCGAAAACATCTACACGCACATGAAGAGCGGCCAGTCGAGACGCGAGGCGGTGGAAAGCGCCGTTTCAGAAATCACCGCGCCGATTATCGGTTCGACGATCACGCCCGTGGTCGTGTTTCTGCCGCTGACGATTCTAACCGGCGTGACCGGTGTCTTCTTTCGCTCGCTGGCGCTAACGATGACGGTGGCGCTGTTGACTTCGCTGGTGCTGGCGCTCGGATTCACTCCGGTGCTGGCCGAAAGACTTGTCCGGCCAAAAAAACGCGCGGCGGAACCAGCCCAATCGGAACCCGAGCCGACTGCAACCGAACTTGCACAAGAAGCGGAGTCCGGAAGATTTCTGCGCGCGATCATCACTCGATATGAATGGGTGCTCGCGCATGCGCTCGATAACCGTTGGGCGGTGATCGTGATCATCATCGGCGTGCTGATTGGTTCCTACGTTTTGTATCGCGCGCTGGGCTCTGAGTTCCTGCCCGAATTTGACGAGAGTGCGTTCGTGCTCGACTACCTGGCGCCGGCGGGAGCGTCGTTGAATGAAACCAATCGCATGCTCCAGGACGTCGAAGAGAAACTGATGAAGACGCCGGAGGTTGAGAGTTATTCGCGACGCACGGGCCTGGAGCTCGGACTGTTTGTGACTGAGCCGAATAGCGGAGACTTTGCGGTGAAGCTGAAACCCGGTCACAAGAAAAGCACGGAAGAGGTGATCTCCGAATTGCGTGACGAGATTGCTAAAGCACAGCCTGCGCTCGAAGTTGAATTTGTCGGTATCGTCCCGGACGTCATTGGCGACCTCGAAGGCAGTCCTGAGCCAATCGAAATCAAGTTGTTCAGCGAAGACGCCGCCGCGCTCAACGCCAAAGCGGATGAGGTAGAAGCGGCTATCAAGAAAGTTCCCGGCGTCGTGGACACCAAGAGCGGCGTGGTCGTCAGCGGTCCCGCGATAACTTTCAAGATTGATTCGCTGAAAGCCGCGCGCTTTGGGGTGACTGCCGATGACGTGGCCAGGACGGCCGCGACGGCGATGACCGGCGATGAAGCCTCCTTCATCTTGCAGCAGGATCGCCTGATACCTGTACGCGTGATTTTTCCGGCCGATATCCGCACTGCGCTCGACAAGGTGAAGGCTTTGCAGGTGCGTTCTTCGTCGGGGCAGTTATTTCGTATCGATCAGGTCGCGGACGTTGAATATGACAAGGGTCAGACTGAAATCAATCGCGAAAATCTCAGGCAGAACGTCTCCATCACCGGCCGGCTCGAAGGCAAAGACCTGGGAACAGGAATCGATCAGATAAAAGCGCAACTCGCAAAAGACGTGAAACTGCCGCCGGGTATGACGGTCGAGTACGGAGGAGTGTATCAACAACAACAGTCGAGTTTTCGCGAGTTGATGATCTCTTTGATCCTCGCCGTGCTACTGGTCTTCATCACGCTACTGATCGAGTTTCGCTCGTTTGCTCATCCCGTGGCGATCGTGACGGGCGCGGTGTTGGCGCTGTCGGGGGTGCTGCTCGCGCTCTTCATTACCGGCATGACCCTAAACGTCGTTTCGTTGATGGGCATGATCATGATCGTCGGCATCGTCGCCAAGAATGGCATCCTGATGCTTGACGCGGTCGAAGATCATCTGGCCGCGGGCGACACTCTGCGAGAAGCATTGTTGCGCTCCGGCCGTCGTCGCTTTCGCCCGGTGTTAATGACATCGCTCGCGGCCATGCTCGGCATGTTGCCTTTGGCGCTGGCTTTCGGCGCCGGCGCTGAATTACTGCAACCATTGGCTGTCGGGGTAATCGGTGGATTGACGATGGCGTTGCTGCTGTCGTTGGTCGTCACGCCTACGGTTTACGCAATGCTCCGTCGTTCACCCAAGCTTATCCAGTAAGGATCCGAGAGAAAAACTGTCTGAGAGAAAGGGAAGACCCCAATGATCACAATCAAAAGTTTAATACTCGCGGTGTCGGCCGCGATGGTTTTCATGCAAGGAGGTTCGGGATACAAAGTCGAAACGCGCTACCCCGTCCCCGGCAATGGCGGATTCGATTACATCAGTATCGACAGCGCCGCGCGCCGTCTTTATGTGTCGCACGGCACGGAAGCCAATGTCGTCGACGCTGACAACGGCAAATTAATCGGCACCATCACAGATACGCCGGGGATTCACGGGGTCGCCATCGCTTCGGAATTCAAGCACGGCTTTACCAGCAACGGCCGTGAGCACAAAGTGTCGATGTTCGACACGGAGACGCTGAAGCTGATCAGCAAGATTGATGTCGGCAAGGGGCCGGACGGAATTTATTACGATCCGGGAACGAAGCGGGTGTTTACCAACAATCACGGCACGCATGACGTCACCGCCATCGACGCTAAGACCGGGCAGGTGGTCGGCACGGTCAAAGCCGAAGGCGACGGAGAATCGGCCGTCGTCGCCGACGGAGTTGTCTATCTCAACATCGAAGACACGAACGAGGTGATCGTCTTCGATCCCAGGACTCTCGAAGTCAAGAAGCGCTTTCCCATCGGCGTCGCGAAAACCCCGACGGGCCTGGGATACGATGCGAAAACCAAGCGGCTCTTCATCGGCTGCCGCGCTGAGCCGAAGATGGTGGTGATGGATGCGGTTTCGGGCAAGATCATAACCAGCATGCCAATCGGCCGTGGTGTGGACTATGCTGGTTTCGACAGTCAGGCGAAGTTGATTTTCTTTTCATGCTCGGAAGGCGTCTTGAATGTGTTTCATGAAAAGTCCGCTGATGAATTCGAGGACATGGGCGCTGTCAAAACGCAGCCTGGGGCGCGCACGATGGCCTTTGATTCGAAGACAAAGAAAATATTTTTGCCTGCAGCTGAGTACGTAGAAACTCCGCCCGCGACGCCTGGCGGACGACCAGGACGCAGCATCAAGCCTGGGTCTTTCGCTGTATTGGTAGTTAGCAAATAGGCGCTGTCGTTGATGTTCAATTCCGTTCGCACCCGCCTGACTCTGTGGTACGCCGGCGTGCTCGGCATCTCGCTGATCGCGTTTGCGTTGCTGGTCTATTACGCCGCCGCCCATAGTTTTTATCAGCGGCAGGATGAGGTGTTGCGCTCCACGGCTGAAACCGTGGCCAGCGCCTACACGGAAGAATTCGAGGAGGTGAAGTCGACGAGCAAAGCCAATGAGATGGTCCTGGCCGAGCTCGTCTTTCCGAACCGCTACATCGAGTTCACCGATGCTTCCGGGCAGCCCGTCGCCTGGTCGCGCAATCTCAACGGTCGGGTGGTATCGATCCCACTCGAAACTATGACCGCGGCGCGCAGCCAATCAATCAGTTTTGTTTCCGTGAACGACTTGCGCGTGGCGGTCGTGCCGTTATCGGCAAACAAAGACCTGGGATTCGCGGCAGTCGCCGAGCCGCTGAGTGTCGTCGATCACGGATTGAGTGGCTTGCGGCGCAACTTTATCGCCGGGGTTCCGCTCGTTTTGATCCTGGCGTCAATCGGCGGATATTTTTTGGCGCGCAAGAGTCTCTCGCCGATCGCCTTGATGAATCAACAGACCCGGCGCATCACGGCCGAGAACTTATCAGCGCGGTTGGATGTGATGAACGGAAACGACGAACTCGGCGGCTTGGCAACCACCATCAATCATTTGCTGGCGCGTCTGGAGAACTCTTTCAAAGAGCAGCAGCGGTTTGTTGCCGATGCGTCGCATGAATTGCGCACGCCCCTGGCGGTGTTGCGTGGCGAGACCGAGGTAGCTTTATCGCAAACCAGAAACGTTCACGAATACAAAGCGTCTTTGAGTTTGATCAATGACGAAGCTGAGCGCCTGTCGCGCATCGTCGAGGACCTTTTCATTCTGGCGCGGCAGCCGCTTGAGCAACCACGGATGGTGAAAGCGCAGGTCAGCCTCGGGGATTTGGTTAGCGAATGTGCGCGTGCTGCTCAGGTTTTAGCATCGCCAAAACAACTGAAGGTGACTGTGAAGGCGGCCTCCCATTTGGCGGTTGATGGCGACGAAGAGTTGTTGCAAAGAATGATTCTGAATCTCCTCGACAACGCCGTTAAGTACACACCCTCGGGTGGTGAAATTGAAATTGAATTGGCAGGTAACAACGGCGACGCCGATATTATTGTGCGTGACAACGGTATCGGCATTCCCAAAACCGATCAGCCGCACGTGTTCGATCGTTTCTATCGGGTGGACAAAGCTCGTTCGCGATCGATGGGCGGTGCGGGTTTGGGATTATCAATTGCGCACTGGATTGCGACGGCGCATGGTGGAACGATCAGCGTCGAAAGCGAGACCGGGCGTGGGAGCGTCTTTACCATCACATTGCCTACAGAAACCCGACCGTAAGGGAGGGTGCCTTTCTCGGCTATCTGCACCTTCCAACGGTCGACTACCCTTACGGTCGGGTTTCTGATTGCTTCATCTCTGCATCATCCGCAACTGCTCAACATATTTCTGGTTCGTGAATTTTTCCGCTCCGGCCCTGGTTAGCGTCTTCAGCTCGGTGAACAGCTTCTTATCGACGGCCTTAAAGTTGAAGCACGATTTTCCCTGCATGCGTTTCTTAAGTTCCGGCGACATGCCCTTCAGCAACTCAGGCGAAGCATAGACGCTCATCAAATAGAAACTCACATAGCTCTTGCCCTTGCGTACGCCGCCAAAGCACAGCGGCTGTTTGTTCCTCATGATGAACCGCGTGCTGAGCATGTAATGATCGTCGGTGTCATGCGTAACGTCCATCTTCTTCACGTACGGCTTGAAGATCGATTTCAGTTCGTCGAAGACTTCTGCAAAATTATTTGTGGGCATCTGGCGAATTCCTCCGTCGGTTGCGATAAAGCCTCGCAGTTAATCTGCATCTTTCCAGGCAGGTGGGATCAATCGGCGCCGGGCATCCGGGGATAAAGTAATCCCCGGCTCATCGAGTTCCTTTCGGTCCCAGAGTTTACAAGTCACCTGTCGATGCGCCTGATCGAGAGCCTCACAGTAATTCGTGTAAGTGCATCGTCGTACTTCGTCGCCGCGACCGGCTTTCACTTTGCGAAACCAATCAGGATCGGCCAAAGCCTGGCGCGCCATGCCGATGATATCCGCGTCACCGCTCTGCAAAATTGATTCTGCTTGATCGAACGTGGTGATGCCGCCGGTCGCTACTATCGGAGTGTCGAACCCGGCTTGATTGACCGCCTGTTTGATTTCGCGAACCAGCGGCACGCTGCGACCGAACGGCCCTCGTTCGTCCGATATCGTCGTCGGCATGCATTCGTAACCGCTCTGGCCGGTGTAGGGATAAACAGCCTGGCCCACCTTCGGTTGTTCCGCGTCTTCGAACTTGCCGCCTTTCGAAATCGAGAGATAGTCGAAACCCGCGCGCGCGAATTCAGCGCCAAAGTAAACCGCGTCGTCGATGCGATTGCCTCCCGCGATCACTTCATCACCGAGAAAGCGCACACCTACGAGGTGGTCATTGCCGACGCGCTTACGCACCGCTCGATACACTTCCAGCGGCAGACGCGCGCGATTTTCCCGCGACCCGCCGTAACCATCATCTCGATCGTTCAGCGCACTGAGGAATCCGGCCATTGTGTAAGCGTGTGCGTAATGCAATTCGACGCCGTCAAAGCCGGCCTCGCTCGCGCGCCCCGCCGCATCGGCAAAAATCGCAGGTAGTACCTGCGGCAGTTCTTTGATATGAGGCAGGTGCGTGTCCGAAACGCGTTCGCGGTAACCAAAACGCAGAGCCTCAAGCTCGCGTTCATTGAGGACGTGCTCGAGGACGTCATCTTCAGCCGTTCGCAGAAACTCGCGCGCATTTGCTTCATCAGCGTTCATCCAATTCGAGTAGCCCGTGACTTCCGATAATCGCTCGCGGTGCTCTGGCGTAATTTTCAGAAACCGTTGAAAGTACTTCTGCGGCTCGGGCCGCCTTTTCACCGCCAGAAAATCGATGATCTGAATGAAGAGTTTTGTCTCGCCGTCACTCGCCGCGCGCACGGTATCGACTAATTTCTTAAGGCCCGGCAAGAAGCGATCGTGGCCGATTCGCAGCAGCGGTCCGCTGGGAATATCGCGCACGCCGGTAGCTTCCACGACGAGTGCGGCGGGCTTTCCTTCCGCGAATCGCCGGTACCAATCGAGGTTGTCCTGGGTTACCAATCCATCTTCGGTGGCGCGCCACGGCACCATCGCCGGGACCCAGGTGCGGCTCGCCAACGTCAGGTTGCCAATCTTGATTGGTTGAAACAGGAGAGAGCCGGACGCTTGTTCCGCGTTTGGCCAAAGCGTCTCCGGAATCGGATGCTTGATGGGATTAGCGAACTTCCACATGAACGAGAGACTTTAGCAGTGTCAGAACCGCTAGCGGTAGCGACCGGATCAAGGGTGCCGCTGAAAGGAAAATTGAAGGCGGTCTGCTGCTTCTACGGCGCACCATGATCTGGTCGCTACCGCTCCCAGTTCTGACACGCGCGTGATAAATTACGTCCCAAGTTGCCATGACTGACGAACTGCTCAAATATCGATCAGAATTTCCGATTCTCGAAAAGGCTGTATACCTGATCTCGCACAGTCTCGGCGCGATGCCGCGCGCAACCTATGAGCGGCTGCATGAGTACGCTGACATTTGGGCGAGCCGCGGTGTGCGCGCCTGGGCCGAAGGCTGGTGGGATATGCCGGTGACGGTCGGTCAGGAAATCGCGCAGATAATCGGCGCTGAACCGAACACGGTGGTGATGCACCAGAACGTTTCGATTTGCCAGTCACTCATCCTCTCGTGTCTGCTGCCGCTGCCCGCTAACTCGAAACGCAACAAGATCGTCTGTGAAGAATTGAATTTTCCTTCGGTGATGTATGTCTACGAGGCGCATGCGCGCGCTCATAATCTTAAGATTGAGACTGTTAAGAGCGATGACGGGATTACGATTTCTACCGAGCGGATGCTGGCAGCGATTGATGAAGAGACTGTGCTGGTTCCTATTTCGCATGTGCTCTTCAAGAGCGCGTACTTGCAGGACGCCAAAGCAATTACGGAGCGCGCACACGAAGTCGGCGCCATGGTTCTGCTCGACACTTATCAATCGGCCGGCACCGTGCCTTTCAGCGTGAAGGAGTTGAACGTCGATTTCGCTACGGGTGGTTCGGTGAAGTGGCTTTGTGGCGGACCGGGCGCGGGATATCTATACGTGCGGCCGGATTTGATTGCAGAGTTACAGCCAAAGACGACCGGGTGGATGGCGCACGAGCATCCGTTCGCGTTTGAAAGTGAAATGCATTACGCGCCGAACGTGACTCGGTTCCTGCATGGCTCGCCGGCGATTCCGGCGCTTTACGCGGCCGAGTCCGGATATAAGATCATCAACTCAATCGGCGTCGATGCGATTCGTGAAAAGAGTGTGCGTCAGACGCAATACTTAATCTCGCTGGCGGAAGAAGCGGGCTTTCGCGTCACCAGCCCGAAGGATCCAAACCGTCGGGGCGGCACGATAACCGTCTGGGATGACAACGCTGCCGCGCTGACGAAGGAACTGGTGCGTCGCGACTTCGTTGTTGATTATCGACCCGGTGCGGGCGTGCGCATTTCACCGCACTTCTATACGAAGGACGAGGAACTCGAACTGATTGTCGCCGAGATGAAAAAGATTCGCGACACCAGCGCTTACCAAACTGCTGAGAAAGTCGGCGCAGCTTTTTAATTGGAGCGCGGGCATCCCTGCCCGCATGAGCGCGAAGCGCGAACTGCTTTTATCGAAGTCAGTGGATTGAATAAGTAGAATCGAGCGTGCTGCGCACGCTTTGCGGGCAAGGATGCCAGCGCTCCGGTACGGCACAGCTTTCTGATAGGGCAAGATCATGAAACAGTTTTTCGAGTCATCTGATTTACTGAAAATGATCGTGGCGACCGCTGAGCAGAACAGTGAGGACGCACGCATGGTCACGGCTGACTTGAGCGAAACGCAACTTAACTGGAAGCCGTCCCCGGAAAGCTGGAGCATGGCTCAATGTCTGGAGCATCTCGCCGTGGCCACCCGCGGATTTGATCCATACTTCTCGGCAGTGCTTGAGCACGCGAAGCGAAAGCCCGGGATGGGCGCGCCTGCTTACAAACCAACCATGATGGGTGGCTGGCTGGCACGCCACGTCGCGCCGGAATCTCCCAGAAAGATACGCGCGCCGCGAATATTCCGCCCGGCCGACGCGTCTGCCATTCAAAATTCATTGCAGATGTTTCTCGATGAGCAGCAAAAGTTCATCGATTTCGTCCGCCGTTGTCACGGCATCGACTACAATAAAACACGGATCCGCTCGCCCGTGACCGCGCTGGTGCGCTACAGTCTCGCCGATGCTTTGGTGATCACGGTGCTACATGCTCAGCGTCACCTGGCGCAGGCGCGCCGGGTGCGCGAGATGCCTCAATTTCCGCGAACTTAACTACGGGTCATGGCGAACGACTACGGCAAGAACAATCCACTCTCCTACAACAAGTACCTCCGGGTGCCCGAGCTGATCGATCTGCAGACGTGCCTTTCATCGCCGGCGCAGCACGATGAACTGCTCTTCATCACTGTCCATCAGGCGTACGAACTTTGGTTCAAGCAAATCCTGCATGAGATTGACGCGGCCGTGGCGCTGATGAAGGACGATCGCGAACTCGAAGCCACGCAGGCCTTGCGCCGCATCGTCGAGATCGAAAAGCTGCTGGTGGCGCAAATTCATATTCTCGAAACTATGTCACCGGTGCGCTTCCTCGGTTTTCGCGATGAACTGAATCCGGCGAGTGGGTTTCAATCGATGCAATTTCGCGAAATCGAATTCGCTTCCGGCCTGAAGAACAAGGAGATTTTGCGCGAATTTGCCGGCGATGACTTTGCGCATGCGCGATTGGCTGCCCGCATGAACGCGCCGTCACTGTCCGAGGCTTTCTTTGCTTTATTGCGACGCCGCGGCCTGGATACTCCGGCGATGGATGCGCCGCGTGACGCGAAAGAGCGCCGGTCAAATTATGGAAAGCGCCAGCGGGCCATGGTCGAAGTCATGACCCACCTGGACCAGTTCTATAACGAGTATCAACTTTCAGAAGCGCTGCTCGAGCACGACGAATACTTCTCGCTCTGGCGCTCGCACCACATCAAGATGGTCGAACGCATGGTCGGCGCCAAGAAAGGGACCGGCGGATCGGAAGGCATCGGTTACTTGAAAACCACTCTCGATAAGAAATTCTTCCCGGAACTTTGGGAAGCGCGAACGTACCTCAGCAGCAAGCACGACACCGCGAAATGCCCGTTCGCTTCTAAGGCTTGATCGTCAGCTTCTCCAGCGGCACCATCGCCGCCATTCCTTTGTGCTGAAAATAATTATGCATGGATGATCCAATGTCACTGAGGTAATTACGGCCGTTCCAGTTGCGATTTTGTTTATTAGAGAGCAATGAGTTTTTCAAAGCTGGAAGAGTTGTCCCACATCTGTCACACAAAACAGTCATACCTCCAAGACGCTAAGAATGATGATGGTTCGTTACGAAAGATCAGAAGATCCTTTTCAGACAACCCGGAGCATAAATCCGGATGGAAAGCATTTAGACATTAACGAGCCTTCAGGCTTTACTCGTTGGCCAGTTCAGCTTGCCGCTGAAAGGAATGATGAGAACCACGTCTGTGATGGCAGCCTTGTTCACGGGTACGCTACCGGCGGTTTCCAATTCATTCGTTACTGACGGGCCAAACGACGATAGTTCGACTGGTTCACTGTTATCCCCCTGAATCGATGGAACGGTAAGCACGACCTGATTATTGGAAATAGGTGCATTGTTGAGTTTCGTCAGACTTAAAGAAGGTTTTGCGCACTCGGCCCACAGCATCTGTATGCCGATCGTACCCGGTGGTGGAGTTTTGCTCGTCGAGGCGGGTGCGCCCAGGGTTACGCTAGCCGGCATCAGGTTCACAGGGAACATGGCCCGCAGGATTGGAAACTTCAGCGATGGCTGACCGCTGACGGGGTTGAGGAAATTGTGCCAGGCCTCAGGAAACGTTTGCCGCAAACTCAAGAATCGGACCGCGGAAAAAGTCTGAACCAACGGCGAGACGTCTTTATAAAACGACAACCCACCGTCCTGCGCGGTATAGCGCAACTGAATAATCACGTCAGAAATACTGTTAAAGTCAATCGGATTTGCCGCTCGTGGCATTTCCAGCGTCCAACTTGAAATCGCTCCGGTGCCTTCAAACGGCAAATAGCGTGGATCGTTGAAATTCAGCTCAAACAGTCCACTGTCGCTTGCGCCACGCGACAGCGCCACCTGCTGATTGATATTCCAGTTACTGCGAATTGTGAGCGGGGGACCTCCGTTCTGATCACCGCCCGGCATCAGATAATTCACAGCGGCTTTGTCCGGTTGCAACACCACCCGATTAGAGGTTTGCGTTAAGATCGCGTGAATATTTTGATAGGGGCCGACAATGGCGGGAATGGTGATTGAAACGGAAGCAATCTTGCGATTGTACTGACCGGGAAAGTCATAATCGAAAAGCTGCTCAGTCAACGCAAAAGAGCATTTCCCTGTTTGCTTCAAGTCAAGCACCGCTTGTGGATCGATCTGTAACAAAGAGATCGTCTTGTCGATCTCAAGATGCCTGACGCCCGCGTCGATGTTCGCCTTTTCCAGTTGATTCAAACTGAACATCAGGCTGTCGCCGGCAGTTAACCCTTGCTCAAGGCTGTCCCAAGCGCTGTAATTCAAATAATTCTTTTGGCTGTTTTGTTCAAATTGAAACGCCATTTGCGCCTCCTGGGCCAGCGCAAAAGCCAGTTGATAGCTCTGGTAGTAGAGCGTTGACAAGCGTCCCGCCATCCACTGATAGAGTTGTTCGTTCGTGAACTTTGTCTTGTAGAAGTTGCCGATCGTCTGGTTCTGTGTGATTTGTTCCTGATTGATTTCCAGGTCCTGCTGTGCGGCGGCGAGCGAGCTTTGATTTGCGGCGATCTGCGCCCGGATCTGCGCTACGTCGTCACTCGCCAATTGATATTGCAACAACCATTCCTGCTCGCGGCGCTGGAATTGCGCCACCATCCCAAGCAACTGCGAGGTGCTGCCCAACGTGGCGCCGGTCGAATCCAATGCTCCAGCCACCGCTTCAACGCTGCCGCCAAAATTCATGCCGCCGTCAGCCAATCCAAAAATGTTGGGCAGTAAACAAATGGGAGAGGCAATCGCACGCATCAACGCCGCGCCGCCATGAAACTCAGTAGCCACCGCCAACAATCCGAGGCTGAGATTTTCTGTCAGTGTCAGTGTGTCCGTCCACGAATCGTCGCCTGACGCAGTATGCAACCATGATTGATAGGTCTGCTGGCGATCCTGCGCGCCCGCCAGCGCCGCCTGCAGCGATTGTGCGGTCTGCTCTAATCCGTCAATCTGACTCTGCTTGATTTGTGTGGTGAGGTTGAGAATCACGCCCTCATCAGTGTTTTGCATCAAGGCAAGCTGTTCAGCATCCTGCCGTTCCAGAGCGCCTAGCAGGTTAGACCCGAGTTGAATCACCTGTGAGGTTAAGTCTTTGGCCTGCGCGATCAAATAGCTAAACCGATAATACGGCGTAGTCGCCGAACCTGACGTCGAAGCCTGAGCAGCCGCCCCGCTGCTGCTTCCCGCCCTGACCATTGCCGCCGGACTCACGGGCGGTTCAAACAACGGCAGGGGTTGAGGTTGGCCTTTGATGTTCTCTCCGTGACGGATCTTGTAAAGCTGGCTATCGGCCGCTTTCCACAGGGCCAGCAAGGCCTCATTCATCGGCACACAGAAATAACTATTGAGCAGATTGAATGGCAGCGCGGGCAGTTGTTTGCCTGTCGGTGGAGTAAAAGTAACGTTCTCAAGTTCAATCAGGAATTGCGGGATGTTCTTGGCGCCGCCGTACTCGGTGACAAAATCAAAAGCGGTTTTTACGGGAGGCGCGACGATCTCTCCGTCCTGTCTCGGCATTGGCCCGAGCAGATCAAGCGCCGCTGTATAAAGCATCGAGGCTTCGGTAATTGTCTCCCAGGTATATTGAGAAAAGAGTTTGTTGCCCCACTTGATCAGGTTTTCGACATAACGCATGAGAATCCCGCGTTCGTTTGCGCCGATGCGTAATCGGGCTAGCGCGTCGGGATCAAATGGATCGTATTCGTAAACCGCGATCTGTTGTTGGTTGTTTAGATTAGCTTTAATCGAATCTGACTGATCAGCCAAGAACGGCCGAAAGCGCCAGAATCGATTTTGGGTCGTCACATGGCTTTGCAGGTGCGTGACCGTCTGGTAGTAGTTTGAAATTTCCTGGGCCGACAGCGCTCGGTCCCAGATGCGGACATCCGCGAGCATGCCGTACGTGCTGAGCACGACATTCTGATCCGACGTATCTATCTTTGCGGTAGTGCTATTGTGACTGGTCTGTTGCTCCCCATTTACATATAGATACATATTCTGTCCATCATATGTACCGACAACGTAATACCACTGATTCAGAATCGGGGTGTTAGTGTTCGAGTAAACTACGGTGTCATTGCCATCAAGGCCCAGCGAGAAGAAGAACCCGGTTCCGGGCAGGGCGGCAAGGCGATAAACATAATATGGCGCCACGTCGTCAGCGACCGGACAGGCGATTAATAAGGCTTCATCCGCGCTCGAACCGAAACTGGAAAAGTTGTACCAGCCGGCGAGCGTGATAGCGTTGGTGACTTGAAGGGACGCAGTAATCGGAACTTGTATTGAATTATTTTCGGTTCCGGATGAGTTAAACACCGACCGCAATCTACCATCCGCAAAACGAGTAGAAACAAATGCCGGCTCTTTTAGGATCTCGAGCAGGCCCGAATTTATACCCATTGTGTCTTCCGCGTTACCCTCAAGCGGCCAATTACTGATGAGACCGCTGCCGGACAACTCTGTGGGGAGCGGGTGCAACCAGGCCTGAGGTCGTGGCGTCGGATCAAAGAGGTATTGAAACCATTGCTGGGCCAGTTGAAATCTCTGATTGGCGCTGAACGTATTAGCCATCAAAAACGGTGTGTAGAAGAATAATTCCCAGAAGTACTCACCAAACGCGCCGTCAAAATCAAGCATCTTTTTCGCGGGTGGGATTGCGGTACTCGTAGGCTTGAAACGCCCAAACAGGATCTCCGGCGCACTCTGCGATATCAAATCCAACAGCATGTCCGGGCCACCGATCAAAAATCTTCGTTGCAACTCCGCCACCGTATGGGTGGTCAGGCGAACATACTCTAGCTTTAGGTCGTTGAAATTGTAGATAGCCGGATTGGCAGCAGCATTGCCAAACGTTACGGTGACGACACGTTGATAGGTTTGCTGGCTGATGGTGTCCGGAGCTGGTCCACTGACCGTAGCCAATTGGGCGAAGCTTTTAAAAATGTCGTAATCATCTGGCGCGTTGTTCTCTCCCGGAACCATAGGGACTACCAAAAATGCCTCATCGCCATTATCGAAAGTGAACCATCCGGGTTGGTTGCCCGTTTCCGTGGTTTGGCTGGCAAGTGGTGAAAGTCCCGCTGTGAGGAGCGGCGCTGAAGAAACCGGGTTTTGATAGCGCAGCATAACTTCTTTACTGTTCAAAACCCGATTCCAGATCGCAACATGGGTCACATTCCCCGCGAAGCAATTCATTTCACCATTGTTACCAAGTATTACCGTGTCGACCGAGGAGATGGTCATATCGGTAGTTTGGACAGCTTGGATGCCGTTCAGATAAAGGGTGGCGTTTTTAGAATCAGCGTCAACTACAAAGGTAAGACATACCCACTCGTTAACGGTGGGAATTGGAAGATAGGCTTGTAAGAGTCCGGTGTTGCCGATATACATGTATTCACCGGAGTAAAATACCTGATAGCCCACATTCGGTTTTGTACTTGCAGGATCGGTGATGGTCAGAATCGAGCCATAGGAATTCTGTCCCGGATCTGATGTGAATTTAACCCAGACTTCGGCAGATACACTTCCGGTCATCGCGTTAAAACTGGCGCTCACATTTTGGGCGGCGTTATCAAAGCCCAGCACGGGATTGCCTGGCCCCAAAGGATTACTTTCATCAGTTACCCATTCGGGACCAGCAGTCGCAGTTGCTTTCTGCCCGTCAACCTTACCGGTGAAACTGCCGCTCAAAGGCAGAAAGGCCTCCGGCGCAGCCGTGAGAGCATCGTGTGTTGCCACCAGCAGGGGAAAAAGGAAAGCGCTATATTCCAATTGATCGTTGATCAAGATACCGGAACAGAAGTTCGTGGCGGTGGGATTTATTTTCAATTTCGCCCGGTCACGGCCCAATGTCTCTCCGATAGTCCAAAGCGGCACATAACTTGTTTGAAATCCCGATGCGCTGATCGAATTTGCGAACGCCAGGCTTTCATAGATCATGTCGTCATAAGCATCGATCTCATGATTTCCTGTCGGTTCTTGTGGCTTAGCGGCAGCCGGAGGGGCGGCCGGAGTGAGTTCACCCAAAAGAACCAGTAATTGGTCGGCAGCCTGATTGACAAATGTCCTAACACGATTCCACTCGGGCTCTTTCGGATTGATGGTGGGATTTTTTGTGGTTACCGGGGCGGGAGTCACCACGATCGGACAGTTTTGTTCTAGTATTTGCGGCTGAGTCCATGTCCGATCCAGTTTTTGAAAACTGAAATAAATCGTCGCGGTGGTAACCTGATAAGAGTCTTGCTTGACGCTGCTGCTGGAAGAGGAGGAAGTGGTGCTGGTAGTGCTGTCCGGCGTTATGTTGACTGTCTTGGAAGTTTGCTCAACCCAAAAGATAAACAGCTTTTCAAATACGTAAACCGGCGTAATCATCCTGGCGTTAATTGTCAGGTTGATTTGCTGCCACGGAGTCCAAACGGAGTCTTTGGCCCCGCCAAACATCCGCAATGTGCGATAGTAAAACGTCGCCGGATTGGTGCGGGTGCGGCCAAACACAAAAAGCGTGTCGATGGTTTGATCGTCCTGAGACGCGGCCGCTCGCACACTTACCGCTGCCCGATAACTGGCGACAATCTCAAGGTTGGCTATGTTGGCTAAACCTTCCAGGTAACCAGCCAGAGCTTTTTCCACCAATTCAGGCGTCAAACTGCCCTGCTGCAGATTCGACTGGAGTTGCTTGAATTCGGGAGTGGGAAAACGCCTGAGCCCCGGGTCGATGTAATTTTCGGGATAGAGAAATACCTCGCGGTTGGCCTGCCAAACGCGATAGTTCGACATCCATTTCCACCACAGACGCGGAATCTCATTTACCACCTCTGATTCCAGATTCATCTGGGTGGTTTCGACATAAAGCTGGAGTGAATTCAAGCCCGCCTTTAAGAGAGAAATCTGGACCACGCTGGACATATCAACGTCGATGAGCAGGAAGTCGTAAAGATCATCGGTGGTCTTAATGTCCTTGTAGGTAAAGCTCAATTCCCATAACAAGAATGCCGCGAACACGTCGCGCTTGAACTCTTCCAGCTTGCCTTCGATTTGACTCATGACCTGTGGCGCGATGCTGTTGCCGTATTTAGCGCCGATTGTCTGACTGAGGTCATGCGCGATGATTTGATAAGCTTCCCAAACGTCAATTCGGGGCTGGTGGCCGGGCCTGCCGAGGTGAAATGAATGAAGGCGTCTTAGTGTCAAAAGGAAGTCGATGCCACACCCCAGCCGCTCGGCAAGGTCGAAACATTCTTTCAGGCCGGCTACCTGCTCCACGGTGTCAAACTGCTGATCGCTCCAAAAGTCCTGTCCTTCAAGCAGCGCAATCTGATCAACGGGCCAATCCGTGATGTCCGCCAGCTTTGACTGTGCCGCCGCCGCGAATCCCGGAGCAGTCTTTACTGCCCGTCGAAAATAGGCAGCAAAGGCCTCTGGTGTCGTCCTAAATGAAGCCAGTAACTTCTGGTAAATGGTAAGGGCGCGGAGATTCTTAAGCGTCCAGTTAAATGAAACGCCCGGCTTGGGAAGATCAGAAATACTGAAAGCCGTGGGTTGAAAGGCGATTTGCGCCATTACCGGCGCAGGCAATTTCAATGCATTTGCCAGATACAAGTCCCGAGCGAGAGCGGCGAACAATTGATTGACGTGGTCGGGGAGGCTGTCTCCGGGTGGAAGATCGATGAGCAACCGGTTGATGTGCCCTAACGGCTGATCAATTGTGGCCGTTGCAACCGCCTGAACCCCAAACATCGTAGCGGGTGACGTCTTAAAGAACGCCGCCAGCTTCTGAGTCACAAACACATCCTGCTGCGCCAGCGCCGCAGTCAATCTTTCCCGCACCAGCAAGTCGATTAGATTGCTGCTATTTGATCCTCCTAACAGATCGCGGCTGGACACCCAATTGGTGGGGCCGTGGGTGGTGCCACTGTTGTCACCAACCGAGTCTTTGATCGTGATCGATTGATCGTCAATTTCCCAATAGGCGGTCAGGCCGATGTTGTCTTTGGGGACGTCGGTGGCATACATGGCTGAGATAATTTCGTCTTCATCCAAAGTCCTTTCCCAAACGCCGAAATTGGATATTTCGCCTGACCAGTGACCACTGCCAACTCCAGCAAGCAGGCCGAGAGCAAACCCAGTCGATGTTGAAGTATAGATTTCGCCGATATTTGATACCGTTTGGCTGTCGATCAACTTTCCATTCCGGTACACAGACGACGTTCCGGCGGTGTCACCGCTAACCTCAAAAACCCAGGCAATATGCACCCATGCTCCAGGTTCAGGGAAAAATGACAGTTTTTGAGTGAAGATCTCTTGATTGTTCGTTCCATCAGAGCCTCCGAGCGTTAAGACCAACTCATTCGGAGTACCGCTATCCAGATACATTGTGGGCTTTGTCTGATACAGTTCTCCGTTATCCCGCCCGCCACAAACCGTAAAGTCAATCGTAGGATTGGTGACCTTTGGGTTTACCCAGACACATATTGTGAATTGCTTGAATGGATTCTTGTCAGCGCCGATAAAGGGATCGTTGGGGATTGATATGTAAGTAGAAGAGCCGTCAAAGTTCAGGACGCTACGCGACAGTGGCTCTGGGCCCAAGGCTTGCTCAACCGGTTGTTTCAATACCCTTCCGTTCGCATCAAGGGCCCCATCGGTTTCGAGCGTTTGAAATATCTGCTCAGCTTGCTGTTGACTGATTCCCGTGGTCATGAAGGAGTTAGGCGTCAGCAGTACCGGCTGCGCGTCCTGGAACATGCTGCTCAACATCCCGGCCACGGCATCGGGATCGTATCCGCGATCGATCCACGGGTTTGTTTTCCCGGTGGTAAGGTATTCAAGCTGGGCCGTATTCAAACCGGTTGCTTTCATCCATTCTGCCCAGGCGACGATGTCGAGTAGAGACTCTATTGGTTGTTGATCGTCGATGGACACCAACCGTAACAGCGTCAGCAGTTCACTGACGGGTAGGTCCAATGCATGCGCCAGCGTGGCATAACGATAGAACTTCGAAAGATTGGGGACGGTGAGGGAAATCGTGCCATCGTTTTGGACGATCTCTTCGGCGATCCGGGTCAAATCAGCGTCGGCCAGTCTGAGCGCGGCGCGCAAACTCGAACGGGTACTGACGGCGTCGTCATGAATGCGATCAGCCGGACTCCACGTAAGTGGCGTATCGGTATAGAGCGGATTCGATGAGTACAGCGGACGATATGGCGGAGTCCCGGGAACGCCGGTGGTATTAGTAAATGACTGTGGATAGTTCAACGTCCGATCGAACAAGTCGGCCGGCTCAGGATCATTGCCGATACCGAAGGTGTTCATGTCGCTCCACAGAGCGCAGACCTCATCAACTTTTAGACCCAGCTTTGATTGCAGCTTCTTAATGGCCGCGAGCGCTTTGATTGCTGTTTCGTCAATCGCAGTATGCGGCGGGGCTGTGATCGATCGCAGCGCCAGATCCAGATCAGCAAACGACCATTCCAGCGACTGTGCTAGACGGATGAATCGGTTCAGCCGATCGAGCGTGCCGGGGTCATTTAATGCGGTTGCGGTGCCCGCCACCGGATTCGCCACAACAATAGTTTGCGTAGGTTTACCGTTTGTCTGGCAGTTTTGAATCGCCAGATATTGGTACTGGCTCGCCGGGAGGTTTGCCTGTAGTCCCTGATTAATAAAGAACTGACTAAGAATTTGCCCGTTGATTTCGTTGCTGTCCCAGGCTAACTCTGAAGCAAAAGGCCACGCAGCGGCATCTATCAGCGGCATCGGCGGGTCCGTAGATGCCGCCGGCAAACCTCCAACGGTGCCGTTGTTTTCGCTGGATGAAATGTCATGCACCGTGGTCCCGAAACCATCGTCAAGCGGCCAACATCCGGATAATCCTGCCTCATTGCCTATCAGTCGCTGGTTCATTGCCGCGTTGATTTGATCCTCGGTCCGTGCGGTTTTCCAGAGCCGCACATCAGCGATCTGTCCCGTGAATGCGCCGCTCCACCCGTTGCCTATTAACACCGGCCATATCCCGGCTACAGCCGCCGCATAGGTGGCGGAGGCAGAAGTTGAGCTGCCATTAACGTAAAAGGTCAAGGTCGGCGTGCTGCTGGAAAGATCTCGAACGATCGCCAGGTGTGACCACTCATGCGGAGTCAGATTGGGTCCGGTTAGCTTCTGAAATCCGTCCTCATCACTTTTTGGCGCCGCGCCGAGTTCGCCGTAGTAATAATTGGTTGGGGCGCCGCTAATTACCACAGAGAATTCGCCGCACCACGATTTATCCAGCAAAGTTTGATTGGCTGACTGGTTTGGCCGTACCCACAACTCAATGGTCAGATCGCCGGTCAATGCCTGCAGGGCCGGGGGATTGCCGATAAACACCTCAAGCGAACCGTCAAACTCAAGCACCCGTTTGCGACGAAGATTTTGATAAAAGAGTTCGTTAAGTTGAGTGTCGTCAAGTCCGGTCTGGTTAAGAAACGTCTGGGCGTCGCTAAGGTCGGCTGGATTTTCGCCATCGATCAATCCATATGCTTGTGGCAATTCAAAGGAGTCTATTGCCCTCGTCAGAAGACGGTACTTCTCGGGCGATAACTCAAGCATTTCGCGCGCGATGCCGGCGGGATGATCTCCCTTAGCTTTGCCTACATGAAATGCGGCATAAAGATCCGCCAGCGTAAAACCAAAATGATCAAGCAGACGCCGAATCTGCACTAACGGATGATTAAACGGTAACTTGAATGGGTAATCCTGAGTGGCAAGATATAAAAGAGGCTGCTGTGAAAAGACGGGATTTGCCGACAAGAAGCTGGACGCTGTACTCACTGATAAGTCAGTCCAGGTCCCTGAGCTTTGCAGCGTCCCGCCCAACGTCGAGTTAACAATTGCGTAGGGCGCCGAATTGGCAATCGTGTTATTGGTAGTAGTACCGTCATCAATCAGCCAGTAAGAGGCCATGTCACTACGGCTTTCAGGCAAGCCCTCAGCTTTCATCACTTCGCGTATCTCATTCGGCGCTAACGCTCGCAGCCAAATGCCGACGTTGGCAATCATCCCGTTCCAACTTTTACTGTCTGAATTGCCGATGTAATAGGATTCCTTAGTGCCGGAGACAACGCTTATCGTTCCGGGAGAAACAGTCCCGACCTCGATTCCGTTACGGTAAATTGTGGATTGTTGGGTTTGTTCGGTTGACTCAAATACCCAAGCCACATGAACCCATTCGTTCGCGCCTGTGAAGAAGTTCTCTATCGTGTGGGTGAACTCGGTCTTTGCCTGCAAGAAGGCCACCAGATTGCTTGTATTCTCAGGCATATACAAACTTGGCAGGTTCTCATTGCTACCATCTGATGAGTACGAACCCATGATCGGCATGGAGCCGGCAGGGTTCAAAGATGCGGGGTTTATCCATACACAGATCGTGAAAGCGGTGGGCGGATTATACGACGCGGGTGACGTCGAATAATCGGGGACGAGAAACGGGTTTTGTTCGATCTCAATATAAGTGTCGCCGGTAAAGTTAAGGACTGGTCTTACCCCGGCAGGCTGCAGTCCAGCGATCACAACCTTTTTCATCCGCGCCTTTACCTGCGCCTCCAGGATCTGATTGACAATTTGCAGGTAAGGCACTTCGTCATTTGTGCTTTCACAAGTGAGCGGAATTTGCCACAAGTCAGGACGACGCGCTGAGAGAGAAAGTTGTTCATTCGCAGGTTTGGTGATTTTCGTTTCCACCAACCGCAAAAGATCTACAAAGTAAGCGGCGGGACTCCAGATTGATTGACACTCTTCGCATTGGACATAGTTCAGGCCGCCAAACAATTCCTTATAGCTGGGCAAGCCGCTGTAGAAATTCAGTAAGACTGAAGAATTGCTCGCCGGGGATGCGAGCGAAGCGGGGCTGACGAGGATAGCCAGACTCATTGCTTGCAGCCTGAGGCACTCAACGATGCTGGTGGCGCTGCAATGAATTGAACGTGCTAGCTCTTTGCCGTTGGTTGCGGAAAGGCCTTCCAAAGACTTAGAACTCCGTTGCACAAACTGCTGCTCAGAAAGGGCCGAGATCTGGTGTGCAGAGTGAAAGCCCGCTTCCATGAGGCGCGTTGCGATCTCCGTTGACGGATACACGCGCAACAGGCGTTGAAGGGTTTTCAGTGTCGAGATCGTTTCGCTTGAATCCAGATTCCCGAAATCTAGCGATTCGGCCATCCCTGGCAGATGAGAATCGAAATTCAGCAGGTCAAATCCGGCATTTTGCTCAAGAAAGAACTGTAATAATTGCCGCACGCCATCATGCATCGGGGGTTCTCCGTCAAAAGAAACTAAGCGGTTAAATGTTTATATCTGTCACTTAGGTAGTCGATATAACGGCTGACGGCCATAACTACGTCAGCTTTATTTCCTGCTGCGAGCTTGCTGATGTCGCCAAAGCTGCCAGCGCTGTATTTTGCTGCCGTAAAATCTTTTCCCTCAAGATAGAACTTCGCGCCGGTGAAGAAAGCGGAATGCGCGTTATAAAACTTTTGCAGTTCAGAGGCCTTAGGAGATGTGGCCCGATTCTTAAGTTCGAGCAGATCAGCGCTAAACTGTTGAATTGCGCTAGCTCCAGAGCCCTCAGGAGCGGGAATGTAGTACTGGTTATATTCTTGTATCGCGTGAGTGTCGTGCGGCGCACACTTAGCAAAGCCTAGGAATATTAGTGCCACGTGAGGAGCGGCCCAGCCTCGCGCTCGTTCAGAGGTCATCGCAAGTGAACCGACGACCATCGCTTCACTAAGCTCGTCGTTACTCAATCCGACGGGAGCGGTAGTAAGTGTTCCTTTGATAACTCTGCGAGATGTCCGTGAAAATTCTTCGCCGCGTGGGGTTTCTAAAGCTTCGAAGAGGCCAGGTTTGGTAGTCCCACCTTTACGTTTTGTTCCATATCGGGTGGTACTTTTGCCGCCAAATCCAGCTTCTTTTTGGAAGAAGACATTCGCAGGAGCCGTTGAACTCCTTTGTTGCATTCTTGAAAGTGTGGCTTTTCTGCCCGGAGCAACCCCGGGAAACAAATCGACCTTGATGGACTGATCGGCCAATAACCTTTTCCATACCTTTTTCCAACCTTTTCCGGTTGTAACGGAGATTTCGTCCAACGCCGTTGGCTCCTCAGGCTCATCGATGTTATCTAGTTTTCGGCTCTTGTTTTGGTCGGCCTTGGAAACGTTCGGGGCTTCCTCGAGTTTTCGTTTTTTACCCATGCCGCCAACGTCGATATTCGTCAGCGGATTGCCTCCGACAAAGGCATATAGATTTAGGCCGTCTATGATCCATCCCGGATCGGGACTGAGCCAACGGCAGAGCCATGACGCGTAGTATCTGGCCCCGTAGTAATAGAGACCGGTGGCGTTATCCCGTTCTTTCCCTGCGTACCGATATTCCTTTAGCGCAGAGTCCAATTTATTGCGGCCCCATTTCAATGAGGTGCCGCCATAAGGGAAATACTCTTCATAGGTGAGAACACCGG